>CAYVPI010000028.1:0-42837 GCA_964453495.1 uncultured Pseudomonas sp. | reverse complement strand
AAATGAGCTGGACGGCGATGGACTACGCCAACATCAACTTCTGGTTCCAGGTCGGCTATGCCATCGGCTTCGTGCTGCAGGGTCGGCTGATCGACCGGGTCGGGGTCAAGCGCGTGTTCTTCTGCGCGGTGCTGCTCTGGAGCCTGGCCACCGGCGCCCATGGCTTGGCCACTTCGGCCGTCGGCTTCATGGTCTGCCGCTTCATCCTCGGCTTGACTGAGGCCGCCAACTACCCGGCCTGCGTCAAGACCACCCGGTTGTGGTTCCCGGCCGGCGAGCGCGCGGTGGCCACCGGCATCTTCAACGCCGGTACCAACGTCGGCGCCATGCTCACCCCCATGCTGCTGCCACTGATCCTCAGCGTCTGGGGCTGGCAAGCCGCGTTCATCGCCATGGCCTGCCTGGGCTTGATCTGGGTAACCTTCTGGGGCCTGAAGTACTTCAACCCCGAAGAGCACCCGACGGTGAACAAGGCCGAGCTGGACTACATCCAGAAGGAAGTCGAGCCTGAGCAGACCCGCGTACCCTTCTCACGCATCCTGCGCATGCGCGGCACCTGGGCCTTCGCCCTGGCCTACGCCATCACCGCGCCGGTGTTCTGGTTCTACCTGTACTGGCTGCCACCGTTCCTGAACCAGCAATACAGCCTGGGCATCAACGTCACGCAGATGGGCATCCCGCTGATCATCATCTACCTGAGCGCCGACTTCGGCAGCGTCGGTGGCGGCATCCTGTCTTCGTTCCTGATTGGCCGCGGCATGGCGCCGGTGAAAGCTCGCTTACTGTCGATGCTGTTGTTCGCCGCCACCATTGTCAGCGTGATCTTCGCGGCAGGCGCCAGCAGCCTGTGGGTCGCGGTACTGGCCATCTCCCTGGCCATCGCTGCGCACCAGGCCTGGACCGCCAACATCTGGAGCCTGGTGATGGACTACACGCCCAAGCACATGATGAGCACGGTGTTCGGCTTTGGCGGCATGTGCGCGGCCATCGGCGGGATGTTCATGACCCAGTTGGTGGGCTACATCCTGACCACCACCAACAACAACTACACCGTGCTGTTCACCATGATCCCGGCGATGTACTTCATCGCACTGGTGTGGATGTACTTCATGGCACCACGCAAGGTTCCGCGTGTAGAGGATTAAAGGTTTCTACACGGACCACCGGCTCCCCGTAGCAGCTGCCGCAAGGCTGCGTCCGCCTGCAAAGCAGGCGCAAAATCTCGAGATATTGGAGGTCCTACGGACCTCGACGCAGCCTCACGGCAGCTGCTACGAACCGCCGAGGCACCTCATTTGCGGCGGTGTTGCAACCAGGCCGCCGCCAGCCCGCTCAGGCAAATCACCGCAATCCCCACCAGCGTCGCTGGCTGCGGGGTATGAGAGAACAGCAGAAAGCCCAACAGCCCGGCAAAGACAATCTGGCAGTACCCAAACGGCGCCAGCATGGCCGGTGGCGCGTGCCGGAACGCCTGGGTCAGGAACAGATGCGCAAGCATCCCGAACGTCCCCAGCGCCAGCATCAAGCCGGTATGAAACAGGCTGGGCGTTTGCCAGAAGAACGGCACCAGCGCACTCATCACCAGGGTGTTGAACAACCCCGCAAAGAAATTGCTGGTGGTCGGGCTGTCCACTTTACTGAGTTTGCGCGTCAGAATCTGATAGAAGCAAAAGCACAACGCCGAGCCCAGGGGCAGCAAGATGGCTGGCGTGAACAGTTCGCCCCCCGGATGAACGATCACCACCACGCCGGCAAAGCCCGTCAACACTGCCAACCATTGGCCGGTACTGACACGCTCGCCCAACAAGGGTACGGACAAAGCCGTCACCATCAAGGGTGCAAGGAAGTTCACGGCGGTGGCTTCCGCCAACGGGATGTACTGCAAGCCGCTGATGAACAGCAAACTGGTACCCAGAAGGCTGCTGGCTCGCAATGCCTGTAGCAACGGCCTGCGCGTGCGCAATACGCTCAAGCCCGAGCGAGGCAGGAAGATCCCCATCATCAGCACGGTATGGGCGACATAACGTGCCCACACCACGAGCATGACGGGGTAAAAGCCTGTGAGGTATTTGGACAGCGCATCGTGGCTGGAGAACAGGAAGGTCGCGACCACGACCAACACAATACCCTTGAACGGTTGGCTGGCACCGGCGAGCGGCGTGCTGGAAGTGGTCATCGGTAACTCTTGAGCAAGTGAGGATTACAGGTGGGTCAACAGCGCCCGGGTCTTGTCGATTGCCAATTGCGCCCGCTCCAGGGCGCTGACGCCTTGCTCGAGCAGGCGTACGGTGGGGATTTCCAGGCTCAGGGGCAGGTCGGCCGGCAAGGCGCGCAACAGCCCGAGCAGGTCGCAATCGCCGTCGCCGGGGAAGCGCCGTTCATTGCGCGCCTGGCGCAGGATTTCCTCCATATCATCCGGTCGCGGGCCGGCCACGTCGCACAACTGTACGTAGCGCGTGCTAGAGGCCGATAGCCGGCTCAGGTCTTCCAGCTTCGCGCCGGAGCGGTTGAAGTGGAAGGCATCGACCAACACGCAGCCGTTTTCCCGCCCGGCGTTCTCGACAATGCGCAGGGCCTGGCGCAGGTCTTTGGCGTCGGTCCAGGGCATGAACTCCAGGTGCGGGTGCAAGCCGTATTGGCCGGCCAGGTCGCACAGGGCGGCGAAGTTTTCAGTCTGGCGCGCCTCGTCCGGGTCGTTGCCGGCCACCAGCAATTCACTGGCACCGAACTCGGCGCCAACGGCCAGCAAGGCCTCGAAATCGCTGACACGGGTCTCGGGCTTCAGGCGCAGGATTTCCACGTCCAACACCTTGGTACCGGTGTCGCGCAAGCGTTGCGCCGTCTGCCGACGCAGGTCGGCGTCGCTGACCAGAGGAAAGTGCTTTTCCTGCGGCGTCGCAGGCTCAAGGCGCAGGCCTACATGGCTGTAGCCCGCCCGGGCGGCCACCTCGACCATGTCTACCGGGGACAGCTCCAGGACGGTCAGGGCCGCCAGGGACAAGATACGTTCGCTCATGAATGCTCCAGCAATCTGTTTCAGATGGTTTGGGGGGCGCAGGCGCGGCCGCTGTGCGCCGCTTCACGGATGGCTTCGATCAAGGCCAGGGTGCGCGCGGCATCGGCGGCGCTGACCCGCGGCTCGACCTGCCCCCGCGCAACCGCGATGAAGTGCAGCAGTTGCAGGCGCAAGGCCTCGTCGGCGCGGTACGACTCCTGTACCTGTTGCAAAGGGTCATGCCAACCGGCCCCAGCCTCGGCGTAATGCCAGCGCTTGAGTTGTGGAATACTCAGCGCGCCTTCGGTACCGGCCAACAGATAGCAGGGTTGGTCGGCCTGGCGCGGGTAAATCGGGTTTTCGCCCGAGCCCAACTCCCAACTCCAGGGCGCCGCCACGGCATCGGAGCCGGTCAGGCTGCCCAGCGCGCCGTTTTCGAATTGCAGCAGTACTGCGGCGCAATCTTCGTTGCCAAAGCCACGTACCGCATTGCTGGTGAGCGCCTGCACTTGTCGGACTTCGCCGCACAGGTGGCGCAGCAGGTCCAGGTCGTGAATCAGGTTGGTCAGGAGCATGCCTGCCCCCGCCTCACGACGCCACGGGATGTCGAAATAGCTCTCGGGCTTGCGCAGCTGCCACAGGGCGGTGACGTTGGTCAGCTTGCCCAGCTCGCCCCGGCTGACGATTTCATGAGCCCGCACGATAAGCGGATTGTGCCGGCGGTGATGCCCCACCAATACCGGCACTCTAGTGCTTGCCGAAAACGCGACCAGTTCGCGTGCTTCATCCAGATGCACCCCCACCGGTTTTTCCAGGAGGACCGGCACGCCGGCAGCCAGGCAGTCGAGCGCGGTGCTGACATGCAGCGCGTTCGGGTTGGCGACGATGACCGCTTGCGGTTTGGCCTGTTCGAGCATCTGCCGGTGATCGGCAAAAAAGGCCACGCCGCACTCAGCGGCAAACTCAGCTGCTTGCGGGCCGGGATCGGCCACGGCACACAACTGCGCTTCGCTGAGGGTACGCAGGTGCTGATAGTGCTGGCGTCCCATGACACCGGCACCGATCAGGGCGATCCGAAGGGGTGCGTTCAAGGCGGTGATCCTCTGATTGTTGTTGTCTCCTGTTTATTTAGAACTCAGTTCTATTTTTGTGCAAGTGGGAAATTTTGGGCGAAAAAAAGGCAACCATTGTGGTTGCCTTGGGTATTTGCGACTGATTATCGGGCCTCATCGCGGGCAAGCCCGCTCCTACAGGCCTGCGGTGACCTTTGTAGGAGCGGGCTTGCCCGCGATGAGGCCCTGTCAGCCACCAAAAAACTCGGATGCCAGACTCGCCCCCGACAACTCCTCTACCGCTCCCAACAACAACGGCGCCAACTGATGCATCCGCTCCTGTGACATGCGCGCCGTCGGCCCCGCCACACTCAGCACGCCAATCACACGCCCGCCCACGGGGTGACGCACCACCGCCGCCAAAGCCGAGGTCCCCACCGCCGAGCTTTCCACCACCCACGCGTAGCCATGTTCACGGGCGATGCGCAGGCGTTCGAGCAGTTCGGCATTGGATGCTGGCGCGTTAGGGCCGAAGTCTTCACGGTTGGCGATGCCCTGCTTCTCCACCAGCACCAGGGCCTGGGCATCACTCATGCTGGCCAGCCAGGCGTGCCCGGAGGCGGTGTAAAACAAGGGCGCATCACGGCCCATGTCGGGGTCATACCGCAGCCCGGAACGTGCACCCTGAGCCTTGGCAATCCAGGTCTGGCGCTCGCCATCGACCACACCCAGGCGCACCAGCTCGCCGGTTTCCTGAGCCAGGCGGTCGAGGATGGGCTGGACGATATCCGCCCCGCTGCTGGCCAGGTATTGAAAACCCAGGGCGACCAGTTTGGTGCTCAGGTGGTAGCGGCTGTTCTCGGGGTTCTGGCGTACATAACCCAGGCGCATCAACTCACCGAGCATGCGGTGGGTGGCACTCTTGGGGATGTCCAGTTGTTCTGCCAGGGTCTGCATGGGCAGCCCGCGGGGGTCGCTGGTGAGGCTTTCGAGAAGGCTCAAAGCGCGTTCGATTTGACTGCCGGCCATGGTCAAGGGTCCTGAAAATTTTGCCGATTCTAAAGAGCGCCGGCCAAAGCGCAAACACTGTTCGATCTTCGCACAGTTTTGCAACTCGGCTGGATGACGGTTTAGATTCTTGAACCATAGAATATGGAACTAGGTTCTATTTTTACAACAAGATCATTGAGGACACTGCCATGTCGATCCCCACACCACGCGCAACCACGGTGGACTGCGATGTCCTGGTCATCGGCTCGGGGGCGGCGGGTTTGTCGGCGGCAGTCACCGCCGCCTGGCATGGGCAGAAGGTCATCCTGGTGGAAAAGGACGCCGTATTCGGTGGTGCCACGGCCTGGTCCGGCGGCTGGATGTGGGTACCGGGTAATCCGTTGGCCCGCCGTGCGGGCATCATCGAAGATCGTTCGCTGCCGCGCCTGTACCTGGAACATGAACTGGGCGCGCAATTCAACGCGCCCATGGTCGACGCCTTTCTCGAGGCGGCACCGAACATGGTGGCGTTCTTCGAAAAACATACCGAGCTGCAGTTTGCCGACGGTAACGCTATCGCCGATATCCATGGCGAAACCCCCGGCGCCGGCACTGGTGGGCGCTCGGTCATTGCCGCGCCGTACAACGCACGCAAGCTTGGCAAGTTGCTGGGGCGCTTGCGCAAGACCATGCGCGAAACCTCGTTCATGGGCATGCCGATCATGGCCGGCCAGGACCTCACGGCATTCCTGACCCTGACCCGCTCCTGGCGATCATTCATCCATGTGAGCAAACGCTTGGGCAAACACCTGTGCGACCTGGCGCTCAAGGGCCGCGCCTTGCACCTGGTCAATGGCGTGGCATTGGTCGCGCGCCTGGCCAAATCAGCCGAAGACCTCGGCGTATTGCTGTGGGAGTCAGCTGCGGCCAAACGCCTGCTGCGCGACAACGGCCGGGTGACCGGTGCCGAAATCGAAACAGCCCGTGGCCTGGTCACGATCAATGCACGCAAGGCCGTGGTACTGGCTGCCGGTGGTTTTGCCAACGATATCGAACGGCGCAAGGCGCTGTTCCCGCGTACACCCACCGGCCATGAACACCTGGCCCTGCCGCCCCTGGGCGCCAACGGCGACGGCCTGCGCCTGGGTGAAAGCGCCGGTGGCACGGTGGCAACCGATCTCGCCTCGCCGGTTGCCTGGGCTCCGGTCTCCCGGGTGCCTTACAAGGACGGCAGCCATGGCCACTTCCCCCACATCATCGAGCGGGGTAAACCCGGCGTCATTGGCGTGCTCGCCAACGGCAAGCGCTTCGTCAACGAAGCCAATGGTTACTACGACTATGTGTCAGCCATGGTTGCCGCCGCCCCGGGTGAAGAAGTGGCTTCCTGGCTGATCTGCAGCCACAGCTTCCAGCGCCGCTATGGGCTTGGCATCTCCCGCCCTTTCCCGCTGCCCGTTACGCCATTCATTCGCTCCGGCTACTTGAAAACCGGCACGACCATCGAAGCACTGGCCAATGCCTGCGGCATCGATGCATTTGCGCTGAGCAAGACCGTTGCCGACTACAACCGCCATGCCCGCCTGGGCCAGGACCCGGCGTTTGGCCGTGGCTCCACCCCCTACAACCGCAAGCAGGGCGACGCCCTGCATGGGCCGAACCCTTGCGTGGCGCCCATCGAGCAAGGGCCATTCTATGCCGTCAAAGTCGAGCCGGGCTGCTTCGGCACCTTCGCCGGGCTCAAGACCAATGAACATGCGCAGGTACTCGACGAGCACAGCCAGCCGATTGCCGGGCTCTATGCCGTGGGCACCGACATGGCCAGCATCATGGGCGGCCACTACCCGGCCGGCGGTATCAACCTGGGGCCGGCAGCGACTTTCGGTTACATCGCCGGACGCCACATCGCGGGCGTAAGCACTTACGAATAACTCAGCACAAGGAAGCTTCACATGCACAACATCGTGAACCGTCATGGCTTGAACATGCCGAAACTGGGCCTGGGAACCTGGCCGATGCTCGGCGAGGAATGTACCCGGGCGGTCGCTCAGGCACTGGAAGTGGGTTACCGGCACATCGATACCGCGGCGGGCTACAACAATGAAGCTGCCGTAGGTAAAGCGTTGAGCGAATCTTCGGTGCCGCGCGAGCACATTCATGTCACCAGCAAGGTCTGGTGGGACAAGCTGCAGCCCGATGCCATGCGCCAATCCTTCGAGGACAGCCTCAAGGCACTGGGCAGCGATTACATCGACCTGTTCATGATTCATTGGCCGGCCAAGGACTGGGACCTGGCCAGGACCATCGACACGCTGGTTTCGTTCAAGGAACAAGGGCGGGCACGAAACATTGGGGTGGCCAATTTCCCGCTGCCGCTATTGCGCAAAGTAGTCGGGGAGCTGGGCGCGCCGCTCTCGGTGATTCAGGTTGAATACCATGTGCTGATGGGGCAACAACCGTTGCTCGACTTCGCCCGTCAGCACGACATGGCGTTGACCGCCTACAGCCCACTGGCCCGCAACAAGGTCTCAAATATTCCCGAGTTGTGCACGATTGCTGAAAAGCATGGCGTGCTGCCAACCCAGGTCGCACTCAAGTGGTTGCTTGATCAAGCCAATGTGGCAGCCATCCCCAAGGCCAGCAGCAAGGCCAACCAACTGAGCAACCTGGCCGCGCTTGAGCTGGAACTGGATGATGAGGATCGCCGTGTGATTGCGGCATTGCCCAAGGACCAACGGCTGGTCAGCCCGGAGTTTGCGCCGCAGTGGGACTCGTTCCCACGCTCCGGGCGGGAATGAAGACCCAGACGCTCTCGCGTCGCCCACCAAACGCGACGCGGAGCGTCGCAGGAGGCATTCCCACGCAGAGCGTGGGAACGAGGACACGCAGCGGGGATCAGAAGTCGAAGAACACCGTCTCGCCTTCACCCTGGATGCGAATGTCGAACTGATACGCCAGCTTCCCACCCACTTCACAACGGCGGGCCACCAGCGTTTCGCGGCGCTGTGGTTGTTCGATCAGGTTCAGCACCGGGCACTTGGCGTTGGCTTGTGCTTCATCATCAAAATACAGCCGGGTTTGCAGGTGGATGTTGATGCCACGGGCAAACAAGGTCACGTTGATGTGCGGCGCCATCGGTACGCCGGCGGCGTTGTGCACCACACCCGGCTTGATGGTGTGCAGGGTCCACTCACCGGCATCGAAGGTCGTCGCGGTGCGACCGAAGCTGTTGAACGGCTTTTCCAGGTTGTAGTCGCTGTCGTAACGGCCGGCGTGGTCGGCTTGCCAGAACTCCAGGAAGGAGTCGCGCACAAGGTGGCCATTGCCGTCATACACGTTGCCGAACACCAGGATGTGCTCGCCCGGGGCACCGGGCTTGGCCATCTGGTTCCAGATTTCCGCATCGCGGGTCGGGTTGCCCGCCGCTTCCAGCGCCAGGCCGATGTGCACGTAGGGGCCAGCGGTCTGCGAAGGGGTTTCAGGCAGCAATTCAATAGGCATTGGCGTGCTCCTCAGCAGTTTTCGAAGTGGGTCTTGCGCTGGCCGCGCAGGATGATGTCGAAGCGATACGCCAGGCAATCCATCGGGTTGGCGTTGGCCATGTCCAGCTTGGCGATCAGGCTCTGCACCGCATCGGGGTTGGCAATCGACTTGACGATCGGGCACATCGGGATCAACGGGTCGCCTTCGAAATACAGCTGGGTAATCAGGCGGGTCGAGATCGACGGGCCGCTGATCGAGAAGTGAATGTGCGCCGGGCGCCAGTCATTCGGGCCGTTGCGCCATGGGTATGGGCCCGGCTTGATGGTGCGGAAACTGTAGTAGCCGTCGCTGTCGGTCAGGGCCCGGCCGACGCCGCCGAAATTCGGGTCCAGCGGCGCCAGGTAACGGTCGTTCTTGTGGCGGTAGCGGCCACCGGCGTTGGCTTGCCACATCTCCACCAGGGTATGCGGGATCGGCTTGCCGTACTGGTCGCACACGCGGCCGGCAACAATGATGCGCTCGCCGATGGGCAGGCCGCCATTGTTGAAGTTCAACAGCAGGTCATTGTCATGCTGGCCGAACCTCAGGTGCGAGAAGTCCGGGCCGGTGGTTTCGCTGGCCGACTGCGGGATGCTGACCAACGCCTGGCGCGGGGAGCGGGCGATGGAGGTCTTGTAGTCGGGCGTCAGGGCCTTGGGGTGCCAATTGCGATCACGGATGATGAAGCGACTGGTGTCTGCGGCAGACATGTCGTACTCCTGTTGTTGGATTTCTGGAGAGCCCTCAGGCAGGCATGACAGCAGTGTCTGGCAATTAAAGCCCACTGAATATTGAAAAGACGCGCCAGATCCATAACCCCAGGGTTATGCATAGTTGAAGACGACCGCACAGCCCAAGACCTTGGACTAACCTTTACCTTCAGGCCGTATCAGATCAAGGACAGTTCAAGAGGAAGCCCTCATGCTTTGGAAGAAAGGCAGGCGCAGCGATAACGTGGTCGACGCGCGAGGTGAAGACAGCGGCGGTGGCGGCGGCATGCGCATGGGCGGCAAGGGCTTGAGCCTGACCGCCGTGCTGGTGATCGTCGGCATCGGCCTGCTCACCGGCCAAGACCCCATGCAGATCCTTGGCCAGTTGACCGGCCAGATGGACCAGCCAGGCACCCAGGTCGACAGTGGCCCGCGCAAGGCGCCACCGACCAACGACGAGCAGGCCGAATTCGTGCGCAGTATTCTTGGCGACACCGAGGACACCTGGCGGCAGATTTTCCAGCAAGGCGGCAAACAGTATAAAGACCCGGTGCTCAAGCTCTTCAGCGGCCAGGTCAATTCCGCCTGCGGTTTCGCCACCTCGGCCACCGGCCCCTTCTATTGCCCGGCCGACCAGGTGGTGTACCTGGACATGGAATTCTTCCAGGAGATGGAGCAGCGCTTTACCGCCGCCGGCGACTTTGCCCAGGCCTATGTGATTGCCCACGAAATCGGCCACCACGTGCAAACCCTGCTGGGCGTGTCGGCCCGGGTGCAGTCCGCGCGCCAGCGCGGCGAGCGCATGGAGGGCGACAACGGCTTGCTGGTGCGCCAGGAACTACAGGCCGATTGCCTGGCCGGTGTCTGGGCCTATCAAGCGCAAAAGCGCCTGAACTGGCTGGAACCGGGCGATGTCGAGGAAGCCTTGAATGCGGCCAACGCCATCGGCGATGACCGCTTGCAACAACAGGGCCGTGGCCGCGTCGTGCCCGACTCCTTCACCCATGGCACCTCGGCCCAGCGTGTGCGCTGGTTCAAGACCGGTTTCGCCCAGGGCCTGGTCACCCAGTGCGATACCTTTGGCGCCAGCAGCCTCTAGTCAGCCCAGCAATCGAGCCAAGGCGCGGCAATCGGCGGCGTGCCAATCGGTCAATTCCGGCCAGGGGTTGTCCGGCAAGTTGACCAGGACCGTGCGGGTGCCCGCGGCGCGCCCGCAATCCAGGTCAAATCGGTAGTCGCCGACCATCACCATGGCACCGGGGGCAACGTCCCAGGCTTCGGCCAGCTTCAGCAGGCCACCCGGATGAGGCTTGGGCGGCGCTTCATCACGCCCCAGCACATCCTCTTCGGCGAAACAGTCGGCAATACCGATCGCCTGCAGGGTGATATGCGCCAGTTCCCGGGCATTGCGCGTGAGGATGCCCAGGCGATAGCCACGCCCGGCCAGTTCCCGCACCAGCTCCACGGCGCCTTCGGCCGGGCGCGAGGCCACGGCCAGGTCGCGTTCATGCTCAAGCAACCAGGCATGCTTGGCCGCCGCCTCATCGGCCGGCAACGCCGCCAGGTGCGTGAGGATATCGTGCTCGGCTGGAATACCCAGCGCCTCACGGATGGCGGCAAAGTCATGCACCGCTACGGTCAGGGTGCCGTCCATGTCGAACACCCAGTGACGAATGTCGGCCAGGCTCATGCCCAATCCTTACGATGACGAATCAAGCCTTCCTGGGTCGAAGAGGCAACCAGTTGGCCGGCGCGGTTATAGATGCTGCCACGGCAGAAACCGCGGGAATTACCGGCCCATGGGCTGTCCATGGCATACAGCAGCCAATCGTCTGCGCGCAGGTCATTGTGGAACCACAGCGCATGGTCGAGGCTGGCGATCTGCATGTCGCGGTGCCAAACCGATTTGCCATGGGGCAGCAAGGACGTGGTCAACAAGCCGAAGTCCGAGGCGTAGGCCAGGATGTACTTGTGCAGCGCCGGTGAGTCGGCCAATACGCCGTCGGCGCGGAACCAGGCGTACTTGATCGGGTCCCCCGCCGCCGGGTTGTACGGGTCTTTCTCGGTGATCGGACGCACTTCGATCGGCTTGGCACACAGCAGTTTGTCGCGGATGTGCTCGGGAATCTGATCGGCCATCTTCTCGAACAACTCCAGCTCCGTCGGCAGGTTTTCCGGGCCGACTACCTGCGGCATCTGGCCCTGGTGCTCATAGCCCTCTTCGTCGTACTGGAACGAAGCACTGCAGGTGAAAATGGTCTGGCCCTTCTGCACCGCCGTGACCCGACGTGTACTGAAACTGCCACCGTCACGAACCCGGTCGACTTGATAAACCACCGGCAGGCTGGCATCGCCCGGGCGCAGGAAATAGCCATGCAGGGAATGCACGTGCCGGTCCTGCTCCACGGTCTGGCTGGCAGCCGAGAGGGACTGTCCCAGTACCTGGCCGCCGTACAACTGGCGAAACCCAAGGTCCTGGCTGCGCCCACGGAACAGGTTTTCCTCGATCGATTCCAGGCTCAGCAAATCGACCAGATCATCCAACACATGGCTCATTCAAGATTCTCCTAAAATTCGGTGGCCGCCGCGGTTGGCAAACGCGAGCAACGCTCCAGCGCAACTTGCTGCCCGTACGGCCTTGGGTGAAATCATACAGCCTTTTGTCTTTTAGCCATGCAAGGTCTCCAGCCATTGCGCTCGGTTGATGCGGTAAAGCACATGGGGGCGCAAGGGGTCATCGGCAGCCAGGCGGGGATGATCGAAATCGCCGGCGAAGTCGCGCTGCATGCCGATGGCTTGCATGACTTTTTGCGAAGGTGTGTTGTCGCGGGTGGTAAACGACACTACCTCATCAAGCCCCAACTGGCCAAAGGCGCAGCGCAGAGCGGCCCACGCCGCTTCACTGGCAAAGCCCTGGCCCCAATGCCGCCGGGCCAGGCGCCAGCCGATCTCGACGGCTGGGGTGAAAGCAGCATCGAAGCCGACGTTAAACAAACCGGTAAAACCGATAAATGCACCGGTATCGTTACGCTCCAGAGCCCACAAACCAAAACCGTGCTCAGCAAAATGTCCCCGTATTCGCCCGATCAATGCAGCGCATTCGAGCCGGCTCAGGGGCGCGGGAAAGTAACGCATCACCTGCGGGTCGGCGCACAACTTCGCAAATTCGGTCAGATCGTCGTCATGCCACTGGCGCAACAGCAAGCGGGGGCTTTCAAGCTCCAGAATCGGATTCATCCACAGGCTCCTGTTCGATGCAATTGAGTGTAAGCGCTGGCAAGTTCCGGGCCGCAACTGGCAAGATTCCGCTAACGGCCCCTTGTTTGAATCCGCCATGCCCCTGCCCCTGATCTATCACGACGACTACAGCCCGGCATTTGCGGCCGAGCACCGCTTCCCGATGGACAAGTTCCGCTTGCTCCACGATCACTTGATCGACAGCGGATTGACCACCGAGCAAGCGCTGTTGCGCCCGCAAATCTGCCCCGACGACATCCTCGCCCTGGCCCATGACCCGGCCTACATCGCCCGCTACATGAACGGCGAACTGTCGCGCGAAGACCAGCGCCGCCTGGGCCTGCCCTGGAACGAAGCCCTGGCTCGGCGCACCGTGCGTGCCGTCGGCGGCTCGTTGCTGGCCGCCGAACAGGCGTTGCAGCACGGCCTGGCTTGCCATTTGGCGGGGGGCACCCATCATGCTCATTATGACCATCCGGCCGGATTCTGCATTTTCAACGACCTGGCCGTGATCAGCCGTTACCTGCTCGAAAGCGGCCGCGTTGGCCGGGTGTTGATCTTCGATTGCGACGTCCACCAGGGTGATGGCACCGCACGCATCCTCGAACATACCCCCGATGCCATTACCGTCTCGCTGCATTGCCAGCAGAACTTCCCGGCGCGCAAGGCGCAGAGCGACTGGGATATTCCCTTGCCTCGGGGCATGGGTGACCATGAATACCTCAAGGTGGTCGACGATGCGCTCAACTACCTGTTGCCGTTGTACCAGCCCGACCTGGTGCTCTACGACGCCGGCGTGGATGTGCATAAAGACGATGCCCTGGGTTATTTGCAATTGACCGACGCAGGCGTTACCGCGCGCGATGAAAGCGTGATGCGCCATTGCCTGGGCCGCGACATACCGGTGGTCGGGTTGATTGGTGGCGGCTACAGCAAGGATCGAGTAGCCCTGGCCCGCCGCCATGGCATTCTTCATCACAGTGCCCAGCGGGTGTGGGAAAGCCTGTAGTTACCCACACTGGCTGTGGAGCGGCCTGTGGATAACCTGAGCGAAAGCTCGTTCAGGCCCGGCAGGCTCTGGCTTGCAGCGCGCTGTCTGTTTTTTGTTCACTGCCTGTAGGCATCTGCCTCGGGTACAATCGGCGGCTTACCTTCGCAACGTGCAGCCCGCCATGACCGATACCCGTCCCTCGCACCCTTCCCACGCTGTCATTATCGGTGGTGGCCCGGCCGGCCTGATGGCGGCCGAGGTGCTGAGCCTCGCCGGGGTCAAGGTCGACCTGTACGACGGCATGCCGTCAGTGGGGCGCAAGTTCCTCCTGGCAGGTGTGGGCGGCATGAACATCACCCACTCAGAGGCGTATCCGGCGTTCCTCTCTCGTTATGCCGAACGGGCCGGGCATATTGCCCCGCTGCTTGAAGGCTTCGACGCCGACCGCTTGTGCCAGTGGATTCATGGCCTGGGCATCGACACCTTCATCGGCAGCTCCGGTCGTGTTTTCCCAACTGACATGAAGGCGGCGCCACTGCTGCGCGCCTGGCTCAAGCGTTTGCGCGACGCCGGTGTTGTTATCCACACCCGACACCGTTGGCTGGGCTGGAACGATGACGGCTCGTTGCGGTTCAGTTATCCACAAGGCGAGTTGGCGCTCAAGGCAGACGCTGTGGTGCTGGCCCTGGGTGGCGGCAGTTGGGCACGCCTGGGTTCCGATGCCGCCTGGCTGCCCTGGCTCGGGGCCAAGGGCGTTGCGCTAGCAGCGTTGCAGCCAGCCAACAGCGGCTTCGAAGTGATGGCCTGGAGCCCCTTGCTGCGCGACAAGTTTGCCGGTGCGCCACTGAAAAACATCGCCCTGAGCCTCAATGACCAGCCATCGAGGCTGGGTGAGTGCGTGCTCACGGCAGGCGGTTTGGAAGGCAGCTTGATCTATGCCTTGTCGGCGCAGATTCGCGAGCAAATCAACCAAAACGGCAGCGCCACCCTGGCCCTCGACCTGTTGCCGGGCAAGCCTGTGGACAAGATCGTCGCGGCCTTGAGCAAGCCACGCGGGTCACGCTCGATGGCCAAGCACTTGCACAGCCAACTGGGACTTGATGGGGTCAAGGCGGCGTTGTTGCGTGAATTGACCGGTAAAGAGACCTTTGCTGAGGTGCAATCACTGGCGCGGGCGATCAAGGCGTTGCCGGTGACATTGGTGCGCCCGCGCCCCTTGGACGAAGCTATCAGTACGGCGGGTGGGGTGATGTTCGAGGCATTGGATGAGCAGTTGATGCTCAAGCAGATGCCGGGCGTTTTTTGCGCGGGGGAGATGCTGGATTGGGAAGCGCCGACAGGGGGGTATTTGCTGACGGCGTGTTTTGCCAGTGGGCGCAAGGCGGGGCTCGGAGTACTCGAATGGCTCCAGCGCACGCCTTTGTAGCAGCAACTGTCTTGTCTACGCCCGCTTTGCGCGCGGACGCAGCCTGACTGCAGCTGCTACAAGAATTGGCTCAATCTTATGGCTTACGCTTACGCGGCCCCGTATTGAACACCGGTACCTTGCGCACGGGCTTGGTAACCGGCGCTTCAGCCACCGTATCGCCGCTGTCCATCCAACGCCCCAGGCTCTTCTTGCCACCCGACTCCTTGGGTTTTTTCGGCTTTTTCGGCTTCTTCAATACCTGCCCCGTGGCATCGGTCACCGGCACGCGGTGCTCTGGCACGAAATCAGGCTCTTCATGGCGTGGCAGGGTCTTGCGGGTAAGCATTTCAATGGCCGACAGCAATTGCACTTCGTCTGCGCACACCAGCGAAATAGCCTCGCCGGTGGCACCGGCACGGCCGGTACGGCCGATACGGTGGATGTAATCTTCGGCCACGATGGGCAGGTCGAAGTTGACCACCAATGGCAAGTCTTCGATGTCCAGCCCCCGCGCTGCCACATCGGTGGCCACCAGGATCTGGGTCTCACGCGCTTTGAAACTGTCCAGCGCTCGCTGACGCGTGGCCTGCGGCTTGTCGCCGTGGATGCCATCGGCGTTCACACCCTGGCCTTGCAAACGCTCGACCAACTGATCGACACCGTTGCGGGTCTTGGCGAATACCAGCACCTGCTTCCAGCGTTGCTTGCGCAGCAGGTGGCTGAACAACTCGGGCTTGCGCTTCTTGTCTACCGGCACCACCCATTGCTTGACGGTGCTGGCCGCTTCGTTGCGCGGGCTGACTTCGATGCTCAGCGGGTCGTCAAGCATCTGCCCGGCCAGCAAGCGGATAGGGTCAGAAAAGGTCGCGGAAAACAGCAGTGTTTGCCGGCGTTTAGGCAGCGCTGCATAAATATCCCGCAGCTCTTCGGTGAAGCCCAGGTCGAGCATGCGGTCGGCTTCGTCGAGTACCAGGGCCTGCAACTGAGAAAACTTCACGGCGTTCTGGCGGTATAGGTCCAGCAGACGCCCTGGTGTTGCCACCAGCAGGTCAATGCCCTTGCGCAGCTTCATCATCTGCGGGTTGATGCTGACGCCACCATAGACCGCATAGGTGCGCAACGGCAGGTGCTCGGCGTACTCCTGGATATTGGCATGCACTTGCTCGGCCAGCTCGCGGGTCGGTACCAGCACCAGTGCTCGCACCGAGTTGCTGGCGACCTTTTCCCCTTCCATCGTCAGGCGTTGCAGCAACGGCAAGGCGAAGCCAGCCGTCTTGCCGGTGCCGGTCTGTGCCGCGGCCATCAGGTCACGGCCGGCCAACACCGCCGGGATCGCTTGCGCCTGCACGGGGGTCGGCGTGTTGTAGCCGAGGGTTTGCAGGGCACGCAGCAAGGGTTCAATCAGGCCAAGTTTGGCGAATGTCATGGGAGTACCGTCAAAGAGTTCAGCAATGGGCGCAGTTTACCTGTCCGCAGCCCTTACTGCTTGCGCCATTGCGGCAGGCCGATCAATACCACCGCACTGATGATCACGGCCATGGCCAGGCATTCCTCGACGCCGATCTGCTCACCGGCAAAGACGATCCCCAGCAACACCGCCACGGCCGGGTTTACATAGGCGTAGCTGGTGGCCGCTGCCGGACGAACGTGCTTGAGCAGGAACATATAGGCGCTGAACGCCAGGATCGAACCGAAGAACACCAGGTACGCCAAGGCGCCCCAGCCTGCGGCGGTCGGCATCTGTACCATGCGCTCACCGCTCAAGCCGCTGGCGATCAACAACGCGGCACCTCCCACCAGCATCTGCGCAGCACTGGCCATTGGCCCCTGAGGCAAGGGCAAGTGCTTGCTCCAGATCGAGCCGAATGCCCAAGAGGCGGCAGCAAACAGGATCAGGGCCGCGCCCAATGGGCTGGACTGCAGGTTCGAGCCCAGGTTGAGTAAGCCGATACCGACCAACCCAAGCACGATCCCGGCCCATTCCAGGCGTGTGTTGCGGTGGCCCCAGAACAGGCCGAACAGCAAGGTGAACAAGGGCACCGTCGCCACCGCCAGGGCGGCGACACCGGAGGCAACGCCGGCATCTTCGGCCACCGTCACCCCACCATTGCCACAGCTGAGCAGCAACACGCCGATCATCCCCGCAGCCTTCCATTGCGGCCAGGTCGGTGCCGGCACCCCGCGCCAGCGCAGGAAGCCATAGAGCAATGTCCCGGCAATCATGAAGCGCACCCCGGCCATCAGCAGCGGTGGCCATGACTCCACGCCGATACGGATGACCAGGTAGGTCGAGCCCCACACCAGGTACAAGGCGAGAAAGGCGCCGATCAGCAGCAAGGGAAAGCGACGAGAGGGAGGCATGCGGGGCTCGCAAACAATTTTTCGGAGCGTTAGTTTAGAAAGGCAACAGGGCGAAAATAAGTCGCTAAACCTTTTTATGACAAGATTTGTCTTTCGAATAAAAGGAATTTATGCGCGCCAGCCTTGCTTTCGAAACTTACGCCAGAGCCCATCCGAACGAATGGATAAATACGACAAAATCATCCTTGCCGCATTACTGGAAAACGGTCGCGCCTCCTTTGCGCAGCTGGCGCGCAAGGTCAACCTATCCGCCCCGGCCGTTGCCGAGCGCGTGGCCAAGCTTGAGGCCAGCGGGGTGATAACCGGCTACCAGGCCAAAGTGGACATGACCAAGATCGGCCTGCCGATTCAATGCGTGATCGAATTGCGCCTGGCCAGCCACGGCAACCAGCAGACCTACGACGAGCTGACGCAAATCCCGCAACTGACCGAGTGCCACCGCGTCACCGGCGATCCCTGCGTGATCATGCAAGCCGCCGTCGGCTCGATGCCGGAACTGGAAGAGTTGATCAACCGCGTGGCGCAGTTCGGCTTCAGCAAGACTTCGATCGTGCTGTCCAGCGCCATCGAGAAGCGCCTGCCGCTGGGCCACCTGGAAACCAACGGCAAAAAGAACTAGCGATGGCGCTTGAGCGCTTCGCCAATCTTGGCTGCCGGCACCTTCTGCAAGGTGCACAGTAACTGGTGCGAGACTTGGCCCAAACCATGGGTCTGGCGCAGTTCAGTGGCCAGATGCTGGAGCAGGTTGGCGGCCATCTCGGCGTCGGCCATGGCCCGGTGCGCCTTGCCGGTGTCGGGCAGGTTGGCCCAGCGAGTCAGGGTACCAAGCTTGTGATTGGGGGCGCTGGGCATCAACCGCCGGGCCAGCAACATGGAACAAGCGAAGCTTTGGCTGCGGCTGCGCCGGATCTGCGCCAGCTCGTAGTCCCAGAACTTCTGGTCAAATGAAGCGTTGTGCGCCAGCAGCGGCGTGCCCCCGACGAACTCGGCCACTTCGTTCATGACCTGGGCCACAGGCGGCGCGCTGCGAACCATTGCGGTGGTGATCCCGGTCAGGCTGGCAACGAAGCCCGGCACCGGCACCCCGGCATTCATCAGGCTCTGGTAGCGCTCGACAATGCGCCCCTGTTCAAGCATGACCACGGCGATTTCCGTGGCCCGGCAATGAGCTCCCGGCGAGATGCCGGTGGTTTCGAAGTCGATGACGGCGATACGTTCCAAACGGCTAAAACCTCAATAAAAACTTAGTTCTTCAACAGTAACGGGCCTTCGATCGGCACGTAGCGGCTGGCGGCGCGAATCAGCGAATTGGCGGTCAGCCCCGGCACCCCATAGGCCACTGCTTCAACCCCATGCTTGCCGATGATACGTTCGAGCAAGAGGTCGAAGTCGCCATCACCGGAGGCCAGTACCACCTCGTCGACATGGTCGGCGGCATCCATGATGTCGATGGTGATGCCCACGTCCCAATCGCCCTTGGCCGAGCCGTCGCTGCGCTGGATGTAAGGCTTGAGCTTTACCGTGAAGCCCAGATTGCGCAGGATCTGCTGGAACTGCTGTTGCTTGCTGTCACCGCGATCAATGGCATAGGCATAGGCTTCGACAATCTGCCCACGCTGGCTGATATCGGCCCACAGGGCGGCATAGTTGAAATGGCAGCCATACGCCTGACGCACGGTGTAGTAGAGGTTCTGGACATCGGCGAACACCGCTATTTTTTTCACCGCACACCCTCTCTGGCGCCAAGGCGCTCCAGCTGGCCGCTGAAACTCAGGGCCGATTCGGCGCCCAGTATGCCAGCCTCAAGGGGTGTGCTGTGAAAATCGGGTGCAGGAACCGCACCCGAACGTCGGCAAAAGGATCAGACAAACGAGTCGTCGTCGGAAAAGAAACCACCGTCATCGCTGTAGTCGGTGTCCATGAAACCGCTTTGATCGCTGTAGGTATCGTTGCCGACCAGCTGCTGTTGCTCGTTGCCCCAACCGCTGTCGCTGGCCGGGCTTGGTTCTTCCTTGATCACTTCGACCACTTCCTGTGGCTGCGAGTTGTGATTGAACAGGCTGCTGATGCCTTGAGCCAGCATCACGCCGCCGGCCACGCCGGCCGCCGTCTGCAGGGCACCACCGAGGAAACTGCTAGCAGCCCTGGCAGGTGCGGCAGCCGGTGGTAGTGGCGCATAGCCCTGGGGAGCCACCCCGGCCGGATTGCCAAATGCGCGCGAAGGTTCACGCCAGCCACCGCCCGAGGCTGCCGGAGCAGGTGCCTGGGCAGGTGCGGCCTGAGGTGCGCGCGTACCGCTGCCAAAGATGCTCGAGAGGAAACCACCATTGTTGGGCGTCGTCGCGGCCACTTGGGCCCTGGCTTGATCCAGGTCTTTTTGTAACTGCTTGTTTTGTTCATCCAGCTGTTTGAGCGCGGCCTCCTGAACCAGGATCGCCTGGGCCATGTAATATGGGGCGCTCGGGTGCGCGGCCATTTGCTCCATGATCCTGGCCTGGGCCTGGGCGTCACGAGGGGCTGACTCTGCTTCGGCCTGCTTGAGACGGGCAAACAGGCCATCGATCAGGGTTTGTTCTTCGCTGTTCATGGCGACCTCTCATTGCCGGGGGAAAATCGGATATGCACCGGGTAATGGGGGACGCTGCTGGCGCTTTCAACGCAAGGCCCCATGAAACTTTTGTCATGCCCTGCGGCCCTAAGGTTGGACCGCTGCAATGCATGGGCTAAAGTGACGGCCTGCCTTTTTACCCTACGATATCAATCGATGAATCCGCTAAGCGTCTTGCGTGACTCCCTTTACTTCTTTCGCCGCAACCTGGTGAGCATCACTCAATTGTGCCTGCCATTGGTCGTCCTCGAATCGGTGTGCAAACAACTGATCGAGCAAAGCGTCGGCACCGAAGCCTCGCCCGCCTACGGCATATTGGTCGGGCTGCTGTTCTACCCCTTGTACACCGCTGCATTGATCCTGTTTCTCGATGCCCGCAGCCAAGGCCGCGAGCCGCAAAAACGTGACCTGCTGGCCATGGCCCTGCGCCTGTGGCCGACCTTTGCCTTGCTGGCCGCCATGAGCACCCTGTTGATCATGCTCGGGATTTCGATGTTCGTGCTGCCCGGCATGTGGGTAATGATCAAACTGGTCTTCGCCGAGTACCTGCTGGTGCTACGCGGGCTCACGCCGCTGGCGGCGATGCGCGAAAGCTTCCAGCTCACCCAGGGGCACTTCTGGCGCATCCTGGCCTGCATTCTCAGTGTATTGGCGCCCTTGTGGCTGCTCGATGGCCTGAGCCTGATGGTCTATCCCGCACCGCGAGAGCCCATGCTGGGACTGCTGTTCGACAGCGTCAGCAGCTTCCTGCAATTGTTCACCAGCGTGGTGCTGTTTCGCCTGTTCATGTTGATTGCCGAACCTGTGCCCGGCAGCCAGGCACGATGACGTAAACGCTCTAGTCAGCTATGCTCGGGGCATTGTGCAACGTTAAGCCGAGCCGATGACCCGACTACTGCGCATTACCCTGCTGGTACTCCTGCTTCTCACCGTTTCGCTCTGGTTGCTGGCCTGGAACCTCACCTGGCACCCTGAAGAGCGCGAAGCGGTTCCCGTCGCCTGTCGCGGCCAGGCGCCGCTGCTCGTGCCGGGCCAGGCGTTCAAGGTGATGACCTGGAACGTCCAGCACCTGGCAGGCAAGCGTTATGTGTTCTGGTACGACCTGGACGACGGTAGCGGCCAGGATGAACGCGCCACCCCGCAAGACCTGGCCTACAACCTCGACGAAGCCGCCCGGGTGATCCGCGCCGAACAGCCGGACGTCGTCCTGCTGCAAGAGCTCGATAACGGCGCCAAGGCCAGCGACTATCAGGATCAATTGGCGTTGTTGCAGGAGCGCGTCGTCGACCTCTACCCCTGCTCTGCCCAGGCGTACGACTGGAAGGCCGAGTTCGTGCCCAACCCGCATATCTTCGGCAGCGTCGGGCGCACGCTGGCGACGCTCAGCCGCTACCAGATCAAGCAGGCCGAGCGCCTGCAATTGCCCGAGCCGGACAGCAACCCCCTGACTAACCTGTTCCAACCCCGGCGAGCCTTACTCAGCAGCTACTTGCCGCTGCGCGACGGTGGCCAACTGGCTGTGCTCAACACCCAGCTCGACCGCCATCAACCGGGCAGCGATATCCAGCGCCAACAGATCCAGGTTATTGCCGGGGTGCTGGATAAACTCGAAAGCCAGGGCACACCATGGCTGATCGGTGGCGACTTCAACCTGTTGCCGCTGGGCCAACAGCGCCGCCTCAAACCCGAGCAACGCAACCACTACGCCACCGACAGCGAACTGCATTTGCTCTGGGACAAGTACCCGATCATCCCGAGCAATGCCGAGGCCAGTGGTGCCAATCGTGCCGACTGGTTCACCCACTTCCCCAACGACCCGCTGCTCCAGGCGCCGGACCGTACGCTGGACTACCTGCTGCACAGCCCACGCATCCAGCGCGTGGCTGCCGAGGTTCGCCAGGAAGACACCCTGCAGATCTCCGACCACCTGCCGCTGCTGGCGCAGTTTCTACTGCCGCCTGCGCCTTGAGCCTTGCTGCGCCAACCACGCCTATACTGCGGCGGAATCTTGAATGTTCGGGCTTGTCGACACATGGCACACTACCGGCCAAGTCTGGCCATACCATTGATTGGCCATGGATATGACAAGGAACAGAAATGAGATGAACCCTTCTGCGCTTCGATTCGCAGTGCTAGCAGGCTTGTGCTATTGGCTCGGTAATGCTTCTCGTGGTTCCCGGATAGCGACCCTGGAGCGCTACCCATGACGGCGCTTTTGCTGTGTGTCGGAGTGGGCCTTTTGGCGGGCCAATTTCTCACTGACACATTAGGTGATTTTCTGTGTTTGATTGCCGTGAACATGGCAATGGCATGGGTGACAATGCATTGCCTTGCACAGGGAAAACGGATGCTCGCAGCCATGGGCGCATACTGTTTATCCATTATGGTCTCGTCCAGCCATATGGATGATCTGGTTGAATTGGTACAACGGGGTCTCTATGGCCACGCCATCGGAGAACTTCCCGAACTATTGATTGGTGGTCTAATGGTGCCTGCAATATCAATGTCCGCCGTTTACCTTGGCACGATGCTCAGATAGGGTTGGCTGCCTCTGCGACGACCTATGGGAAATTGCGCACAACCAGTCGTCTGTTCTGCGCTGAGCATCGCCCGGTGCCAGTAAACCATGACGCGCGACTAAACCTTGCGCGGCTTGATACGCGCAGTAGCCTCGGCCACCAGCGGGTCATCCGGCCAGTAATGTTTGGGGTAGCGCCCCTTCAAATCCTTCTTCACCTCGGCGTAGGTGCTGCGCCAGAAGTTGGCCAGGTCCTGGGTGACCTGCACCGGCCGCCTGGCTGGAGAAAGCAAATGCAGCTTCAGCACCTGGCGGCCACCGGCAATACGTGGCGTGTCGGCCAGGCCAAACAATTCCTGCAGGCGCACCGCCAGGATCGGAGGCACTTCGCTGTAGTCCAGCTTCACCGAAGAACCCGATGGGACAGTGATATGGGTGGGTGCCAGCTCCTGAAGTTGTTGCTGCAGGGGCCAAGGCAGGATGTTACGCAAAATGGACGGCAGATCAAGTTGGCCAAAATGGCTCAGGCGGCTCACATTGCTCAAGTAGGGCTGTAGCCAGGTCTCCAGAGAGGCGAGCAACGCAGCGTCACTCAAGTCCGGCCATAGGCTTTGCCCTGTCTGTGTGAGATCAAGCTCGCACAGCAACGCTACACGCGCTTGCCACTGGCGGATTTCGGGTGTCCATGGCAACAGCTCCAAGCCCTTGCGCCGCACCAGGTTAACCAGGGCCTGGCTTTTCGCCGCCTCATCCAATCCGGTCAAGGGCTCGGTCGCCAGTATGAGCTCACCCACCTTGCGTTGACGCTCGGCGCGCAGTACACCCTCTCGCTCATTCCAGTCGAGCTCATCGACCACCCGCACTTGCTCGGCGAGCACAGTGTCGAACAGCGTCGGGTCGAGATCACTCGCCAGGTAAATGCGCTCTTCGCGCTGCCCCTGACGACTGCCCAGGTCAGCGATGACCAGCCAGGGGTGTTTCATCAGCGCGTCGGCCTCACTGAACATCGCCGCCCGACCATTGGCCAGTCGATATTCAGCACCGCCTGGGCGGCGCTGTTGTGCCACGCGATCGGGATAGGCCAAGGCCAGCAAACAGCCAAGCCAGCGCGAGTGGCCAGTATCGGCTACCGGCTCCGCAGGCTGGCCGCGCAGGTAGGTGCGGTACTGCCGCGCTATCTGGCGTACCCGTTGCACGCCACCCTGGGCGTTGCGCTGAGTTTTTTGCTCACCCGAGACCATCATCAAACGGCTATGGAGATCAGCACCAGCACCTCGCAGGATATCGCGCTCACCCAGCAAGCCGGCAACATCACAGGCCATCGCTCCCAACCCCAGCGCATGGCCACGCAACAACAGGTGGGCAATGCGTGGGTGCGCCGGCACTTCGGCCATGGTTTGGCCATGAGCACCAAGACGCCCATCGGGCTGCAAGGCTCCCAACCGCTGCAACAAGTCTCGCGCCTGGGAAAAGGCCGCTGCCGGCGGTTGATCGAGCCATTTCAGCTGGCCGGGCATCACCCCCCAACGGGCCAGCTGCAGGGCCAACCCGGCGAGGTCGGCCTGAAGGATTTCGGCGCTGCTGTAGGCTGCCAGTTGCTCGTGCTGGGCCTCTGACCACAACCGATAACAGACCCCGTGTTCGAGTCGCCCGGCACGCCCGGCTCGCTGAGTAGCACTGGCGCGTGAAATACGTTGAGTGTCCAGGCGGGTCATGCCACTGCGTGGGTCGAAGCGCGGAACGCGCTCGAGCCCGGAGTCGATCACAACCCTGACCCCTTCAATCGTCAGGCTGGTTTCAGCAATGTTGGTGGCAAGCACCACCTTGCGTTTGCCTGCCGGTGCGGGATCAATGGCGGCGCGCTGCGCGCTCAGATCCAGCTCGCCATGCAATGGGCACAGGAGTATCTCGCTGCGCTCACCGAGCGTCTCGACCAGTTGTTGATGCACCCTGCGAATTTCTGCCTGGCCCGGCAGGAACACCAGAATACTGCCGTTTTGCTCATCGATCGCATCCAGGCAGGCCTGCACAACCCGGGGCTCGATGTACTCACCTGGCTGGAACGGCCGCCCCCACAGGTTGGACACGGGGTACATGCGACCTTCACTGGTAACCACTGGCGCATCATCAAGCAAACGCGACAGGCGTTCGCCTTCAAGCGTTGCCGACATCACCAGAACCTTCAGTGGCTGCTCGTCACGAAGTAACTCACGACCACTGAGGGTAAGGGCCAAGGCCAGATCAGCATCAAGGTTACGTGAGTGGAACTCGTCAAAGATGACCAGCCCAACGCCCTCAAGCGCGGGGTCATCCTGGAGTCGGCGCGCCAGGATTCCTTCAGTGACCACTTCTATGCGAGTTCGCGGGCCTACCCGGCTTTCGAGACGAATTCGGTAGCCGACCGTCTCCCCCACCTTTTCTCCCAACTCACTGGCCAAGCGCTCTGCGGCAGCGCGAGCGGCCAGGCGCCGAGGCTCCAGCATCAGGATGGTTTGCTCGCCAAGCCAGGCTTCGCCAAGCAAAGCCAAGGGGACGCGCGTAGTCTTACCCGCGCCAGGTGGCGCTTGCAGGACGACTTCATTTCGATCCGACAGTGCTTGGAGTAGCGCCGGCAGGGCAGCATCGATAGGCAACGAACTCATGAAAACTCCCAGGTGAGCCCGGCAGTATAAGGGATCGCAGCGTACGGATCCCCTGGCTCCCCTATTCACTAGCGATGCACTCAGGGCATTGCCCGTCCAGGCGTTTTTGGCTGTTCGCTAAACGATCTCGTCCACAATGACGTGACTGGCCTGCTGGGTGCATTTTTCAATGCGAGCCTTGACGCTATACACGTCACGCAGCATCTCTACGGTAATGATCTCCTCGCATGGGCCGCTGCCTTGCGCTGTGCCGTGGGCGATAACCAGCACCTGGTCGGCAAAGCGCATGGCCTGGTTGAGGTCGTGGATTGCCACAAAGACGATGACCTGTTGTCTTTTTGCCACCGTGCGCATGAAGTTCAGCACCTGAACCTGCCGCCGCATGTCCAGGGCGCTGGTGGGTTCGTCCATCAGCAGGATTTCAGGCTCGCGCACCAGGGTCTGGGCGATGGAGACCAACTGTTGCTGGCCACCACTGAGCTCACCCAGGTTCCTGAATGCAAGGTCGGTAATCCCCAACGAATGCAGGATGTCGTCGATTCGACCCAGCTCCACGTCATGCACGGCCCAGCTTGGCGATGATTGCTTGCTGGCCAGAAGGACCGACTCATAGACGGTCAGGCGTGCATTGGCATTGATGCTCTGGGGCATGTAGCAAATGCCTTGCTGGCCTTTCTTCGAGTTCTCAAGCACCACCCGCCCGGGCCCGTCGATGAGCCCGGCAATGCGTTTGAACAAGGTGGATTTACCCGCCGCATTGGGCCCGATGACCGCGACCACTTGGCCGCTAAAAAAATCCGTCGAATTGATGCCCGAGATAATTTCGCGGTTACCGTAACGGGCGCCAAGGTTCTCCAGGCGTAGCGTCACCATGAGTTCTTCTTCCCGCCAAGAATCAGAGAAATGAAGAAAGGCACGCCAATCAGTGATGTGACCACTCCGATCGGAAAGATGGCGCCTGGTATCAGGGTTTTACTGACCACCGAACTCAACGAAAGTATGAGCGCTCCGGTCAGCAACGAGGCGGGCAGGAAGAAACGCTGATCCTCACCAATCACCATACGGGCAATGTGCGGGCCGACCAGGCCGATAAAACCGATGGTGCCGACGAAAGCGACCGGAAACGACGCCAGCAGGCTGACCATGATCAATGTCTGCAAACGCAGGCGCGGAACATTGACGCCGAAGCTTGCAGCCTTGTCATCGCCCAGACGCAACGCTGTCATTGCCCAGGCACGTCGAACGAAAATCGGCAGCGTGATGAGGATCACCACGCAGATCACACCCAGCTTCGGCCATGTGGCCTTGGTGAGGCTGCCCATGGTCCAGAACACCACCGCAGCAACCGCCTGCTCGGTGGCGAAGTACTGCACCAGCGACAGCAATGCGTTGAAGGTGAACACCAGGGCGATGCCCAACAGGACAATAGTCTCGGCAGTTACTCCGCGGCGCATGCTCAACAGGTGAATCAAGCCCGCCGACAGCATCGCCATGATGAACGCGTTGAGCGGCACCATGTACTGGCCGATGACCGGAAACAGGGCAACTCCAAAGGCGAGCCCCAGGGCTGCACCGAAACTGGCAGCAGCAGAGATACCCAGGGTGAAGGGACTGGCAAGGGGATTGTTGAGGATCGTTTGCATCTGGGCGCCAGCCAGCGACAACGCGGCTCCGACCACCACTGCCATCAGGGCTACCGGCAGGCGGATCTCCCACATGACCACACGCACTTGAGCGGGCGCGTCATCTGGTATAAACAGCGCCTGCAGCACTTGTGCAATGCTGTAATTCGCTGGCCCCAGGGCCAGGTCGAGCAACAGGCTCATCAGCAGCAACACCACGAAACTGGCAAGAATCAGTCGCTTGCGCAGTATCAGCCCACGGTAGCGATGACGTTGTCCGCTCTCAGAAATGCCAACGGTTTCCATCAGTGAGCCTCGCTCTTGTTCAAGCTCACGAAGTAACCCGGCTCGTAGGTGACAGGCAGGAAGCGTTGGTGCAACTCGCGAAAGCTGGCGTCCGGATCGAGGTCTGCGAACAGGCCCGGATGAAACCATTTGGCCAATTGCTGAATTGCTGCGAACTGGTACGGACTGTTGTAGAACTGGTGCCAGATGGCGTGAAACTCGTGGTCTTTCTGCGCCTTGATGCCACTATAGGCAGCACGCTGGGTATAGGGCTCGAGCTTGCGCTGCGCTTCTTTGAAGTCGGCACCCGGCCCGACGCCAATCCAGTTGCCTTTGGGCGCAAAGGCTTCCCAGTTGGCACTGGTAATCACCACCTGGTCAGGATTGGCGACGATGACCTGTTCCGGATTCAACTGACCGAAGGTCCCGGGGATGATGCCCTTGGCGATATTGTCAGCGCCGGCCAGCTCGACGAATTTGCCGAAGTTCTCGTCACCGAAACTCAAGCAGCGCATCCTCGGTGGCATGCTGCGCTTCGATGTTCAGGATGATCACGTCCGGCTGCTGCGAGATCGCTTGTTCGATGTCGAAGGTGCCGTCTTCAAAACCGCCGAAAGTGGGAACATCGGCGATTGCGGGAAATTTACGCAGGTAGGCCGAGTAGGTATCCGGGTCGGACTGAATCAGATCCTTGCGCCAGCCCACGATGCGTTGCATCGGGTTTTGTGTATCCAGGGCGGCAACCAGATACAGCTGCCTCCCCTCACCCAGGATCACGCGCCGCACGGGCACGCGAACCTGGACCTTGCGCCCGAGCAGATCGGTCACAGTGGTGCTGGCCGGTTCCTGGTTCCCAGCCAGAGCGTTGGCAGGCATCAGTGCCAGCAAGGCCACCCCGAGCACGCCTGCGAACATGAGGGCGATGAAAGCTGCGCTCCATCGACATTGAAAAGCCATAGTCGAGTCTCTACCGTTGAACGTTGGAATTTTCGGCCAGCAACCTGTTACAACCTGCCTGTACGCATCAGAAGTCGACCGTAGCCGACAACTGCAGCGCACGCGGGTAACCTGGAGAGAACGCGCTGTACGACGCTACGCCCGACCAGTATTCGGTATCCAATACGTTCTGCACTGTGGCGCGGAACGTTGTCGGGCGGCCGTCGATCTTGGTGGCGTAGCGAGCACCGACGTCATACCGGGTCCATGCATCCAGTTCCTGGGTGTTGGCCTGGTTGACGTACTGGCTACCGGTGTAGATCGCACCACCGGTGAGGGTGAAGCCCTGAACCCATGGCGTATCCCACTCGGCCCAGAGGTTGGCCTGGACGTCTGGCACACCCACCGGCTCATTGCCACGGTTGGCGGCCGTGGCCGAATCCGTCAGTTCACCATCAAGCAGCGTCACACCACCCATCAAGCGGGTGCCCTGCGCCACTTCGCCGAACATGCTCAGCTCAACACCGCGGTTGCGTTGTTCGGCCTGGACCGAAAACACGTTGCCGGCTCCCAGCTCACCGCTAGGCTTCTCGATCTGGAACAGGGCCAGGGTGCTGATGAAGGTGCCGTGTTCGACCTTCACGCCAAGCTCATGCTGCTTGGTTTCGTACGGGGCGAAGGCTTCACCCGAGTTGGAAGCGGTGGCCGGTGCAATATCACCCTTGCTCAAACCCTCGACGTAGTTGTAGTACAGCGACACGTTTTCCCATGGCTTGACCACTACGCCAACCAGCGGCGTGGTGGCGCCATCGTCGTACTTGGAGGTAACCGCCCCCGTGGCACTGTAGTTACGTGTCTCGATGTCCTGGCGACGCACGCCCAGCGTCAGCTGTACCCGATCTTCAAGCACCGACAGGGTATCGGTGAGTGCTACACCGGACAGATCCGACTCAGAAATGCGCAGTACTTTTGGCGGGTTGATGAACTGCTTGGGCACATCTATCGGATGGTAGATGTTCGAGCGAATCTCGGTGCCGTTGTTGATCCCCCTGGATAACTCATCCTGATACTGGGTCGCCATCAGCGTGGTCGTATGGTTGATCGGGCCGGTTTCAAACAGCCCGCGGATACCCACATCGGCGGTTGAGCGATCGACGTTGAACTTGTAGTAACCGGGAGTGTTGCTGGTGTCGCCGGCTTCGTTGAGGATGCGCGGCACCTGGTCCGAGCGCCGCTTGACGTCCGCCTTGCCGCCACCGGCGTGAGCGAACACGGTGACCGAATCATTCAGGTCATATTCGCCGCCAAGCATTGCCGACTGCTCTTTGGTATCGGACCACCCCCAATCCTGCGAATGGTTGGTGCTCCCGTTCGGGGCATCGGGAACATCGATGCCAGGTGTGATAGTGAACGGTCGCGACGAGGCATCCCACTGCTCTCGCTGGCTGATGAAATCCAGGTTCAAACGCAAGCGTTCGCCTTGATAGTCGAGCGCAATGGCGCCGATATCCACTTCGCGGTCCTGGTTATCAATGGCAGTATCGCCGCCCTGAATGCTGCCGTTAAAACGCACGCCGAACTGGTTGTCGTCACCAAAACGGCGGCTGACATCCAAGTGACCGCCGGCCTGGGTGTCCGAGGCATAACTGGCGGTGAAGCGGGTCAAGTCCTCGGCCAGGGTACGCTTGGGCACGATGTTGATCACACCGCCGACGCCGCTGTTGGGCGAGATGCCGTACATCAAGGCACCGGGACCTTTGAGGACTTCGACACGTTCGGCATATTCAGTGAACACGCGGTAGTTGGGCGCCACGCCATACACACCGTCAAACGCCAGCTCACCCAGGTTACCTTCGCCCACCGGAAAACCGCGGATGAAAAAGGAGTCCACGATGCCGCCAGTCTGGCCAGTGGAACGCACCGAAGGGTCCCGTTCCAGGGCATCGGCTACGGTTACCGTTTGCAGGTCGGCCATGGTCTTGGCGGTGTAGCTGGTCACGCTGAATGGCGTGTCCATGATATCCCTGTTCCCCATCATTCCCAGCCGCGCACCACGGGCAACCTGGCCACCGGCAAGCGCTTCGGGGAGGGCATCGGCGCGAATACCATTGGCATTGATGTTGGTAGGGGCCAGTGTCAAATCACCACTACCGGCCGGCCGCTGGGCCAGTGTGTAACTGCCATTGCCCCGCTCGACCAGTTCCAGGTCAGTACCCGCCAGCAATCGAGCGATGCCCTCACGGGCCGAATAGGTGCCAGAGAGGCCAGGGCTGCTGCGGCCGTCGGTCAAGGCCGAGTCGAACGACAAAGCAATGCCTGCGTCCATTGCGAAGTTGGACAATGCCCGTCCCAGGGGACCAGCCGAGATGTCATAGGTCTTGGCAGCGACAGCATCCAGCTGCGTCGGGGCGGCTGCCCACGAATTGGCGCTTCCTGCGACCAGTGCGAAACTCAGCATAGCGGTGCGGATAGCCAGCGTTAACGAGCGCTCACCGCAAGGAAGACTTACAACAGGCATGACGAGTGGATCCTTTGGAAAAGGTAAGTAGTAATCACTCTCTATTGCCAGTTGAGATGCAAAAAAGTATCACCCTCAAGTAACTTTTTTTGCGGCCTGCTTGCTTAGCGGGAGGAGAGTAAAATCCAGTAGCCATTCATGCGCACGGTTGCCGCCACTGGATAGGTCGACACGAGCATGTTCAGAGCCAGCTCGGTGTCGTTGATGGGGAACGTGCCGGAAATGCGGATATTCGCGATGGCTGACTCGAAACGGACGAAGCCACGACGGTAACGCGCCAACTCGCCAACAAAGTCTGCCAGCCTCATGTTGTCGACAAGCAGCATGCCCTGAGTCCAGGCGGTGATGGTTTTGTCGACGGAACTGACGTTGAGCGTTGAGTGAGTATCGAAGTTGGTTTTCTGCCCGGCCTGAACCACGAGCGGCTGGACATTCGTGCCATAGCGCGGCTCGACCCGCACCGCCCCCTCCAGAACGGCCAGGTAGGTCCGCCCGGCATTCTCGCGCACAGTGAATCGAGTGCCCAGGGCCTCCATCCGACCTTCTGTAGTACCCACCCGCAACGGACGTGACGGTACCCGGTTATCGGGGGCGGTTTCTATGAGGATCTCGCCCCGGCGCAGCAGGATCAGACGCTGATCGCTTTCAAAGCGCACGTCGATCGCCGAATCGGTATTGAGAAAAACCCGGGTGCCGTCGGCCAGTTTCAGGTCGCGACATTCGCCGACAGCAGAGGCGTAGTCCGCCATCCAGCCTTGTTCCTCAGTGAACTTCCAACCGGCCCAGCTTGCCGGTGCCAATGCCAGAAGCGCCGCCAAGCGTGTAATAACCGCGCGGCGACCAGGGTCGACCGGACGATCCAATGTGGACAGTGCCAAGGTTGGCGGCAGGCCTCCCAGTTTCCCCATCAGCAGCTCGGCGCGACGCCAGGCGTGATCTCGCTCAGGGCTACTGTTGCGCCAGATGGCCCAAGCCGCTCGCTCTGCATCGGTGACGTCGCTGGCACTCAGGCACATCAGCCATTCGGCCGCTTCGTCCAGGGCATCGGCATCTATCGGTGCATTGCGCTTGGCCTCCATTACTCACTCCACCAACGTCAGGCACTGCAAGAATGCCTGCTTCATGTAGCGCTTGACGGTAATCAGAGACACGCCGATCTGCTCGGCAATATCCTCGTATTTCATGCCACCGATTTGCGACAACAGGAAGGCACGCTTGACCAAGGGTGGCAGGGTATCGAGCATGGCGTCGATTTCATGCAAGGTCTCCAGCACCAGGTAACGTCGCTCCGGTGAGGGAGCCTCGGGGGAGGGAAGATGCTCCAGCGCGGCCAGGTAGGCACGTTCCAGAGCCTGGCGCTGACACCAGTTGGCGAGGATGCCTCCGGCGACCCTGTTCAGGTACGCCCGGGGCTCTTCGATAACGCCGACGTTCGAGGCCAGGATTCGCGCGAAGGTGTCATGCACCAGATCTGCCGCATCCAGCGCATTGCCCAGTTTCCTGTGCAGCCTGGCATACAGCCAGCCTTGATGGCCACTGTAGAGGGCTTCGACAGTGCGCAAATGATTGTTGTCAGCGGACAGAACTTCGCTCATGGGGGCGGTTCATTTTTTTTGGTATTGAGAACTATTTGCAGATGGTAGTTTAAATTAAAGTTCTCATGCAAGCGCCAGAATCTGTCCTGCGTGGATAGCGCGACACGCGGTGAATACGTCCCGGTGCTTCGACCACAACGACCAGCCGCGACATGCTCTCACTCACTCGAAGGCACGCGGCTGGGCAACCAGGCTTGCGACCGATAATGCATGGCGATTATCAATACCAAGGCCACGATGTAGGCCACAACCACGAAGAAATAGGTGTACTGCAGGCCGTAAACCTGGCTTAGCAATCCACCCGCCGATATGCCTGCGATAGAGGCGAACTGCGCGCTACCTTGGGCGATGCCCAATACATGACCTTGCCTGGAGCTATCGGCAGTTTTGGATATGACGGCCATCAACACGGGTGTGGTCGCCCCCAATAACACGCCCCAGACGAAATAGGCAAAGACGAAAACGATCGGGTCGCGAGTGATACCTGCCAGAGCGGTAAGGCCTATGCAGCCTACGACAATGAAGCTCATCCGCTGCAGGGTCTGCTGCTGCGAACGCTGCTCGAAGTACCTGGACCACGGGGCCGCCGAGATGATGAAGCCAAGCGCCAGCAGACCATAACAAAGGCCCACCACCGAATTACTGACCTCGAAAATGGAGCTGACATACAGCGAAAACGAGGTTTGCGGCAACATACGCGCCAGCATCAGAACGCCCATGATGCCTAGTAGCGACAATAGCGGTGAGCCCTGCCATGGGCTGGGTAAATCGAAAGCCTTGGCTGCCGCGGGCGCAGTGGGTGGCGCCCTCTTCACCGGCGGGACATCAGGCAGCGTGATTGCCGCGACTATCGTGCATACGGCGCATAGCGCGGAGGCGATGATGTTGATCCAGAAAAAGGTGGCATGGTCGAGAATCAGTCCACCGACGATGGCACCCAGCAGCGACCCTACGTTGGTGGATATCTGCAAGATGGCAAACAGCCTGGCACGCCGTGAAGGTGCCTCGATGCTCACGCCGTATGCCTGGGCAGGGGCAATGTAGCCGGCGAAAGCGCCCTGCAGAAAACGCAGAACCAGGATCACCCAGATGTCGTTTGCCAGTGCCAGTGCGAACTGGGTCAATGCCAGGCCGACCAAGGCACGGATCATCATTAACTTATGGCCGTATCGATCGCCAATACGGCCCCAAAACGCACTGGTGAGCAGTATACCCAGCATCGGGCCCACATAGACCGCAATGCTGGCGAAGCTGAACAGCGAATCCGACGACGTCAGCCCTCGTAGATGTACGGGCCAGAATGGCCCGCTCATTTCCATGGCGCCCATTGAAATGAGCTGGATCGCAAACAATAGAGAAATCAGGATTCTTGTTTGCGAACCCTGCACGAAACTTTCGTGGGACATTGCTCAGCCTCGGTCTATAGCCATGCGTAGAGTATGCAGCTCGTACAGGTAACCGAGGGAACAGGCATCCAGGACGAACATCCGCACCGATTCTATAACGTTGCCGAGTACCGCCTAATGATGCACTGCCAGTGCCTGGCACAGATCGGTTAAAACGGCATCAATCGGCAAACAAATCAGGGTAGTCCTCCAGCAGCCGGCCACGTATAACGGCGAACCGAGGCCGTAATCTCACGGTCTTCACTGTATGGCTCGGCCCTTTGCCTGTATCGTTGAGACCTTCTTCCTGGAGATCTACATGCGTATTCCTTCCCGTGTAATCGGTGGCGTACTGGTCGCTGCCCTGCTGACCCAACTGACTGCCTGTGGCACGTTGTTTTTCCCCGACCGTCGCGGCCAGATCGAAGGCAAGGTCGACCCGGTGGTTGCCGCACTGGATGCGGTAGGCATTCTGTTTTATGTAATTCCCGGCCTGATTGCCTTCGCCGTCGACTTCGCCACCGGCGCAATCTACCTGCCAGGCGGCACCACGGCTCAAGTCGCACCGGAAAAACTGCAGGAAGCGATCAGCGCAGACGGCAAGGTCGACAGCGGCAAGTTGCAGGCTATCCTGCAAAGCGAACTCGGCCAGCGCCTGCCGCTCGATGACCCACGGCTGATCCAGCATAAAGGCAGCTTCGAGCAACTGGCCATGTATGGCATCAAGCCTGCGGCCTGATCACTGCACAAGGAAGCCCCCGCTTCATGATCGACCGCGCCGAACACGAACGGCTGCTGCGCCTGGCAACCCGCGCCTCGCTGGCGGTCGCCACCATCCTGATCATCGCCAAGGCCGTGGCCTGGTGGCTGAGCGGCTCAATCAGCCTGCTGGCGGGGCTGACCGATTCGATGCTCGATGGCGTCGCCTCTTTCATCAACCTGCTGGCGGTGCACTATGCCTTGCGCCCGGCCGATGACGATCACCGTTTCGGCCACGGCAAGGCCGAGGCCCTGGCCGGCATGGCTCAGGCACTGTTCATTGCCGTGAGTGCCGTATTGATTGGCACCCAGGCCGTCGAGCGCTTGCACAATCCGGTCCCTTTGGGCGACGCCGCAGTTGGTGTGCTGGTGATGCTGTTTTCACTGGCACTGACCGTTGCCCTGCTGCTGATTCAACGCAAGGTTATCCGCAAGACTGGCTCGACCGCGGTGCGCGCCGACTCCTTGCACTACCGCTCGGACCTGCTGCTCAACGCCAGTATTCTGGTGGCCCTGTTGCTGGCGTACTTCGGCTGGCCGCAACTCGATGCCTGGTTCGGCCTGGCCATCGCCTTCTACATTCTGTGGAGTGCCGTGCAGATTGCGCGCGAAAGCACGGCTACCTTGATGGACCAGGAACTGCCTGAAGACGTCAGCGAGCAGATGATGCAACTGGCCTGTTCAGTGCCGGGAGTGCTGGGTGCCCATGACCTGCGGACACGGGTTTCAGGCAGCCACTGGTTCGTGCAACTGCACCTGGAGTTGCCGGGGCAGCTGACGTTGTCGGTGGCGCATGGGTTGTGTGATCAGGTGGTGGCGGCGATCAACAGCAAGTATCCGCGGGCTGAAGTACTGGTGCATGCGGATCCGCAGGAAGTGGTCAAGAAAACTAGTTGAATGTTTGGGCCTCATCGCGGGCAAGCCCGCTCCTACATCACGCCCCCAGCGCCCATGAAAAATCGCAGGCAAGAAAAAAGGGAGGTCTTAAAGACCTCCCTTCGAAAATTTCGTCCGTGCTCGACGCTTTTGACGCCGGCTCACCTCACGCCGTCTTCTGGACAGTGTGTAGCCCGGGGGCCGACACAACCCTGTTGGGTTGCTGGCCGCAGCTTGCCTGATTCGGCTAGCTGCACTGGACTCATGTCCGGGCAGTGATTCTGGTGATAATAATAGGGCGGACACCCCGACAGATGATTGCTAAGATTGCTCATTCAAACACCACTTGCGCAATTTTTAACTTCAGATGGATAATTTACAGCAATTGAAACAACCAAGGCCCGAATCGTGAGCAAACTCGACCGTTACGACCTCAGTATTCTTGCGGAATTGCAGCGCGATGCCCGCATCTCCAATCAGGAATTGGCCGAACGCATCGGCCTGTCGCCCTCACCTTGCTCGCGCCGGGTCAAGCAACTCGAAGACGATGGCTACATCTCCCGCCAGGTGGCCCTGCTCGACCGCAAGATGCTCGGCTTGAGCCTGACCGCCTACGTGATGATCGGCATGGACCGGCACACCCCCGAGCGCTTCGAAAACTTCGAAGCGAAAATCCGCAGCCTGCCCCAGGTCCTGGAATGCAACCTGGTGACGGGGATGGAGGCGGACTACCAGCTCAAGGTGGTCGTGCCGGACATGGACCATTACCAGAAACTGCTGCTGGGCCACCTGACCCGTATCGAAGGCGTGACCAGCGTGCGCTCGAGCTTCGTGCTCAATCAGGTGCTGTCGAGCACTGAATTGCCCTTGACTCATTTGCGCACATGACGACAGGTCATGCACAGGCGCCCGGCAGGCGCGTATAATCCCGGCCGTTTTTGCCTGCCTGGAGAAAATTGATGGATCCTGCAGTATTTGAAGAGTGGATGATGACTGTCCTGGTCACCATCCTGATCGGCTTCATGGGCTTTATCGTCTGGGATTTGGCCAAGAAGTCCAAAGCCGGCCGGTTCGGTACCTTTATTCTGTTTTTCGTTTTGGGCCTGGGTATCTTCGCCTTCATCGTCAAGAGCGTGGTCATCGGCTACATCGAAGGCGTCTAGCGGTTAGAGGCGGGCAGGCACTTCCCGCCATTGCCCTTGTTCGAGCCCATCAAGGCTCCACCCGCCAATCCGCACCCGTACCAGGCGTAGCGTCGGCAAGCCGACGGCGGCGGTCATACGCCGCACCTGACGGTTGCGCCCTTCCTTGATCACCAGTTCCAGCCAATGGGTCGGCACGCTTTTGCGAAAACGTACGGGCGGGGTGCGCGGCCACAGCTGCGGCTCTTCCAGCAGCTTCGCTTCAGCCGGCAAGGTCATGCCGTCATTGAGCTCGACGCCATTGCGCAGGCGCTGCAACTGCTCTTCGGTTGGCTCGCCTTCCACTTGCACCCAGTAGGTCTTGGCCAGTTTGTGCTTGGGGTCCGCGATGCGGGCCTGCAGTTGCCCGTCGTTGGTCAGCAGCAACAGGCCTTCGCTGTCACGGTCCAGGCGGCCGGCCGGATAGATGCCAGGCACATCGATGAAGTCCTTCAGGGTCGAGCGCCCCGCCTCGTCGCTGAACTGGGTCAGGACGTCGAAGGGTTTGTTGAACAGGATCAGGCGTGGCTCGGCCGGCGGCGCCTTGGCCACGCGGCGCTTGGCGACCGGTTTGCCAGTGGGTTTGGCCGAAGGTCGGCGGGGGGCGGAGCGCGGGGGTAAGGCCATGGCAGTGTATTACTTCAAACCAGCAGGGTGACCCATGCTAGAGGCCCCTGCCGGTTTGAGCAAACATCATCGAAATGGCGGTTCGTCGAAGCTGCGCAGTTTGCGCGAATGCAACGAGTTGACTTCGGTGCGCAGCAAGTCGAGGGCGGCGATGCCGATCTTCAGGTGCTGGCTCACCGCACGGTTGTAGAAGGCGTTAGCCGACCCGGGCAGCTTGATCTCGCTGTGCAAGGGCTTGTCCGACACACAGAGCAAGGTGCCGTAAGGTACCCGCAGGCGATAACCCTGGGCTGCGATGGTGCCGCTTTCCATATCCACTGCCACGGCCCGGGACAGGTTGATCAGCGGGCGTTCCTCGGCCCAACGCAGCTCCCAGTTGCGGTCATCGTAGGTAAGCACGGTGCCGGTGCGCAGACGCTTCTTCAGTTCGTCACCGCGTTCGCCAGTGACCTGCGCCGCAGCCTCCTGCAGAGCCATTTGAACCTCGGCCAGGGCCGGGATTGGAATGTTTGGCGGCACTACTCGGTCGAGAATGCCATCACGACGCATGTAAGCGTGGGCCAGCACGTAGTCGCCGATGGTCTGGGACTGCCGCAGGCCTCCGCAATGGCCAATCATCAGCCAGCAATGTGGGCGCAGCACGGCCAGGTGGTCGGTGATGTTCTTGGCGTTGGATGGCCCGACACCGATATTGACCAGGGTCACGCCGTCGCCATCAGCGGCGATCAAGTGATAGGCCGGCATCTGAAAGCGGTGCCAGACCACACCGGCGACCAGAGCCTGGGCCTCGCCGTTGTCCATGCTCTTTTCAATGATCACATTGCCCGGCAACACCATGCGCACGAAACGCGGATCATCACGCAGCTGCTCCAGGCCGTGCATGATGAACTGGTCGACATAGCGATGGTAGTTGGTCAGCAGGATCCAGGGTTGCACATGCCGCCAGTCGCTGCCGGTGTAGTGCACCAGGCGGCGCAGGGAAAAGTCCACCCGCGCGGCATCGAACAGGGCCAGCGGCAAGGGGTCGACGTTGGCCCAGTCATACAGGCCGTCGGCAATTCCGTCGGTCGCAGCCGAGAGGTCGGTACTGGGGAAAACCCGGGCCAGGGCCGCCGCGGTGACACCGGTGCCAGCCAACTCGTCGCCCTGCTCGACCACGTACGGGTAGGGAATGTTCTGCCCGCTGACCCCGACTTCCACGGTCACGGTGAAATCATTCATCAACGGCCGCAACTGATCGAGCAGGTAGCCACGAAACGCCGCCGGGTGGGTCACGGTAACGCTGTAGGTTCCGGGCAACTGAACTTTGGCGTAGGCCCGGGTGGTGGCGGGTACCTCGCCCTGGCAGCGATAGATCAGGCGCAGCTCGGGGTAGCGAAACTGCGCACGTTCTTCGGCGTCCGGCTCGGTGCGGTCCTTGAGGTAGCGCTTGAGCGCCTGACTCAGGGCATCGGTGGCCTGTTGGTGCAAGGCCGCCAGCAGGTCGACGGCTTGCTCGGGAGTTTCTACGGCAACGAAGGCTTCAGCAGTTCGGGTCACAATGAGCATCCTGTCTGATCTTGCAGGACTCCATCTTGCCTGTAACAGCGGGCAAAGGCACGCCTGCCGTCACACCACCCGGTTTGGTGTACTGCGCTGCACCAGGGCTTCAATTTCAAGCCCTCGAGGCAAGGTCCCATAGACGCGCCCTCCTTCGCCCAGACGACTGGCAATGAAGGCGTCGCTGACCGCCGCATTGCCGGCTTCGAGCAGGAGCTTGGCTTGCAGGCCCAAGGCAATGTCCTCGGTCAGTTGGCGCGCGCGGTATTGAACGTCGCTCGTGTCCTGGAAGGCCGTTTTCAATTGCCCGATATGCGCGGCGAGGCGTTTATCGCCATGGCCGTCGCCGAGTTCGGCGAACAGTGCATCGAGCACGCCCGGCTCCTTGGACAGGGCCCGCAACACGTCCAGGCATTGCACGTTGCCGGAGCCTTCCCAGGTCGAGTTGACCGGCGCTTCGCGATACAAACGGGGCAGGATGCTGTCTTCGACATAACCGGCGCCGCCCATGCATTCGGCCGCCTCATTGATCATCGCCGGGGCACGCTTGCAGATCCAATACTTGCCCACCGCCGTGACCAAGCGAGCAAAGCGCGCCTGCTGCAGGTCGTCCGGCTGGTCCAGCGCACGGCCCATGCGCATGCTCAGGGCCAGTGCCGCCTCGCTTTCCAGGGCCAGGTCGGCCAACACGTTCTGCATCAGCGGTTGCTCGCTGAGCACTCGCCCACCGACGCTGCGGTGCGCGCAGTGGTGCGCAGCCTGGGTCAAGGCCTGGCGCATCAAGGCACTGGAGCCGACCATACAGTCGAAGCGGGTCATCGCCACCATCTCGATGATGGTCGGCACGCCGCGCCCCTCCTCACCGACCATCCAGGCCAGTGCACCACGGAACTCCACTTCGCTCGAGGCATTGGAGACATTGCCCAGCTTGTTTTTCAGGCGCTGGATATAAAACTGGTTACGGGTATCGTCCGGGCGATGACGCGGCAACAGGAAACAGGTCAGGCCCTTGTCGGTCTGCGCCAGGGTCAGGAAGGCATCGCACATGGGCGCCGAGCAGAACCACTTGTGGCCGACCAGCTCATAGGCTTGGCCAGGGCCTGTAGCTCCCACTGGATAGGCACGCGTGGTGTTGGCACGCACATCGGTGCCACCTTGCTTTTCGGTCATGGCCATGCCGATCGTCGCACCGGCCTTGTGGGCGATCGCTACATTGCGCGGGTCGTATTCGGTGGCAAGAACCTTCGGCAACCATTGCTCGGCAAGATCAGGTTGCAGCTTCAAGGCCGGGACGCTGGCGAAGGTCATGGTCAATGGACAACCGCTGCCGGCTTCGGCCTGCGAGTGCATATAAGTCATCGCGGCACGGGCCACATGGGCGCCGTCACGCGGGTCGGTCCAGGGCAGCGAGGGCAAGCCATGTTCGATGGCTGTGCGCATCAACTCGTGATAAGCCGGATGGAACTCCACCAGATCGATACGGTGGCCATATCGGTCATGACTATTGAAAACCGGCTTGTTCTGATTGGCCAGGAACCCGGCCGCCATCAATGGCCCACCAGCCAGTGCGCCATAGGCGTCAATCCGCTGTTCGGCCCAGCCCGCGCCATAGCGACGCGCCCACTCCTGTAATGGCAGATCGATGCGGTAGAGGTTCGCGCCATCCAGCGAAGGGGGTTGGTTGGTGACCTCATGGGTCTCAGCGAACTGATGCAAATTCATTGCGGGGCTCCTTGGGTGCAGGCCGATTGAACCCAGTGAATCACGCCTCAGCCCCCACACAAAGTGGCATAAGCGCCTAAATTACGGCGCTTTTGCCGCCCTAGGCCATCAGCAAACGGCTGTGCAACTTGCCTTGCAGTTCATCGAAACGCACGGGCCGTACCAGGCAATCGGTGATGCCCGCCGCCAGGCAAATGTCGAGCTCGCCCTGCTGCAACCTGGCCGTCACCACCAATATCGGCAGCTCGCTGCAGCCTGGGGTTTCACGCAATCGACGGCACATATCGAGCCCTTCGGGCGAGGGCACATGGCAGTCGAACATGACTGCATCAAAGCTTTCGCTGCGCAGCAGCGCGAGAGCACCGACAACGTCTTCAGCCGTACGCACCCGATAGCCGAGCTTGAGCAGCATGCCGCGAATCACCAATTGATTGATGTTGCTGTCATCGATCAACAGCACCGTGCAGTCATGGGCGGCGCGTCGTGCCGCGCGGCCCTGAGTGGCCTCCGGCCAGGCAGGAGACTGTGCCGAGCCCTGGCCCATATGGACTGTCAGTTCGAAGCTGCTGCCCTCGCCCGGCATGGATTGGTGGGTCAGGCGGCCGCCCATCAATTCCGCCAATTGTCGACAGATCGCCAGGCCAATTCCGAGGCCGCCGTGTTCTCGGGTCATCGAGCCATCGAGCTGATAGAAGCGTTGGTACAGTGTGGCTTCATCCAGATGACCGAAACCGATGCCGCTGTCGCTGACCGTGAATTTCAACTCAAGGGTATCGGCTGCAACGCCTGCGCCATTGACCTGCAGGCTGACCATGCCCTGACGGGTGAACTTGATGCCATTGTCGAGCAGGCAGGCCAGGCACAGGCTCAGTTTCTTTGCATCGCCTATCACGTGCTCGGGCAAACCTGCGCCTGCATTGACTTCAAACGCCAACCCCTTGTGGCGCGCCTGCTGGGCAAACTGCAGGTGCAAGCTGCCGAGCAAATCCTGCAGGCTGAACGCCTCATGCTGGGAAAAAAGCTTCCCTGCCTGCAGGTCGGTGAGAATGAGGATCTCGTCGACCATGCGCATCATGTCCCGCGCCGCCCCTGCGGCCGTTTGCTGATACTGCGCAAGCTCGGTGCTCAGCGGCACGGTTTGCATCAACTCCAACGAACCGATCACTCCGTTCATCGGCGTACGCAACTCATGGGTCACCGTCGCGAGGAATTCGTCCTTGAGCCGATTGCTGTTGGCCAACTGCTGGTTGAGCACTTCCAGCTTCTGCCCGGCATCGAACAACGTCTGGGCCTGTTGCTCGCGCATGCTGTTGATGCGGTCAGCCAGGGCCAGCGACAGCAGGCCAACCTCCAGTGCCGAACCGATCTGGCTGGCGTACATGGTGATGAATACGTTGGGCAAGTAACCCAACACCATCAGCGTATTGACCACGCCACCGAGCAGAAAGGCTGACCAGGCAATGATGAAATAACGGGCCACCCGCAGGCCGCGCCACCAGGCCACTACACCCGCGGTAAAAATCGCCACGGTAAACAGCAGGGCCAGCAGTGTAGCCAGGCGCAAGGCCAAGCCGTAGCTGATGCTCACGGCCAACACCACAACGACCGCGCCATAGACCATCAGCCCCAGCAACAAACGGTCGAGCAACCGGCTGTGCACGGAGGTCTGCAGGAAACTGCGGGCAAACTGACAGCCGAAGAAACCGGCACAACCGATGAAAAACGGCGTTGCCGCATTGGCCCACCAGGGGTTGCTCGGCCAGAAATACTCGACACCCGCGCCATTGACCGAAACCTGGTACAAGCCGAATGAGGCAATGTAGAGGATGTAGTAGAGGTAACTGGTGTCGCGTACGCTGAGGTAAATGAACAGGTTGTAAACGAGCATCCCGAGCAACACGCCGTAGATCAGGCCCAACACATAGATACGTGCCGGCTGCTCCTCCATATAGGCATGGCTGGACCATAAACTCACTGGCGCCTGGATAGACCCCTGGCTTTTCAGACGCAGGTACAGGGTCCGGGACTGACCAGGCGCAAAGGGAATTTCGAACAGGTAATTGTTCTGGCGAATCTGCCGACTGGCAAAGGGAAACGCGTCACCCGTACGCCGAACGAGTCGGTAGGTTCCCTCCGAGTCGGCCAGGTAGAGTTCAAGTTCATCGAGGGGCGGATAGGCCAGTTCAAGCAACCAGTCTCGAGGCGCCGCAGCAGACGTCGCGCCATAACGCAGATCGATACGCAACCAGAACGCCGAAGTCGAGTAACCGGCATTGAGCACATCGCCCGGATGCGGGCGAAACTGCTCGCCCAGGGCTGCAGAAGTGACTTGCTCGATCGTGGCGTTGCCTTCACGGTCTTCGAGCACCTGCATCACGCGGCCCAGGGCAAGGCTGCGAGTGGTCTCGTTAAAATCGACCGCACAAGCCAGCATTGGCAGAAAGCCTGCCAGTAGAATCAGCAAATAGCGCATACAGCCCCAGCATGGCCTGTCCTGTTACGTCGCAAAACCTCCCCAGTCCTTTGAGGCGACGAACCCTGGCAGAGCCTGTTATCAGTATCGAAGCACTCTAGCATAGCTTCCCAAGCCCGGTTGATGCCAAACAAAAAAACAATTAGAAGGCTCTAGAACAATACTTTCAGCCAATAAAACAAAAACCTTGCTGACGCTTTGATCAAAAAACAGTGACGAGCAGGACGACCCGTAAAAAGCGTTTGGTGGTAAGCTCGCGCACCATGAATATCTATAGCTCCCGCCCCG
>CAYVPI010000027.1:0-43320 GCA_964453495.1 uncultured Pseudomonas sp. | reverse complement strand
TCCAGTAACGGGTTTGGTGACCGAAGTGCACACCGGCCTTCAGCATATCGCGCATATTGACTTGGGACATGATAGTTCCTTGATAAGTCGGGTTAGGCCTCCACGTATCCCAATGACCAACCAGCAGCTTTTAGCTCCGGGCACCCAGGTCATCGTGTCGACACGTGTGTGGGTTTAGGCTTTCGGGGGTATCCCCGTAAAGCGGCGCATTTTATATCACAAAAATGGGCACATAGAAACCCGAAATCACTTTACCGAACCACTAGCGAACCATGGCTTTTGCGTGCCGGCTTGATTCGCGTAACAATGGCCCCATCGACCTTATAGAGTGATGCAATCGCAGCCTGCGCATGAAACGACCGCGCGTCTGTTAGAATTGCGACTTACCCGTGTTTACATGCGCCACCGTGCGCCGAGAGAGCCTGTATGACCGTCACCATCAAAACCCACGAAGACATCGAGAAGATGCGCATCGCCGGCCGTCTGGCTGCCGAGGTGCTGGAAATGATCGGTGCATACGTCAAGCCCGGCGTCACGACCGAAGAGCTGGACCGCATCTGCCACGACTACATCGTCAACGAGCAGAAGGCTATCCCTGCCCCACTGAACTACAAGGGCTTCCCCAAGTCCATCTGCACCTCCATCAACCACGTGGTCTGCCACGGCATCCCCAACGAAAAGCCATTGAAAGACGGTGACACCCTGAACATCGACGTCACGGTGATCAAGGACGGCTACCACGGCGACACCAGCCGCATGTTCCACGTGGGTACCGTACCGGTGTGGGCCGAGCGCCTGTCCCAGGTCACCCAGGAGTGCATGTACAAGGCCATCGAACTGGTCAAGCCGGGCTGCCGCCTGGGCGATATCGGCGAAGTGATCCAGAAGCACGCCGAGAAAAACGGCTTCTCGGTGGTCCGCGAGTTCTGCGGCCACGGCATTGGCAAGGTCTTCCACGAAGAACCGCAGATCCTGCATTACGGCCGTGCCGGCACCGGCATGGAACTTAAAGAAGGCATGACCTTCACCATCGAGCCGATGATCAACCAGGGCCGCGCCGAAACCAAGGTACTGGGAGACGGCTGGACCGCCATTACCAAGGACCGCAAGCTCTCGGCACAATGGGAGCACACCCTGGTGGTGACCGCGACAGGCTATGAGATCTTTACCTTGCGCAGCGATGACACCATCCCACGCACCTCTGCCTGATTGAACTGTTCTTGATATAAAGGAAGGCAATCTCGATGCCCCAGGTTGACCCGGAGCTGTTCGACCGCGGCCAGTTCCAGGCCGAACTGGCCTTGAAGGCGAGCCCAATCGCCGCCTTCAAGAAAGCTATCCGCCAGGCCCGCGAAGTGCTCGATACGCGCTTTCGCAATGGCCGCGAGATTCGCCGCCTGATCGAGGACCGTGCCTGGTTCGTCGATAACATCCTGCAGCAGGCCTGGAACCAATTCGACTGGAGCGAAGACGCCGACATCGCCCTGGTGGCCGTTGGCGGCTATGGCCGTGGTGAGTTGCACCCCTATTCCGACATCGACTTGCTGATCCTGCTCGACAGCGCCGACCATGAAGTGTTTCGCGACTCCATCGAGCGCTTCCTGACACTGCTCTGGGATATCGGCCTTGAAGTCGGTCAGAGCGTGCGCTCGGTCGATGAGTGCGCCGAACAGGCCCGGGCCGACCTCACGATCATCACCAACCTCATGGAAAGCCGCACCATTGCCGGGCCTGAAAGCCTGCGTCAACGCATGCTGGATGTCACCAGCACCGCGCAGATGTGGCCGAGCAAGGAGTTTTTCCTGGGCAAGCGTGCCGAGCAGAAAGCCCGGCACCATAAATACAACGATACCGAATACAACCTGGAGCCCAACGTAAAGGGTTCACCCGGCGGCCTGCGCGACATCCAGACCATTCTCTGGGTCGCCCGGCGCCAGTACGGCACCTTGAACCTGCACGCGTTGGCCGGCGAAGGCTTCCTGCTGGAAAGCGAGAACAACCTGCTGGCGTCTTCCCAGGAGTTTTTGTGGAAAGTGCGTTACGCCCTGCACATGCTGGCAGGCCGCGCCGAAGACCGCTTGTTGTTCGACCACCAACGCACCATCGCCGGTTTGCTGGGGTTCAAGGACGATGACGCCAAGCGCGCCATCGAACGCTTCATGCAGAAATACTACCGGGTGGTCATGAGCATCGCCGAACTCAGCGACCTGATCATCCAGCACTTCGAGGAAGTCATCCTCGCCGACGACGCCAGCAGCAGTACCCAACCGCTCAACTCGCGCTTTCAGTTGCATGATGGCTATATCGAAGCAACCCACACCAACGTGTTCAAACGCACACCGTTTGCCATGCTGGAAATCTTCGTGCTGATGGCCCAGCACCCGGAAATCAAAGGCGTGCGCGCCGACACCATTCGTCTATTGCGTGAGCATCGCCACCTGATCGACGACGATTTCCGCAACGATATTCGCAATACCAGCCTGTTCATCGAACTGTTCAAGTGCGAGATCGGCATTCATCGCAACCTGCGGCGCATGAACCGTTACGGCATCCTGGGCCGCTACCTGCCCGAGTTCGGCCACATTATCGGCCAGATGCAGCACGACCTGTTCCACATTTACACGGTCGATGCGCACACCCTTAACCTGATCAAGCACCTGCGCAAGCTGCAGTACACGCCGGTTTCGGAAAAATTCCCGCTGGCCAGCAAGCGCATGGGCAAGCTGCCCAAGCCCGAGCTGATCTACCTGGCCGGGCTGTATCATGATATCGGCAAGGGCCGTCAGGGCGACCATTCCGACATCGGCGCCATCGATGCCGAGGCGTTTTGCAAGCGCCATCAACTGCCAGCCTGGGACAGCCGCCTGGTGGTCTGGCTGGTGCAGAACCATCTGGTGATGTCGACCACGGCCCAGCGCAAGGACCTTTCCGACCCGCAGGTGATCCATGATTTCGCCCATCGCGTCGGCGACCAGACGCACCTGGACTACCTGTACGTGCTGACGGTGGCCGACATCAACGCCACCAACCCGAGCCTGTGGAACTCCTGGCGCGCCAGCCTGCTGCGCCAGCTCTACACCGAGACCAAGCGCGCCTTGCGGCGCGGCCTGGAAAACCCCCTCGACCGCGAAGAACAAATCCGCCAGACCCAAAGCGCCGCTCTGGATATTCTTGTGCGCGGCGGCACCGACCAGGACGACGTCGAGCAGCTCTGGGCGCAGCTTGGCGATGACTACTTCCTGCGCCACACCGCCGCCGATGTGGCCTGGCACAGTGATGCGATCCTGCAGCAGCCGGCCGATGGCGGCCCACTGGTGCTGATCAAGGAAACCACTCAACGCGAGTTCGAAGGCGGCACGCAGATCTTCATCTATGCCCCGGACCAGCACGACTTCTTCGCCGTGACTGTGGCGGCCATGGACCAGCTCAACCTGAACATCCATGACGCGCGGATCATCACATCAAGCAGCCAGTTCACACTCGACACTTATATCGTGCTCGACAACGATGGCGACTCGATCGGCGATAACCCCCAGCGGGTCAAGCAGATCCGCGAGGGGCTGACCGATGCCCTGCGTAACCCCGACGACTACCCGACCATCATCCAGCGCCGGGTACCGCGCCAGCTCAAGCATTTCGCCTTCGCCCCGCAAGTGACCATCCATAACGATGCCCAGCGGCCAGTAACCATTCTGGAACTCAGCGCACCGGATCGCCCCGGCCTGCTGGCAAGAATCGGCAAGATCTTCCTGGAGTTCGACCTGTCGTTGCAAAACGCCAAGATCGCCACCCTGGGCGAGCGGGTTGAAGACGTGTTCTTCATCACCGACGCCAACAACCACCCATTGTCCGACCCACAACTGTGCAGTCGGTTGCAGGATGCAATCGTCAATCAACTGAGCGTCAATCAGGCTGGCATCGAGATGTCGCGCCTGACCATTTAGTTCGGAACCCGCCACCCATGAATAATGCGTTGAACCAGCTCCAGCCTTACCCGTTCGAGAAACTGCGCGCGCTGCTCGGCAGCGTGAAGCCCGCCGCCGACAAACGCGCCATCGCCCTGTCGATCGGCGAGCCGAAGCATCGCTCGCCAAGCTTCGTCGCCGAGGCGCTGTCGGCCAATCTCGAGCAGATGGCGGTCTACCCAACCACCCTGGGCATCCCGGCCCTGCGCGAAGCCATCGCTCACTGGTGCGAGCGCCGCTTCGGCGTGCCTGCAGGCTGGCTCGACCCGGCGCGCCACGTGCTGCCGGTCAACGGCACCCGTGAAGCACTGTTCTCCTTCACCCAGGCCGTGGTCAATCGCAGCGACGACGCTCTGGTGGTCAGCCCCAATCCGTTCTATCAAATCTACGAAGGCGCCGCCTTCCTCGCCGGTGCGAAGCCGCATTACCTGCCGTGCCTGGATGAAAACGGCTTCAACCCGGACTTCGACGCCGTACCGGCCGAGATCTGGCAGCGCTGCCAGATTCTCTTCCTGTGCTCGCCAGGCAACCCGACCGGCGCACTGATTCCACTCGATACCTTGAAAAAGCTGATCGCCCTGGCCGACGAGCACGACTTCGTGATTGCCGCCGACGAATGCTACAGCGAACTGTACTTCGACGAGCAAACGCCGCCAGCCGGCCTGCTCAGCGCCTGCGTAGCCCTTGGCCGCAACGATTTCAAGCGCTGCGTGGTGTTCCACAGTCTGTCCAAGCGCTCCAACCTGCCAGGCCTGCGTTCGGGCTTTGTGGCCGGTGATGCCGAGATTCTTAAAGCCTTCCTGCTGTACCGCACCTACCACGGCTGCGCCATGCCGGTTCAGACCCAACTGGCCAGCATCGCCGCCTGGAACGACGAAGTCCACGTGCGCGCCAACCGTGCCCTGTACCGCGAAAAATTCGATGCCGTGCTGGAAATCCTCGCCCCGGTGTTGGACGTGCAAAAGCCGGACGGCGGTTTCTACCTTTGGCCGAAAGTGCCGATGGATGACGCCCAGTTCTGCCGCGACCTGTTCGAGCAGCAACACGTCACCGTAGTGCCCGGCTCTTACCTGTCGCGCGAAGTCGATGGCGTTAACCCCGGTGCCCAGCGCGTGCGCATGGCCCTGGTTGCGCCTTTGGCCGAGTGTGTCGAGGCGGCCGAGCGTATTCGCGACTTCCTCAAGGGCTGATCAAACATCCGGGCAAGCCGCTCTTTGTAGGAGCGGGCTTGCCCGCGATCGAGCGCCAAGCGCTCGCAAACCTCACCCCGCACCCCATCTGACATACCGCAATCACCGATTTTGCTGCCGCTTCGCGGCAGATCGCAGCGGTCCGGCGATCCGGCAAGCCAGCTCCTACATCCTACCCGCCAACACCGATTCACACCTGCCCAAGGTTCGCCTCACTCAAATCGAGCTCACCCAAAACTTCACGCAACACGTCATCGCCAATCTCGTCATGGCGCCGCAGCTTGTACAACTCCAACCGCTGCGCCCGCAGCGCACGCAGACGCAAGCGACGCTCCAGCTGGTCCATCTGCAAGGCCAGGGCCTGGGCTTCGGCCGAATCGTTGAATACCTCCAACTGGTGCCGGTACTCGGCCATGATCTGCGCCTTGCGCTCGGCGGCCATTGCTGCCTGCGAGGCATCCTGGGGCATGCTTGCGTCCTGCGGCTCATCAGCTTCGAGCGCATGGATGGCTGCCTCGGCGGTACGCCGCCAAGTCTCGCGAACTTCCACCCGCATGGCGTCGTCGGAACTCTGCGCCACCCCACGCAACAGCAGCGGCAAGGCCACGCAGGCAGCCACCAGCGACAGCAGAATGACCCCGGCTGCGATGAAGATCAGCAGGTCGCGCTCGGGAAAGGCCGTGCCGGCGCCCATCAGCAACGGCACCGACAACACACCCGCCAGCGTCACCGCCCCGCGCACGCCCCCAAAAGTCAGTAACCAACACGAGCGGGCGTTCGGCACCTGGGTCAGGACGCTTTTGCCGCGCCAGCGGCGGACGGTGCCAATCAGGCGCCAGATGCCCTGCACCCAGACAAAACGCAACACCAGCAGCACCAGGAAGATCGCCACCACATCCAGGCATCGCCAGAGCAACGTCGGCCAGAGCGAGGCCTCATGACTGACCACCGCCTTGACGATGTCGGGTAGCTGCAAGCCCAGCAGCAGGAATATCAGACCGTTGAAGGAGAACTCCAACAACGACCAGACACTACGGTTGAGCAGGCGGGTGCTGGTCTGACGAGGCAGCAGGTCCAGCCAGGTCTGCATCATCCCGGCTGCCACGGCCGAAAGAATGCCGGAAACACCAAGTCGCTCAGCCAACACATAGGCGGCAAAGGGCAGCAGCAACATGAACACGACATGCGTTGCCGGGTCGTCCCAACCGCGGGCGATCATCCAGGACCGTATGCGTCCGACCAACCAACTCAGGGCCACCCCCACAGCCAACCCACCGCACGCGACCAGCACGAAGGACAGGCTGGCCTGGGTGAGGGAGAACACACCGGTGATGGCGGCCACCAGGGCAAACTTGAACGTTACCAGGCCCGATGCGTCGTTGAGCAAGGCCTCGCCCTGGAGCATGCGCATCAAGGGAGTGGGAAGGCGGTCCTGGGCGATCGCCGAAACCGCCACCGCGTCGGTGGGCGAGAGCACGGCTGCCAGGGCAAAAGCCACGGGCAGCGGAATATTGGGCAACAACCAGTGGATGAAATACCCCGCCCCCACCACGGTAAACAGCACCAGGCCGACGGCCAGGGTAATGATGGGCCCGCGCAGGTGCCACAGCTCGCGCTTAGGCATACGCCAGCCATCGGAGAACAGCAGTGGCGGCAAAAACAGAAACAGGAACAATTCCGGATCCAGTGCCACATGCAAGCCCAGGGTTGGCCAGGCCAGCACCGCTCCCGCGCCGATCTGAACCAATGGCAAGGGTAGCGGAATCAACCGTCCCAGCAGCCTGGACACGATAACCAGCGTCAGCAGGATGAGGACGGTATAAGCAGACTGCATAAGGCGGGGTTCCTCTCGTGTCAGCAAGTGGCGCAAAGAATTCAAGCAAAGGTTCGCCATTGAAGCGACATGTTAGCCGTTTAACCTTGGGCACGGCCGCTGCACAAAAGTCGCAGAATCCAAGTTAACCTGTAACACAATGCTACAAACAACCTAAGCCACCACAGCCGAAAGGCCCCGGCCATGGCATAATCCGTCACCGTTTTTTTCCAAGGGGCATCCATGACTGACAACAGCAATTCGTTGCACCTTTACGGGATCAAGGCGTGCGATACCATGAAGAAAGCGCGGACCTGGCTCGATGAAAATGCCGTCACCTACAGCTTTCATGATTACAAGGCCCTGGGCATCGACCGCGAGCGCCTGACTCGCTGGTGCGACGAACACGGCTGGCAGGTTGTGCTCAACCGTGCGGGCACCACGTTTCGCAAGCTCGCCGATGAACAGAAGGCCGATCTCGATCAGGCCAAGGCGATTGAGCTGATGCTCGCGCAGCCGTCGATGATCAAACGCCCGGTACTCGATCTGGGCGGCAAGACCGTGATTGGCTTCAAACCCGACATTTATGCGGCGGCCATTGCCTGACGCCCCGGCGTTCATGGCCCCACTCATTTCGCAAGAGGTAACTGCATGTCCACTACCCTGTTCAGCCTGGCTTTCGGCGTCGGCACCCAAAACCGTCAAGGCACCTGGTTGGAAGTTTTCTATGCACAACCGCTGGTCAATCCTTCGGCCGAGCTGGTAGCAGCCATCACCCCTGTACTGGGTTACACCGGTGGCAACCAAGCCATCGCGTTCACCACCACCCAGGCTGCGCAACTGGCCGAAGCCGTCAAGGGCGTCGATGCTGCCCAGGCCGCCCTGCTGACCCGCCTGGCTGAAAGCCACAAGCCGCTGGTCGCCACCCTGCTGGCCGAAGATGCACCCCTGACTTCCACGCCTGAGGCCTACCTCAAGCTGCACCTGCTGTCGCATCGCCTGGCCAAGCCTCACGGTTTGAACCTGACCGGCATTTTCCCACTGCTGCCGAACGTGGCCTGGACCAGCCAGGGCGCGGTCGACCTGGCCGAATTGGCCGAGCTGCAACTCGAAGCACGCCTCAAAGGCGAGCTGCTGGAAGTCTTCTCGGTAGACAAGTTCCCGAAAATGACCGACTACGTGGTCCCGACCGGCGTGCGTATCGCCGACAGCGCCCGCGTGCGCCTGGGCGCCTACATCGGCGAAGGCACCACCATCATGCACGAAGGTTTCGTCAACTTTAACGCCGGTACCGAAGGCCCGGGCATGATCGAAGGCCGCGTCTCGGCTGGCGTGTTCGTCGGCAAGGGTTCGGACCTGGGCGGCGGCTGCTCGACCATGGGCACCCTGTCGGGCGGTGGCAACATCGTCATCAAGGTGGGCGAAGGCTGCCTGATCGGCGCCAACGCCGGTATCGGCATCCCGTTGGGCGACCGCAACACCGTTGAAGCCGGCCTGTACATCACCGCCGGTACCAAGGTGGCCCTGCTCGACGAGCAGAACCAGCTGGTCAAGGTGGTCAAGGCCCGTGAACTGGCTGGCCAGACCGACCTGCTGTTCCGTCGCAACTCGATCAACGGCGCAGTGGAATGCAAGACCCACAAGTCGGCCATCGAGCTGAACGAAGCACTGCACGCTCACAACTAAGTGGCGTAATCGGGCCCGGAACCGTTCCGGGCCCGATGCCAGAGTCCGACTCTCATGTTCCAGCCCTCCCCGTGGCGTGCGGATTTTCCCGCCATCGCCGCCCTGCAACGGCAGCACCAGACTTACCTGGACAGCGCTGCCACGACGCAGAAGCCTCAAGCCTTGCTTGATGCCTTGAACCACTATTACAGCCACGGCGCCGCCAATGTGCACCGTGCCCAGCATTTACCCGGCGCACTGGCCACCCAGGCGTTCGAAAACACCCGGGGCAAAATCGCCCATTGGCTCAATGCCGTCGAACCCAGCCAGATCGTCTTTACCCATGGCGCCACCAGCGCGCTCAATCTTCTGGCCTATGGCCTGCAAGCGCACTTGCAGGCCGGTGACGAACTTGCCATCAGTGCAGTCGAACACCACGCCAACCTGCTGCCCTGGCAACAGCTGGCCTTGCGCCAGGGCCTCAAGCTGGTGGTGCTGCCACTGGACGAAAACGGTCTGATCGACCTCGACGCTGCCCACCAGTTGATTGGCCCTCGCACTCGCTTGCTTGCGGTTAGCCAGCTTTCCAACGTACTGGGCGCCTGGCAACCTTTGCAGCCCTTGCTCGCTTTGGCCAAGGCACATGGCGCCCTGACCGTCGTCGATGGCGCCCAGGGCGTGGTCCATGGCCGCCACGACGTGCAACAACTGGGCTGCGATTTTTATGTTTTCTCCAGCCACAAACTCTACGGCCCCGACGGCCTCGGCGTGCTCTATGGTCGCAGCGAAGCCTTGGCCCTGCTTGGCCACTGGCAGTTTGGCGGCGAGATGGTTCAGTTCGCCGATTACCAGTCGGCAACCTTCCGGCCTGCTCCCTTGGGCTTCGAAGCGGGCACCCCACCGATTGCAAGCGTGATCGGCCTCGGCGCGACCCTCGATTACCTCGGCAGCCTGGACCAAAGCGCTGTAGCGACCCATGAAGCGGCGCTGCATTGCCACCTTTTACGTGGCCTGAATGATCGCGAGGGTGTGCAGTTGCTGGGGCGCCCGGCGGTGGCATTGGTCAGTTTCACCGTCGACGGCGTGCACAACGCGGACCTGGCGCACTTGCTGACCGAGCAAGGTATTGCGGTACGCGCCGGCCATCATTGCGCCATGCCACTGATGAAAAGCCTCGGCCTGGCCGGCGCGATCCGCGTCTCCCTGGGCCTGTACAACGACAGCGACGACCTGGAGCGCTTCTTCAGTGCACTGGACCAGGCATTGGAGTTACTGCGATGAGCCTTTCCATTGAAGCCCGGGTCGCGCTGGAGACATTTCAACAAGCCGCAGGCTGGGAACAACGCGCGCGCCTGCTGATGCAGTGGGGCGATCGCCTGCCGCCGCTCAGTGACGCCGAGAAAAGTACGCAAAACCTGGTCCATGGCTGTGAAAGCCAGGTCTGGCTGACCGCACGGCAACAGGCCGGCACCTGGCAGTTTCAAGCCAGCAGCGATGCACGTTTGCTGCGTGGCCTGCTGGCGCTGTTACTGGTGCGGGTTAACGGTACAACCAGTGGCCAACTCGAGCAACTCGACCTGGCTGACTGGTTCCACCAGTTGGGCCTGGGGCGCCAGCTCTCACCTTCGCGCAGCAACGGCCTCAATGCCGTGCTGCAACGCATGCGTCATTTGGCTTCAGGTGCCTGAGCCGGCTTTTGCCGGTCCGATGGGCGGCGCATGCCGGCAACGATCTTGTCCACGGCCTTGGTCGCGGCGACCATGCCGAAGGTCGCCGTCACCATCATTACCGCCCCAAAGCCTCCGGCACAGTCGAGCTTGACGCCGTCGCCGACGAAACTCTTCTGCAGGCAGATGCTGCCATCGGGCTTGGGATAGCGCAGTTGTTCGGTGGAGAACACGCACGGCACGCTGTAGTGACGGGTCACTGTACGGGAAAAACCGTAGTCTCGGCGCAAGGTCGAGCGCACCTTTGAGGCCAGTGGGTCGTTGTAGGTGCGGTTGAGGTCACACACCTGGATCAAGGTCGGGTCGATCTGCCCGCCGGCGCCACCGGTGGTGATGATCTGGATCTTGCGCCGTTTGCACCAGGCGATCAGCGCCGCCTTGGCATTGACGCTGTCGATGCAGTCGATCACGCAATCGATGTCTGGTGTTATGTACTCAGCCATGGTCTCGCGGGTAACGAAATCAGCCACCGCCTGCACCTTGCACCCGGGGTTGATCGCCCGCAGGCGCTCGGCCATGACTTCAACCTTGGCCCGCCCGACATTGCCATCGAGGGCATGCAATTGCCGGTTGGTATTGCTGACGCACACATCGTCCATGTCATACAGGGAGATCTGGCCGACCCCGCAACGGGCAATGGCCTCAGCCGCCCACGAGCCCACCCCGCCGATGCCGACGATGGCCACATGGGCGTCGCGCAGGCGCTGCATGCCTTCAAGGCCATACAAGCGCGCGACACCGGCAAAACGTGGATCTTCTGAATTCATGAGCAACACCCGAAAAAACCGGCGCGCATTATAGGCCGGACGGGGCCGCAGGGCACCCCTGTGCTGCAAAGCCGCGCTTCCGACTGGTAATGGGTGGTAGGCAATTTCCAAATCAGCCTGTAATCCTGTTCTAATAGATCAGGCTATACCTCTGTCCTGGACGACAAAAGACGGGCATTAGAACTTCGTCGCCTTAATCCGATCCAACGCCATACCTACACACTGATCCTACACAGTTTTGTCAGGTAAGAAGTAGGACGCGCCCGCCTCCAGCAGCGCTTGCCAACCATGCCCGTTCCACCTTTCGGAACCCGAACTATCTATGTCATCGCGTAAATTTGGAATCAACCTGGTGATCGTTGTGGCTATTGCCGCGCTGTTCACAGGCTTCTGGGCGCTGATCAACCGCCCGGTTTCGGCACCCAACTGGCCAGAACAAATCTCCGGTTTCTCTTATTCACCTTTCCGCCCTGGGCAAAGCCCGCAGAAGGCTCAGTATCCGTCTGACGATGAAATGCGCCAGGACATGGAGCTGATGAGCAAGATGACGGACAGCATCCGTATCTACTCGGTGGACGGCGCCCTGGGCGACATTCCGCGCTTGGCCGAAGAGTTCGGTTTGCGCGTGACCCTGGGCGTGTGGCTGAGCCCCGACCAGGAGCGCAACGAGCGCGAAATGAACCGCGCCATCGAGCTGGCCAACACCAGCCGCAGCGTCGTGCGGGTGACGGTGGGTAACGAGGCCCTGTTCCGCGAAGAGGTCACGCCAGAGCAACTGATGGCTTACCTGGACCGCATGCGCGCTGCGGTGAAAGTCCCGGTTACCACGTCCGAGCAATGGCACATCTGGAAGGAACACCCGGAACTGGCCAAGCATGTCGACCTGATTGCCGCCCACGTCTTGCCCTATTGGGAATTCATTCCCATGAAGGACGCCGGCCAGTTCGTGCTCGACCGCGCCCGCGACCTCAAGCACCTGTTCCCGAAAAAGCCGCTGCTGCTGTCGGAAGTCGGCTGGCCGAGCAACGGCCGCATGCGCGGTGGTGCCGATGCCACCCAGGCCGACCAGGCGATCTACTTGCGCTCATTGGTCAACAAGCTTAACCGCCAGGGCTATAACTACTTCGTCATCGAAGCCTTCGACCAACCGTGGAAGGTCAGCGACGAAGGCTCCGTTGGCGCCTATTGGGGTGTGTTCAACCTCGCCCGCCAGCAAAAATTCAACTTCGAAGGGCCAGTGGTCGCCATTCCGCAATGGCGCGTCCTGGCCATTGGTTCGGTGGTGCTGGCCATGCTGTCCCTGGCCCTGTTGCTGATCGACGGCTCTGCGCTGCGCCAGCGCGGCCGCACCTTCCTGACCTTCATTGCCTTTTTGTGCGGTTCGGTGTTGGTCTGGATCGGTTACGACTACAGCCAGCAATACAGCACCTGGTTCAGCCTGACCGTGGGCTTTTTACTCGCCCTCGGTGCGCTTGGTGTCTTTATCGTACTGCTGACCGAAGCCCATGAACTGGCCGAAGCGGTGTGGATCCACAAACGGCGCCGGGAGTTCCTGCCGGTGCAGACCGATTCGGCGTATCGACCGAAAGTCTCGGTGCACGTGCCGTGCTACAACGAGCCGCCGGAAATGGTCAAACAGACCCTCAATGCCTTGGCCAACCTCGATTACCCGGACTTCGAAGTCCTGATCATCGACAACAACACCAAGGACCCGGCCGTGTGGGAGCCGATCAAGGCTCATTGCGAGATGCTCGGCGAGCGTTTCAAGTTCTTCCACGTCTCGCCCCTGGCTGGCTTCAAGGGTGGCGCACTCAACTACCTGATCCCGCATACCGCTCCGGATGCCGAGGTGATTGCGGTGATCGACTCGGACTACTGCGTGGACCGCAACTGGCTCAAGCATATGGTGCCGCACTTCGCCGACCCGAAAATCGCCGTGGTGCAGTCGCCACAGGACTACCGCGACCAGAACGAAAGCACCTTCAAGAAGCTCTGCTACTCCGAGTACAAGGGCTTCTTCCACATCGGCATGGTCACCCGCAACGACCGCGACGCGATCATCCAGCATGGCACCATGACCATGACCCGTCGTTCGGTACTCGAGGAACTGGGCTGGGCCGACTGGTGCATCTGCGAAGACGCCGAGCTGGGCTTGCGCGTGTTCGAGAAGGGTTATTCAGCCGCCTACGCCCATAACAGCTATGGCAAGGGCCTGATGCCCGACACCTTTATCGATTTCAAGAAGCAGCGCTTCCGCTGGGCCTATGGTGCCATCCAGATCATCAAGCGCCACGCGGCCAGCCTGTTGCGCGGCAAGGACACCGAGCTCACCCGCGGCCAGCGTTACCACTTCCTGGCAGGCTGGCTGCCCTGGGTGGCTGACGGCATGAACATCTTCTTCACCTTCGGTGCGCTGCTGTGGTCGGCGGCGATGATCATCGTACCCCAGCGGGTCGACCCGCCGTTGCTGATCTTCGCCATCCCGCCATTGGCGCTGTTCGTGTTCAAGGTCGGCAAGATCATCTTCCTGTACCGCCGTGCCGTTGGCGTTAACCTCAAGGACGCCTTCGCCGCCGCACTGGCAGGCCTGGCCTTGTCGCACACCATTGCCAAGGCAGTGCTGTACGGCTTCTTCACCACCAGCATTCCGTTCTTCCGTACACCGAAGAACGCCGACAGCCATGGTCTGCTGGTGGCCTTGTCGGAAGCTCGTGAAGAACTGTTCATCATGCTGCTGCTATGGGGTGCTGCGGCCGGTATCTGCCTGGTCCAGGGCATGCCGAGTGCGGACATGCGTTTCTGGGTGGCGATGTTGCTGGTGCAGTCGCTGCCGTACCTGGCGGCGCTGATCATGGCGATGTTGTCGTCGTTGCCAAAGCCCGTGGACGCAACCGCGCCGGCAACGGCCGCATAAAAACCGTGCAAGCGTTAAACGGCGGCCTTGAGCCGCCGTTTTTGCTTTAAGATATTGCGCTTTTCTGCGCCCAGCCTTTCGGAGTTTTCCATGACGGCCCCAGCCGACCTCTCGCCTACCCTTCAACTGGCCTGCGACCTGATCCGTCGCCCATCGGTCACGCCAATCGATGCCGATTGCCAGAAACAGATGATGCAGCGCCTGGGTGATGCCGGCTTCAAGCTCGAACCGATGCGTATCGAGGACGTCGATAACTTCTGGGCCACCCATGGCACCCAGGAAGGCCCGGTGTTGTGCTTCGCCGGCCACACTGACGTGGTACCGACAGGCCCCGTGCAAGCTTGGCAGAACGATCCGTTCGAGGCGCTGATCGACGAACATGGCATGTTGTGTGGTCGTGGTGCGGCCGACATGAAAGGCAGCCTCGCGTCGATGGTGGTCGCAACCGAGCGCTTCGTCGCCGATTACCCGAACCACAAGGGCTCGATCGCCTTTCTGATCACCAGTGATGAAGAGGGGCCGGCCCACCATGGCACCAAGGCCGTGGTCGAGCGCCTGGCCGCACGTAACGAGCGGTTGGACTGGTGCATCGTCGGCGAGCCATCCAGTACTGCACTGGTGGGTGATGTGGTCAAGAACGGCCGTCGCGGCTCATTGGGCGCAAAATTGACCGTGCGCGGCGTGCAAGGTCATGTGGCCTATCCACACCTGGCCAAGAACCCGATCCACCTGGCGGCGCCCGCCCTGGCGGAACTGGCGGCCGAGCACTGGGACGACGGTAACGCCTTCTTCCCGCCGACCAGCTTCCAGATCTCCAATGTGAATTCCGGCACCGGCGCCACCAACGTGATCCCGGGTGAGTTGGTGGCGGTATTCAACTTCCGCTTCTCCACCGAATCCACCGTCGAAGGCCTGCAGCAGCGGGTCGCCACCATCCTCGACAAGCATGGCCTGGACTGGCACGTGGACTGGGCCTTGTCGGGCCTGCCGTTCCTGACCGAGCCGGGTGAGCTGCTCGACGCGGTTTCTGCCAGCATCAAGCAAGTCACCGGGCGCGAAACCAAGGCTTCTACCAGCGGCGGCACTTCCGACGGGCGCTTCATCGCCACCCTGGGCACTCAGGTCGTAGAACTGGGCCCGGTCAACGCCACCATTCACCAGGTCAACGAACGCATTCTGGCCAGCGACCTGGACGTGCTGACCGAGATCTATTACCTGACCCTCGTCAAGTTGCTCGCCTGATGCTCACCTGCCCGATCTGCGCAGCGGCCCTGGCCGCTGTCGACAATGGCGTTGTATGCCCGGCCGGCCACCGTTTCGACCGTGCTCGCCAGGGTTACCTGAACCTGTTGCCGGTGCAGCACAAGAACAGCCGCGACCCCGGCGACAACCAGGCCATGGTGGAGGCCCGGCGCGACTTCCTCAACGCCGGCCACTACGCACCGGTGGCCGAGCGCCTGGCCGAGCTCGCGGCCGATCGCAGGCCGGCACGCTGGCTGGATATCGGCTGCGGTGAAGGGTATTACACCGCGCAACTGGCCGCGGCGATGCCCCATGCCGATGGTTATGCCCTGGATATTTCCCGCGAAGCGGTCAAGCGTGCCTGCAAGCGCAGCCCCAAGGTGACCTGGCTGGTGGCGAGCATGGCCCGGGTGCCCTTGCCCGATGCCAGCTGCCAATTTTTGGCCAGCGTCTTCAGCCCGCTGGACTGGCACGAAGCCAAGCGCCTGCTCAGTCCTGGCGGCGGCCTTATGCGTGTCGGCCCCACCAGTGAGCACTTGATCGAGCTGCGTGAACGGCTGTATGACGAAGTTCGCGAGTACGTCGACGACAAACACCTGGCCCAGGTGCCTGATGGCATGTACCTGGCCCACAGCGAAACCTTGAAGTACAAGATCAAGCTGATCGATGGCAAATCCCGCGCCGACCTGCTGGCCATGACCCCCCATGGCTGGCGGGCCAGTGCCGAGCGTCGCAGCGACGTCATCGAACAGGCCAAGCCGTTCGTGGTGACGGTATCGATGCGTTACGATTATTTTGTGCTGCAATAGCCCACGTGGTTTTCAGCCCGCAAGCGAGTACCTCCATGCGCCAACCCGATATCGAGATTTACCTCAAAGACGCCGACGTCGACCACAAGGCGATTGCCACCTGGCTGGGCGCGGCACTGGGCCCCTGCAGCGACTGGGTGCAAAAGGGCCAGACCTACAAGTGCAAGGCCGGTAATGTGCCCGTGACCTGGCTGCCCAAGGCCGTGGGCAAATGGAACAGCCTGTACCTGGAAAGCGACCAGACGCCCTGGGACGACGACATTGCCTGCGCCCGCGCCGCCTTTGCCGCCTTGAATGTGGAAGTGCGCTGCGCGCCTGGCAGTTGGGTCGAAGAAGAAGGCGAAGAAAACGCCGACCGTTGGATCCGCATCAGCGCAGACGGTGAAGAAGAAATCACCTGGCGCACCTGATGTGCACGCGGCCCCGTAGCAACAACTGTCTTGCCCGGCTTGTTGCGTCCGCTTCAGGCGCGTGACGCAGCCTGAAAGGCCTCAAATGCCAAGACAGTTACTGCTACAACATTCCAACGAAAAAGGCCCGTCACCTCAGTGAGATGACGGGCCTTTTTTCGCAGTCGCTTAAAGACCTACCACGTCTTCAGCCTGCAGGCCTTTCTGGCCTTCCACCAACGCATACTCGACCTTCTGCCCTTCCACCAGGGAACGATGGCCTTCGCCGCGAATGGCGCGATAGTGCACGAACACATCCGCACCGCTTTCACGCTGGATGAAGCCATATCCCTTGGCATCGTTGAACCATTTCACATTACCAGTCTCACGAGACGACATCTGTACTACTCCGACTTTTTATTATTGAAGGTAGTGGCCTGTGTGGTTGATTCCATTAGTCAATTTCGGCGCCTGAAGCTCCGATACTGCGTTGCCACTCCTCGCCATAGCCCTGCTATGACTCGTCGCGGCGCCTTGTCTCGCAGCTTCATGCATCCGAACTTGAGCTAACGAATCAACCGTACAGGCCACTAGGAAGCGCCCTTGCTGACAACACAAGTTTCAGCAACATCCTGAAACCTGAGCGGACCGAGTATATGACAGCCTTGTCAGAATTTTGATGACCGCGTGGCATTTTGCTGAACTTGCGCAGATACGTCACACTACGCTGCGCATAGACCGAGCAAATGCTCGTTTTTATTTTTCAGCCAAAAGCAGAAAGCCGTATGACTCGCTCCCCGTTCCGTCGTCTCGTTTTTGGCGCCTTGCGTCGACTGCTGTATCTCTGGGTACGCTCGGAAACCATCAACCAGTCGTCGTTCAGCTTGAACCTGGACCGCAGCCGTCCGGTGTTCTACGTCCTGCAATCGCCATCGTTGAGCGACCTGGCGGTGCTTGACACTGAATGTACCAAGGCCGGGCTGCCGCGCCCGGTGCTGCCGGTTGCGCTGGGCAGCCTGCTGGAGCCCGCGGGCTTTTTCTACCTGACCCCGGACCCCGACTGGCTGGGCCGCCAAGACAAACGCGGCGCGCCGCCGACCTTGTCGCGGCTGGTAAGCGCTATCAGCGATCACGCTGAAGAAGACGCCCAGATCATTCCCGTCAGCGTCTTCTGGGGGCAATCGCCGGCCAGCGAATCGAGCCCCTGGAAGCTGTTGTTCGCCGACAGCTGGGCGGTCACCGGGCGTTTGCGTCGCCTGGTCAGCATTCTGGTCCTGGGCCGCAAGACCCGCGTGCAATTCTGCGCCCCCATCCGCCTGGGCGAGCTCCTTGAGCAGAACCTGGGCCACGAGCGAACGGTACGCAGAGTCCAGCGCCTGCTGCGCGTGCATTTCCGCACACTGAAAACCGCGGTCATCGGTCCCGATATTTCCCACCGGCGCAACTTGGTCAAGGGGCTGGTCCATGACCCACTGGTGCGCCAGGCCATCCTCGACGAAGCCGAACGGGAAAACATCCCATTGTCCAAGGCGGAAAGCCAGGCGTTGCGCTATGGCAACGAGATCGCCTCGGACTACACCTTTACTGTCATCCGCTTCCTGGAAGTGGTGCTCAGCTGGTTCTGGAACAAGATCTACGACGGCATCAAGGTCAACAACATCGAGGGCGTACAAGGCATCGCCCAAGGCAATGAAGTCATCTATGTGCCCTGCCACCGCAGCCATATCGACTACCTGTTGTTGTCCTACCTGCTGTTTCGCAATGGCCTGACCCCGCCGCACATCGCTGCCGGCATCAACCTCAACATGCCGTTGATCGGCAACCTGCTGCGCCGGGGTGGTGCCTTCTTCATGCGCCGCACCTTCAAGGGCAACCCCTTGTACACCGCGGTGTTCAACGAATACCTGCATACCCTGTTCACCAAGGGGTTTGCGGTGGAGTACTTCGTCGAAGGGGGTCGCTCCCGCACCGGCCGCATGCTGCAACCCAAGACCGGCATGCTGGCAATCACCTTGCGCAGTTTCCTGCGCTCTTCGCGCAGGCCAATCGTCTTCGTCCCGGTCTACATCGGCTATGAACGGGTGCTGGAGGGCCGCACCTACCTGGGCGAATTGCGTGGTGCCAGCAAGAAAAAAGAATCGATCTTCGACATCTTCAAGGTCATTGGCGCGCTCAAGCAGCGCTTCGGCCAGGTAGCGGTCAACTTTGGCGAGCCAATCAAGCTCGCCGAATTTCTCGACCAGCAACAACCGGATTGGCGCGAGCAGGCCCATGGTCCGCAGTTCCGCCCGGCCTGGCTCAATGAAACCACCCATCGCCTGGGCCAGAAAGTCGCGCAGCATCTCAACGAAGCAGCCGCGATCAATCCGGTCAACCTGGTGGCCCTGGCCTTGCTCTCCACCAACAAGCTGGCGCTGGACGACCGAGCCATGGCGCGGGTACTCGATCTGTACCTGGCCTTGTTGCGCAAGGTGCCCTACTCGCCGCACACCACCTTGCCCCAGGGCGATGCGCGCACGCTGATCGAGTACGTCAAGGGCATGCAGCTGCTGGCCGAGCAAAGTGATGCGCTGGGCAAGGTCCTGTACCTGGATGAGCAGAACGCCATTCTGATGACCTACTACCGCAACAATGTGCTGCACATTTTTGCCCTGCCGGCGCTGCTGGCCAGTTATTTCCAGAGCACATCGCGCATGAGCCGCGAGCAGATCCTGCGCTACTCACGCGCGCTTTATCCGTACCTGCAATCGGAACTGTTTATTCGCTGGACCCTCGATGAGCTCGACGGCGTCATCGACCAGTGGCTGCAAGCCTTCGTCGAACAAGGCTTGTTACGCTTCGAGAACGAGTTGTACCTGCGTCCGGCGCCAAGCTCTCGGCATTTCGTCCTGCTGACGCTGCTGTCGCGCTCCATCGCCCAAACCCTGCAACGGTTCTACATGGCCACTTCACTGTTGCTCAACAGCGGGCAAAACACCCTCAGCGCGCAAGAACTGGAAGACCTGTGCACGGTCATGGCCCAGCGCCTGTCGATTCTGCATGGCCTCAACGCGCCGGAATTTTTCGACAAGAGCCTGTTCCGCCACTTCATACAGACCTTGCTCGACCAAAAAGTCTTGCGCCGCGAGGAAACCGGCAAGTTGAGTTACCACGCGTTGCTCAATGAGTTGTCCGAAGGTGCCGCCAAGCGGGTTTTGCCAGCGGAAATTCGTTTGTCGATTCGCCAGGTAGCCTTGCATCGCAGTGACGACGCAGCTGAAGAAAACAGCTAACGCCAAGGGCATATAGATATATATGCCCGACACTTCCAAACTTTTGCGCCCTCACTTACCACTGCAGGTTCAACTGCACTCTTTCCCTCTGCACTAACTTCCATTGTTGCAATAGGGTGATTAAGCAATAAGAAATAATCACTCAAGCCAAACAACATGGAAATTGCACATGAACACTGAACAATTCAAAACCCTCAGCGTACAAGTCACTTACCTTCAGCGTATTGCCATGCCTGCAGGAGCACTGGTCACGGTCTACGTTCACGACGCTTCTTTAGCTGACGCCACAGCAGTACTGGCTTCACAAAGCATCCAAACAAACGCGAACGTACCTATTGCTTTCGAATTGAAATACGACCCTCGTGTTATCAACTGCAATCATAGCTACACCATCGGGGCTCGCATCGAACTTGATGGGCGACTGTTGTTTACCAGCACCGAAGCGCGTGTCGTCAATTTTGAAGGCGATACTGCGCAGCCTATCGGGCTGCGCCTCACGCAGGTCGACACCAGGGCGGCTCAGTAACCGGCAATCGATTTTTTTTCGTAGGGATACTACTTATGAATACCATGGAAGAATTCACCCTCGCCTTTCACTTTCCCAACGGCTATGTATTGCCTGAAAAAGGTAGCGTGGAAGTCAGCTTGCAGGATTTGTCTGACAGCAGTATGCCCAGCACTATAGCGGCCTGGGGCAGTAACAAGATCCCGCAGCAGCCTTGGCGCATGCAATTTCGCATCGCCGAGCATAGCCATAAGCCCGCCGGCCCAAACCACTCGGTGAGCGTCAGCATTCGTCAGGACGATGGAACATTGCTGGTCAATGACAATAAACTCCTCGTCATCAGCCCAGGCAAAGAACAGGACGTCTACCTCAGCCCTCGTGGATACCTGCACGTCGAGTACTTGATCAGAACCCGAGAAGGCAGGCCGGCAGGTACGACCTGGACTGCAAAACTGCACGAAGCCGACAACCGCGAAGCCGTCATTGGCCAGGCAATTGCCCGCTTCGAAGACAATGGCGTGTATATCAACTACGACCGCTGCCTTGTAGTCGCCGGAAAAAAATATTCGGTCAGTGGTACTGAAAACAGTAGTCGCCACGAGAAGCGAATACGCCTGCGCCCACGTGACGTTGTGCTTAAAGCCATTACTCCCAGCATTGAGTTTGGTGGATGATAATCGCGATCACGCCTGATTTGATCGGTGAAATCCGTTAGATTCCCGTTGGCGCCAGCCTGAAGCTGGCGTCAACGATACGGAGGTCCCGATGAAGAAGATACTCGCGCTGATGATCAGCGCCCTGCTCACCGCCTGCAGCACCACCCAGGCTCCCCCGAAAGCCAGCCTCGATGGCGAAGTATTCTACCTGCAGCGCATTGCCCTGCCGCCTGCCGCCACACTCAGTGTGAGCCTGCAGGATGTTTCCCTGGCCGACGCCCCTGCCGTAACCCTGGCGCGCCAGAGCGGCCCCGTCGCAGGCCAGGTGCCGCTGCCATTTCACCTCGAGTACGACCAGACCCAGGTCAAGCCCGGCCACCGCTACGCGGTCAGCGCACGCATCGAACTGAACGGCAAATTGTTGTTCATCAATACCGAACACCATGGTGTCAATCTCGACGGCCTGGATCCACAACCCGTACGTATCCGTGTCGACCAGGTCCGCTGATCAACCCCCATCTGACAGGAAGGATTCATGCCCTACCCTCTTACTTTTGCCGGCCTGTGCGCTGGCCTGCTGCTGTCGGCCAATGCTTACGCATTGTCGTTTAATGATCTATCGCAAAAAGACGCCACCGGTGGTTTGAAAGATGCCCTGACCCAAGGTACCCAGGTTGCCGTCAAACAGTTGGGCACGCCTGGGGGCTTCAGCAACGACCCCCAGGTGCGTATCGAATTGCCCGGTAACCTGGGCAAGGCCGCCAAGACCATGAAGAAATTCGGCATGGGTGCCCAGGTCGAACAACTCGAAGCCAGCATGAACCAGGCCGCCGAAGCCGCTGTGCCACAGGCCCAGGCGTTATTGGTCGATGCCGTGAAGAAAATGAGCGTCGAGGATGCCAAGGGTATTCTCAGCGGCGGTAATGAGTCTGCCACCCAGTACCTGGACAAGACCAGCCGCGAGCAAATCCGCGCCAAGTTCCTGCCCATCGTCAAGCAAGCCACCGACAAGGTCGGCCTGGCCCAGCAGTACAACAGCTTTGCCGGGCAAGCCGCGACCCTCGGCGTGCTTGATGCCAAGAATGCCAATGTCGAAAACTACGTGACTGAACAAGCGCTCAATGGCCTGTTCGAGATGATAGGCAAACAGGAAGCCAGCATTCGCGAGAATCCGGCGGCTGCGGCGACCAGTTTGGCCAAGAAGGTGTTTGGTACGCTCTAAGCGTGTCAGCGGTAAGCGGTAAGCGGTAAGCGGTAACTTTCTCGTTCCCACGCTCCCGCGTCACTAGTGTCCGGTAAAACTTGGGAGCCTTTTCAATCGATGGAGACGACACCCCCACCGCTGGACATATCCTGACGATGTAGTGGTCTTGCTGACTGATTCCGCCCTTACGGCGGGTTACTTTTGCCCCAACAAAAGTAACCCGCCGTAAGGGCGGAACCCGCCAGCAAGAGCACTTCATGATCCGGATCTGCTCGCAGGATCAAGTCTTGAAAGGCCCTTTCTTTTCCTCTAGCTCAAGCAGTGCAAGAGCCAGCGAGCTCTACCTGAGTTTTTTTACCGGACACTAGTGACGCTCCCGCGTGGGAACGAGAATATTCAAGCCTGCCCTTCCTTCACCCGGAACCACGCCGCATACAAGGCCGGCAAAAACAGCAGTGTCAATGCCGTCGCCACGACCAAGCCGCCCATGATCGCCACCGCCATCGGCCCGAAGAACACACTGCGCGACAACGGGATCATGGCCAGCACGGCCGCCAGTGCCGTCAGCACGATCGGCCGGAAGCGCCGCACCGTCGCCTCGATGATCGCCTGCCAGCGCTCCACGCCAGCGGCAATATCGTGCTCGATCTGATCGACCAGGATCACCGAGTTACGCATGATCATCCCCGACAGGGCGATGGTGCCGAGCATGGCGACGAAGCCGAACGGCTGGCGGAACACCAGCAGAAACAAGGTCACACCGATCAACCCCAGGGGCGCAGTCAGAAAGACCATGAAAGTGCGCGAGAAGCTGCGCAGCTGCACCATCAACAGGAACAACACCACCACGATGAACAGAGGCACGCCGGCCTTCACCGAGTTTTGTCCACGGGTCGAGTCCTCGACGGTGCCGCCCACATCCAGCAAATAACCATCGGGCAACTCGGCGCGAATCGGTTCGAGCGTCGGCAGGATCTGCTGGACCAGGGTGGCCGGCTGTACCTTGTCATAGATATCGGCGCGCACGGTCACGTTCGGCAGGCGGTTGCGGTGCCAGATGACGCCTTCCTCGAAACCGTATTCGAGGGTGGCGATCTGTGAAAGCGCGACACTCTGGCCGTTCTCGGTCGGCACCGCCAGGCTCGGCAGCCGGGTAAGCTCGGTGCGTTCCTGGACAGTGCCGCGCAGCAGGATCTCGATCAGCTCGTTGTCTTCGCGGTACTGGCTGACGCTGGTACCCGTCAGGGCACTTTGCAGGAACCTGGAAAGGTTCGCCGTGCTCACACCCAACGCCCGCGCCCGGTCCTGATCCACATTGAGGTAGACCACCTTGCTCGGCTCTTCCCAATCCAGGTGGACGTTAACCACATGCGGGTTCTCGCGCACCTTGGCAGCGACCTTGCGCGCCAGGGCGCGGACTTCCTCGATGTGCTCCCCCGTTACCCGGAACTGCACCGGGTAACCTACCGGCGGGCCGTTCTCCAGGCGAGTGACCCGCGAACGCAAGCCCGGGAACTGCTCATTCAGTGTATCGATCAACCAGCTGCGCAGGAGCTCGCGCTCCTCGATACTCTTGGCCAGCACCACGAACTGGGCAAAGCTCGCTGCTGGCAGCTGCTGGTCCAGCGGCAGGTAGAAGCGCGGCGAACCGGTGCCCACGTAGGCAACGTAGTTGTCGATGCCGGGATGCTCCTTGAGCAGCGCCTCAAGGCGTTTGACCTGTTCGGCCGTGTTACTCAGGGAAGCCCCTTCGGCCAGTTTCAGGTCGACCATCAATTCCAGCCGGCCCGAGGCCGGGAAAAACTGCTGCGGCACGAAGCGAAACAACAATACCGAACCTACGAAAAGCGCGAGGGTTGCCACGATCACCGTCTTGCGTCGCCGTACGCACCACCCCACCAGACGCCGTACGCGCTGATAGAAAGGCGTGTCATAGGGGTCATAGCCGCTTGGCGAGCCGCCATGGCGGGCGGCGTGCAATTTGGCCAGGTCCGGCAGCAAGCGCTCGCCCAGGTAGGGCACGAACACCACCGCCGCGATCCAGGAGGCAATCAATGCAATGGTCACTACCTGGAAGATCGAACGGGTGTATTCGCCAGTTCCGGACTGAGCAGTGGCAATGGGCAGGAAACCGGCTGCGGTGATCAAGGTACCGGTCAGCATCGGGAAGGCAGTACTGGTCCAGGCATAACTGGCCGCCTTGAAGCGGTCGAAGCCCTGCTCCATCTTGATCGCCATCATTTCCACGGCAATGATCGCGTCATCGACCAACAGGCCGAGGGCCAGCACCAGTGCCCCCAGGGAAATCTTGTGCAAACCGATCCCCAGGTAGTACATGGTGGCAAAGGTCATTGCCAGCACCAACGGAATGGCCAGGGCAACCACCAGGCCCGTGCGCATGCCAAGGGAGAAGAAACTCACCAGCAACACGATCGCCAATGCTTCGGCCAGTACACGCACAAACTCGCCAACCCCGGTCTTCACCGCGGCAGGTTGGTCGGACACCTTGCGCAACTGCATACCGGCCGGCAGGCTCTGCTGGACCCGGGCAAACTCAGCCTCCAGCGCCTTGCCCAGGACCAGGATATCGCCACCGTCCTTCATCGACACAGCCAGGCCGATCGCATCTTCGCCCATAAAGCGCATGCGCGGTGCCGGCGGGTCGTTGAAACCACGCTTGACGTTGGCCACATCGCTGATGCGGAACGTACGGTCGCCCACCCGAATGGGGAACGACTGGATCTGCTCTACCGTCTTGAAACGCCCACTGACGCGCAATTGCAGGCGCTCGCTCGAGGTTTCGAAGAAACCGGCGGTACTCACGGCATTCTGTTCTTCCAGTGCTTGCTGCACAGCTTCCAGGGGCAAGCCCAGGGTCGCCAGCTTGACGTTGGACAGTTCGATCCAGATCTTTTCATCCTGCAAACCCAGCAGCTCGACCTTGCCGACATCCTTGACCCGCTGCAGTTGGATCTGCACCCGGTCGGCATAATCCTTGAGCACCGCGTAATCGAAACCCGCGCCGGTCAATGCGTAGATATTGCCGAAAGTGGTGCCGAATTCGTCGTTAAAGAACGGCCCCTGGACACCCGGCGGCAGGGTGTGACGAATGTCGCCGACCTTCTTGCGGATCTGATACCACAGCTCGGGAATTTCCACCGAATGCATGGAGTCGCGAGCAATGAAAGTGACCTGGGATTCACCGGGACGCGAGAACGACACGATGCGGTCGTACTCGCCGGTTTCCATCAGTTTCTTTTCAATGCGCTCGGTGACCTGCCGGGACACTTCATCGGCGCTTGCACCCGGCCAGTTGGTGCGGATGACCATGGCCTTGAAGGTAAATGGAGGGTCTTCACTTTGCCCAAGCTTGGTATAGGACAGCGCACCGACGACGGCCAGCAGCAACATCAGGAACAGCACGATCTGGCGATTGCGCAGCGCCCATGCCGAAAGGTTGAAACCCATGGGGACTACTCCTTGGCCGCCAGATTCACCACGCGATTGGACCGGTCCACCGGTCGTACTTGCTGCCCTTCATGCAATACATGCACGCCTGCCGCCACCACCCAGTCTGAAGCATTCAGGCCTTCAACCACCGGCACACTGTTTTCGCCAAAGGCACCGGTGCGCACCGGGGTACGCTTCAAGGTGTTATTGGCATCGACCCGCCAGACATAATTCACGCCGTTCTCTGAGGTCAGGGCCGACAGCGGCACTGACAACGGCACATTGGCCGCTGTCTGGATAAATACCCGGGCACTTTGCCCGATTTCTGCCGGCAGCTTGCCGGAGCTGAAAGCGATGCGCGCAGCATAGGTTCGCGAACGCGGGTCGGCGGCAGGCGACAGTTCGCGGATGCGCCCGGCAAAATGCTCACCGGGTTGCGACCACAACTCGACCGCCACCACCTGGCCCACCTTGAACCGGCCAATATTCTGCTCCGGCAGGCTGATCAATACCTCCCGCTCGCCATCGGCAGCCAGCCTGAACACCGTCTGTCCCGCCGCGACCACTTGCCCGACCTCAAGCAAGCGTTTGGCGATCACCCCATCCTGAGACGCGCGCAATACCGCATAGCCGGCCTGGTTGTTGGCCACGTCAAACTCGGCGCGGATCTGCTTGACCCGGGCTTCGCCAGCGCGATAAAGATTCTCGGTGTTGTCGTATTGGGAGCGACTGACCAACTGCCGGTCCATCAGGGTCTTGTAGCGGTCGCGCTCGCTGCGCACCAGGCGCAGGTTGGCCTCGGCTGCCGCCACTTGGGCGCGCATGGCTTCGAGTTGAAGGCGCACATCCTGGGGGTCGAGCTCGGCCAGGGCCTGATCGGCCTTGACCCGATCACCCTCTTCGACCAGGCGTCGACTGACCTTGCCAGCGATGCGAAATGCGAGCTCCGGCTCCAGGCGTGCGCGCACCTCGCCAGGGTAGCTGTCCACCGCCGAGGCCGCCGGCTGAGGCTGTACTACCATGGCTGGGCGAATGGTGGTTTGCGCGACTTCCTCCTGACCACAGGCGGCCAGCAGCAGGGTCAAGGTGATGGGCAGGGCGAGCGGCAAGGCATGGCGCAACATGGTGGACGACCTTTCGCGAGTGACGCTTGGAATATTTATACTCGCCAGTATATTAAATCAGGGCATCGGGAGGGGGAAGCGGCTGCGATGCAGATAATTCCCCGTCCCGAGGACCGTTCAACTTGAATACCAGATCAGAAACTGTACACCCCGGACAGAATCAACGCCCTGGCATCGCCGTATTCCAGCGCCGAAGAGCGTGAGGCATTGCCTGTCACTTGCCGAACGCGCTCTACATAGGCCTTGTCGAACAGATTGTTGGCATTGAGCTGCAGCTCAAGGTCATTTGTGACTTGATATTGCAGCATCGCGTTATGGACCCAATACGCAGGGATCTTGGCCGTATCGGCCGAGGTCAGATTGCGTTCGCTGACATAACGGGCGCCATACCCGAGGGTGAATCCCGCGGGTAGCTCGTAACTGGTCCACAGATTGAAGGAACGCGGCGGCGTATTGCTCAGGGCCTGACCTTCACGCATCGGTGTGGCCGGCGATTTGAGGGTTTCACTGTCGAGCCAGGTAAAGTTGGCGAACACATTCCACAGGTCGGTCAACTCGCCAGTCATCGCCAACTCCACCCCCTGCACCCGCTGCTGCCCGACCAGTGCCATGGTGCCATCACTCCGACGTTCACGTGCGTTGTTCTTTTCCACACGGAACACTGCCGCCTCCAACCCCAACCGCTGGTCCAGCAACTCCCATTTGCTGCCCAGCTCCCAAGTCTCATTCAGTTCCGGCGCTAACCCCGAAGTGCTGCGATCAAGCCCTCGTCCACTGGCCACCAGGTTCTCGGCCGATGGATTGAAGGATGTTCCCCAGGCCAGGTAAACACGTCCGTTTTCCGTCGGCTTGTAAACCAGACCGGCACGTTTGCTGAATTGTCCGTCTTGCGTGCTGAGCCGGCTATGAGTGCCATCTGCCTTGGTCTCTCGGGCGCGGCCATTGATCAAGTCATAACGCAAGCCCAGGCTCAGGTCCCATTGTTCGTTCAAGGCCAACGTGTCGAACAGGTACAGGGCCTTGTCATCCAGGCTGGTGCGTGTTTTCGCCAGTGGCTGGCGATCCGTCTGGCCATTCCAGTAACCGGGTGGGTTGTACAAGTCAAAGCCTTGTGTCGGCGCGAAGCGGGTCAGGTTGTAGGTGAAGGCGTCGCGGTCATAGGACTCGCGGGAAACTTCAGCACCCGTGACCAACGTGTGCCCCAGGCCAAAGGTGTCGAAGTGGCCGGTAAGGCTGGTCTGGTTGATCCACAGCGCGGTTTCGATCTTGCGGCCATAGCCCTGGGGCCCTGCTGGTTTGTAGCGTCCGGGTGGCAGCCCCTGGGTGTTGACATGGGAGGCGGAGATTACCGCTTCGCGCTGGACCCTGGCATAGCGTGATTGATTGCGCAGGGACAACGCGTCGTTGAAATCGTGCTCGAAGGTGACGGTGAAACTATCGGAAGTGACTGCGTCCTGATCCAGGTTCTTCCAACCATGGAAATTTTTCGGATCGACACCGGCCAGCACTCTGCCGTCACGCGCAGGCAGGCCGTAGTCGGGCTGGTTGCGTTCACGTTGGTGGAAGTAACTCAACGTCAAGCGCGTGGGTTCGCCCAGGCCGAAGGTCAGCGAGGGTGCGATGCCCCAGCGCTTCTGATCGATCTGTTCGCGCCCGGGTACATCATTGCCATGGGCCATGAGGTTGAGACGGAACACCGCCCCAGGTGCCAACTCATGCAGCGGCTGATTGGTATCGAGGGTCAGCCGACGGTAGCGATCAGTGCCAATACCCGCTCCCAGGCGAGTGAAGGCCTCGGCCTCGGGCTGCTTGCTGATCATATTGATAGAGCCTCCGGTGGTACCGGCGCCACCGAAGACCGAGTTGGGCCCCTTGATGACTTCGACGCTTTCCAGGTTGAAGGTGTCGGTGCGATTCACCTGCGGGCTGTCACGCAGGCCATCGACCTGCATATTGGCATCGGCGCTGAAGCCGCGGATGTTGATGCTGTCACCCGAACCACCGCCTCCCTCCCCCGCATTGAAGGTAATACCGGAGACATTCGACAGGGTCTGGCGCAGGCTCAGTACGCCCTGCTCGCGCATCACCCGCTGGGGGATAACGGTAATGGTCTGCGGCACATCCAAAAGCGGTACGGCGTATTTGTCCGAAGCCGAGTATTCGGTGCGGTAACCTGGCTCGGCTTGCGCCTGAACCTTGACCCACTCGAGTACTGTTGTCTCGCATGCCTCTTCACATTGCGCCATGGCCGGCATCGAACAACTCATCAAGGCCACACCCAATGTCGAAGACAATCCTGTGCCCAGTGAGCGTTTGTTTGCAGTCGGGTAATGCTTCATCGAACAGCGTCTCAATTTAAAATGAGACGCGATTCTATTGACCGAAAACCCCTTCGGAGCACCAGCGAAAAAATCAGGAAGAGTCATACCAGGAAGGATTACAAACCACTGGAAGATTCGCGCTTGATGTCTGTCAGACGAAGAACATTGCACCAGAATCGAAGCATCAGACGCGGTAAGATGCCCACTTGCACAACCGGACTTCAGCCCTGTATGCCTAATGATCCAGCAGTACCCACCGGCCCGGGCCGCCCCAAGGACCTGGCCAAGCGTCAGGCGATCCTCGATGCCGCCAAGGCGCTTTTTCTCGACAATGGCTATGCCAACACCAGCATGGACGCCGTTGCCGCAGCCGCCGGCGTGTCGAAACTCACGGTGTACAGCCACTTCTACGACAAGGAGACGCTGTTCTCCTGCGCCATCGTCGCAACCTGTGAGTCGCAGCTGCCCGAGTTGTTTTTCGAACTCCCTGAAGGCGTGCCGATCGAAACCGTATTGATGAATATCGGACGCGGTTTCCAGGCGCTGATCAGCAGCCCTGAATCGGTCAACCTGCATCGCTTGATCATGGCCCTGGGCAGCCAGGACCCGCGCTTGAGCCAGATATTCTTTGAAGCTGGCCCCATGCGTGTAATACGCGAGATGGAAGGTCTGCTGACCCAAATCGACCAGACCGGCTTACTGCACATCGACAAGCCACGCAACGCCGCCGAGCACTTCTTCTGCCTGCTCAAGGGTGCCGCCAACTTCAGGCTATTGCTTGGCTGCGCCGGGCCCCTCGACGCGCAAGCAGCCGAGGAGCATGTTGCGCAGGTAGTGGCGTTGTTTATGCGGGCTTATCGGCCTTGAGGGCTTTTTTCGGGTAGATGTCGTAACGGCTCGACTTGCCCTCCAGCGAGTGGCTTGGCTTGGGCCCGTCGATGCACGGCGCCTTGCGCGGGCGCTTGACCACCACCCGGTGGCTGGCCAGGGCCAGGGCGGCGGCAAGTAACGCCGGCGCATCCATGTCATCGCCCACCAACGGGCGGAACACACGCATTTCCTTTTTCACCAACGCGCTCTTGTCGCGGTGGGGAAACATCGGGTCCAGGTAAATCACCTGGGGTGCCTCGCCTTCCCAGGCGCCCATCAACTCGATAGCGTTGCCGGTCAGCAGGCGCATCCGGGCAACGATTGCACCGACTTCGACGTCGCCCTGGGCACGTGCCAGCCCATCCTCGAGCAAGGCTGCGATCAGTGGCTGACGTTCGATCAGGCTCATTTCGCAGCCCAGGCTCGCCAGCACGAATGCGTCCTTGCCAAGGCCCGCGGTGGCATCCAGCACGCGTGGACGCACGCCTTGGGCGATGCCTACGGCCTTGGCGATCATCTGCCCGCTGCCACCACCGAACAGGCGACGATGAGCAACGGCGCCTTCGACAAAGTCCACTCGCACCGGGCCAGGCGCCTGCGGGCCGAGCTGCTGCAGCTGCAAGCCGGCTTCACCGATCTGCACTGCAAACTCGGCAGCATCATCGGCCAGCGGCAATTGCAGCCTTGCTGCCCATTGCTCGGCTTGCGGCTGGCACGCTGGGCTCAGTGCTTGCACCCGGATGCGGCTGCCCGCTATTTGCTCAACCATGAATTCCTGCACTCATAAAATTAAATGATCGGCGCAACCGGCCGATACCCAAAGTATTCGATATTTTGCCAGACCCGGACGCTCCGCGACTGCCATGTCAGACATTCATTACGCATCGCTCGGTTATTTGCCACCCGTTGGCGACTTCAGCCGGCACAATACCCAGGCATTGGGCGGCGTCAGCCAACTGTGGCAGGACTTTTTTGCCCAGGCGCTAGCCGACCAGGCGGGCGATGCAAACCCGGCAGTGGTGGCGACGGCGGGCAAGGTCGATCAGAAAACCGGCGAACCCCTGGGCGGCAGCGAAGTGCTGGCACAGATCATCAGCCAACGCCTGTGCAATGTGCAGGACACCGAACTGCAGCCCCCTGAAGCGCTGTTCCTGCCCATCGCCGAGTTCGAAATGGACTTGCTCGACAAGCCCGCCATTCCCTTCGAACCCGCAGAAATCATCGCCCAGCAAAAACAGCTCGACTTCGAGAGCGGATGGGTCAGGCCGTTGGTACTCAACGCCGGTCAACCGTTACCCGAACCGGGTCCTGCACCGGCACCACGCCCATTGCACCTGCCGATCGCCGAGTTCGAGATGAACCTGCTCGACAAAAAGCCCGAGCCATTCGACGTCGCCACCCTGCGCGCGCAGCAGGAGCACCTGGACTTCGATATCAGCTGGACCCGCCCGGTGGTCCTGCAGAACGTACGCCTGGCCGCCTGACTCAACGGCACACCGACCACCGCCCCATGTCCACGTGGAAGTGATCACGGTGGGCGGCATTGTAGTCCGGTCCCAGCACCGAACTGAAACTCTGGCAAGCCCCCTTTTGCACCTTGCGCAGAAACGCTGCCTCATCGCTTTTGCCAGACCATCCCGCCAACACTGAAATACGCCGGCCATCGGCCAGCCGCAACCCGGCGATGTCCAGTGCATTGGCCGTGGCATGCTGGCTGCGACGGCCGTTGGCCCGGTTGTTGACATTGCGACAGGCAAAACTGCCCAGATGATCCACCTGCACCACAGCCTGGCCAAAAGTCGCCTGGGCGGCCGGCTGCAAGGCGTGGCGCTCAAACAAGGCGAAGGCCACCGCCAGCGGGCAGGTGGCGAGAAAGCTGCTGCTAAAGCGCACAGCCGACCCTTGCACCCGCACTACATTGCGCAACGGGCAGCCCTTGCCGGCCTCGGAATCGGCCTGATGGGCATAGCGCAATGTCGAGGTGGCCAGGGCCTGGTCACAGAGTTGCGCGTCGCTGCGCAAGCGTGCGAGCTTGAAACGGGTAATCAGGTTCGGTGGCTCGCGCACATCCAGCATGGCCCAGGGGTTCCAGCTATCGGGAAAATGCCAGTTGCCCGGCCACGCCAGCAGCGCCAGGGCTGTGACGAGCACAACTCCCAGCCCGCTGCGCATACTGACAGGCATGGCGTACTCAGCGCTTGAACAGTTGGTTCATCTGGGCAAAGGGCATCGCACGCTCGGCGAAGTCGAAGCTGCCGCGCTCAACAACCTCTTCAGCAGCCTTGAAGAAAGCACCGTAGGCCGCCCGTGCCATGGACGAACCGACACTGATGCGCTTGACGCCCAACGCGCTCAGCTCAGCGACCGTCAACCTGACCCCGCTCAGCCCCATCACCACATTGACCGGCTTGGGCGCCAATGCCTGCACCACTTGGCGAATATCGTCGCTGCTGCGCAAGCCCGGCGCGTACAGTACATCAGCCCCGGCCTCGGCGAACGCCTGCAGGCGGGCGATGGTGTCGTCCAGGTCCATGCGCCCGTTGAGGAAGTTCTCCGCACGCGCGGTCAGCATGAATGGAAATGGCAAACCACGTGCTGCCGCCACGGCCGCCTCGATGCGCGCCACTGCTTGCGCGAACGGATAGATAGGCTCATCAGCTCGGCCAGTGGCATCTTCGATCGAACCGCCGACCAACCCCGCGGCCGCCGCCTGACGGATGGTTTCGGCGCAACCTTCCGGGTCGTCAGCGAAGCCGTTTTCCAGGTCGGCCGCCACCGGCAATGCCGTGGCATCGACAATCGACTGGGCATTGAGCAAGGTTTCTTCGCGGCTGATCGCCCCTTCACCATCGGGCCGCCCAAGGGAAAACGCCAGCCCCGCACTGGTGGTGGCTAGCGCCTCGAAACCCAGGCTGGCAAGCATCTTCGCCGAACCCGCATCCCACGGGTTGGGGATCACGAAAGCGCCCTCACGCTCGTGCAAGGCCTTGAATGCCTCGGCCCTCAGGGTTTGAACATCCATACGCACACTCCTTGCGGGTTGGCCGGTACGGGTCAGAGTAGCCCGAGCTGCTCGCTCACAGGTTCTCTGTATAGTTCAGGTAAGGCCGGCAGGCCTGGCAATCGTTCCATCAAGCCTTGGTGGAAGCGGCGCGCCAGGGCGGGGGCCAGGTAGTTGTCAGAGGTGTGCAGGAACACATACGGGGTGCGGCCTTCCTCGATCCAGGCTGCGACCTTGTCCAGCCAGGGCAGCAGGAAGGTTTCGTTAGCGGCCAGCTCCGGATGGCCGATGAAGCGTACCTGCGGGGATTGGCTGAACGCCGTCGGGCGAGGTGGTACCCGAGGCTTTTTCGATTGGGCGTGAAGCACCGCCGGCGTGCGCGTAATGCAGCTGAACAAGGCGCGCGGATCCAGGCAAATGCGTTCTACCCCTCGATCAAGCAAGAGCCGGTTGAGCATTCGCTCCTCAAAGCCCCGGGCAAAGAATGCCGGGTGCCGGACTTCCACCGCCAGGGGTCGATCGAGTTCGTCGATAAAGCTCACCAGCTCCGCCAGTTGCAGCGGCGAAAACGTCGCCGGCAATTGCAGCCAGAATGGCGCGACCCGCTGCCCCAGCGGCTTGAGCAATGCGGCAAAATCTTCGGCCGCATTCAACTGCTGGCGCAGGTCACCGCCATGGCTGATGTCGCGGGGGAACTTGGCCGTGAAGCGAAAGTGCTCGGGCATGCTTTGGGCCCAGCGCTCAACCGTCGCCGGTGCTGGGCGGGCGTAGAAGGTGGTATTGCCCTCGACGGCATTGAATATCTGGGCATACAGGGAGAGAAAATCGGCGGGTTTGGCGTTGTCCGGATAAAAGTGCTCGCGCCAGGCGTTTTCACTCCAGGACGGACAACCCAGAAAATACGGTAGCAGTGGCTCAGGCATCCGGTCAGATATGCAAGTCGAGCCCCAACACTTCCATGTCCCAATCAACAAAACTGGCAGTGGTGAGGTAGCTGGCCAGGGCCTTGGCGGTCCGGCTGCTGTGGGCACGCGGGTAAATCATGTCCTGCTGGCGAGCCGGCAACGAGCCGATGCGGTTACCCGAAGCGCGGGCAGCGCTGGCGGCAGCTGGTTCGGAGCTAACCTCGAACTCGCCAACCAGATCTTCAACCGACTCATCAACCACCGCCTTGCCTTTGCGCGGCTGGCGCTTGATGGGATAGGAATGTGAAGAAGCTCCGTCTATGCGCATAACGGTATTCTCGTTATCAATGATGGCAATCTAGCGGCACTTTGGCCACTTCGCAAATGCGTCACTGATAAACGGACCATAGCTTGGCGAAAAGGTTTGATCACCGGTGAAAAAATTTACCCTGCTCGCTTCAGCGGGCTTTGGGCGTTGCCACTTTATCGCGCAAGTACACCGGTTGGGCCAGGTCGGCCGCCATACCCTCACCGCGCTCCCAGGCAAATCGTGCCAGGGTCAGCAGGTCAAGGGCATGGGGCAAAAGTGTCGCATCCTGGCCGTTGAGGGCTACGGGGATACGCTCGGCATAACCCCAGCCGGTACCTGCACCGAACCATTCACCGCTAGCCTCGGCCGGCAGGTGGGCGTGTTCAGGGGGCAGTACCGCTTCGTTGCCCAGCAGGCGCATCTCCCCTGCGGTTTCCTGATAGCAGCCCCAATAGACCTCATCCATACGCGCATCGATGGCAGCGGCCACTTGCCGTGCCCCGTGCTCGCGATAAGCACGCTGGGCCAGCAAGGCCAGGTTCGACACCGGCAGCACCGGGCGATCCAGGGCAAAGGCCAACCCTTGCACCACACCAATAGCAATGCGCACGCCAGTGAAGGCACCAGGCCCGCGGCCAAAGGCAATGGCATCGACGGCCGACAACGCGGTGCCGGCCTCGGCGAGCATGTCGCGGATCATGGGCAGCAGCTTTTGCGCGTGCAGCCGCGGGATCACCTCATAGTGGCTCAAGACCTTGCCGTCATGCAGCAAGGCAACGGAGCAGGCTTCAGTGGCGGTATCCAGGGCCAGCAAGGTGGTCATCGGGGGTTCCAAGCGAGTGAAAAAAGAGTGGCATTATAAACAACAACGGCCCGCAAGCGGGCCGTTGTACACACATTTGGCTGCTGATCAGCTCAATGCTTCCAGCACCTTGGCAGTGATGGCTTCAACCGAGCCCACGCCTTCGATGTGGCTGTACTGCGGCTTGCCATTGGTAGTAGCCAACTTCTGGTAGAAGTCTACCAGCGGCTTGGTCTGGTCATGGTAGACCGCCAGGCGGTGACGCACGGTTTCTTCGGTGTCGTCCTTGCGCTGCACCAGTGCCTCGCCAGTGACGTCGTCCTTGCCGTCAACCTTTGGCGGGTTGTAGACCACGTGGTAGACACGACCCGAGCCTTCGTGCACACGACGGCCAGCAATGCGCTGAACGATTTCTTCGTCTTCGACGGCGATTTCAACCACGGCATCGAGCTCGACGCCTTCAGCGACCAACGCTTCGGCCTGAGGAATGGTGCGCGGGAAACCGTCGAACAGGAAACCGTTGACGCAGTCTGGCTGAGCGATACGGTCCTTGACCAGGTTGATGATCAACTCATCGGAGACCAGCTTGCCGGCATCCATGATGGCCTTGGCTTCCAGGCCCAATGGCGTGCCTGCCTTGACCGCGGCACGCAGCATGTCGCCGGTGGAGATCTGTGGAATACCGAATTTTTCAGTGATGAACTTTGCCTGAGTACCTTTACCGGCCCCGGGAGCTCCCAGCAGAATGACGCGCATCGATGTGCTCCTCAATTTTTTATATGAAATCGTCGGGCTCGCCACAGGGGCCAATCCCAGAATCTGGTTCAGGCCACAAGTGGGCCAAAGGCTGATCAAGATACACAGCACACACAGGCCACACAAGACATCCAAAGTTGCAGCAATGGCCTGCCGATGGCCACGTATGCGGCGGGTTGACCAAAGTGCAACCCCACTCGAATGCGCGCAAACGATGTCGTTATTGGCGCATTCGAGTGCTGTGACCGCCCATTTTTTGCCCCTGTGCCCCTCAGCCGGTATTGCGCAAACCGGCCGCGATACCCGCGACCGTGACCAGCAGCGCCTGCTCCAGAGGGCTGCCCAGCGCCGCTTCGCGCCCTCTGGAGCGTGCCAGCAGCTCAGCCTGCAATAAATGCAGCGGGTCGAGGTAAGTGTTGCGCAAGCGGATGAATTCCAGGGTATCAGGGCTATGTGCCAGCAGTACCGATTGCCCGGTCATGCCCAACACCACTGCGCACGCCTGCGACAATAGGTCGCGCAAATGTGCACCCAAAGGTCGCAGTTCCGGTTGCACCAGACGTTCGTCGTAGAGCCGGGCAATATCGGCATCGGCCTTGGCCAACACCATCTCCAGCATATCGATGCGCGTGCGGAAGAATGGCCACTGTTCGCGCATGCTGGCCAACAATTCGCCCTGGCCCCGTTCCAGGGCCTTGTTCAGCGCCGCTTCCCAACCCAGCCAGGCCGGCAACATCAGGCGCGTCTGGGTCCAGCCGAAAATCCACGGGATGGCCCGCAGGCTTTCGATACCCCCGGCCCGACGCTTGGCCGGGCGACTGCCCAGGGGCAAACGCCCCAGTTCCTGCTCCGGTGTCGATTCGCGGAAGTACTCGACGAACTGCGGGTTATCACGCACCACGCTGCGGTAAGCCTGCACGCCATCGGCCGCCAATTCATCCATCAGCGAACGCCAGGCGGGTTCCGGTGGCGGTGGTGGCAATAAGGTCGCTTCCAGCACGGCGGCAAGATACAGGTTGAGGTTCTGCTCGGCGATATCCGGCAGGCCAAACTTGAAACGGATCATCTCGCCCTGCTCGGTGGTACGGAAGCGCCCGGCCACCGACCCCGGCGGTTGTGAAAGGATGGCCGCATGGGCCGGGCCACCACCACGGCCTACCGTACCGCCACGGCCGTGGAACAGCAGCAATTGGACTTGTTGCTCGCGACAGATCCGCACCAGGGTTTCCTGGGCCCGGTACTGTGCCCAGGCGGCGGCCGTGGTGCCGGCGTCCTTGGCCGAGTCGGAGTAACCGATCATGACCTCCTGCGGCCCATGCAAGCCGGCGCGATAACCCGGCAACAGCAACAGGCGCTCCATCACAGGCCCCGCGTTGTCCAGGTCGGCGAGGGTCTCGAACAGCGGCACCACACGCATCGGCCGCATCAGGCCGGCTTCCTTGAGCAGCAATTGCACGGCCAGCACGTCGGAGGCGGCACCGGCCATGGAAATGACATAGGAGCCCAGCGAAGCTGCCGGCGCTGCGGCGACCTCGCGGCAAGTTGCCAGTACTTCGGCGGTTTCCGCCTGGGCCCGGAAATGCCCCGGCAATAGCGGCCGCCGATTACTCAGCTCCCGTTGCAAAAAGTCGATACGCGTTTCTTCATCCCAGTCGGCATAACGCCCCAGGCCCAGGTAGTCGGTGATTTCGCTGAGTGCGGCGGTATGGCGTGCGGCGTCCTGGCGGATGTCCAGGCGCACCAGGAACAAGCCGAAGGTCACGGCCCGGCGCAAGCAGTCGAGTAATGGACCATTGGCGATGACGCCCATGCCGCACTCATGCAACGACTGATAGCACAACTGCAGCCCGGCTAGCAGGTCATGGTTGTCATGCAGCACATCGGCCGACGCTGGCTGCGTTTCGCGCAGCGACGCATGCGCCCAGTTGCGGGTTGCCCGCAGCCGTTCGCGCAATTGCTTGAGCACCGCCCGATAGGGTTCGGCACTGTCCCCGGCCACTTCACGCAAGGCACTGCTGGCCTGTTGCATGGAAAGCTCGGCAGCCAGGCTGTCGACATCGCGCAGGAACAGGTCGGCGGCCATCCAGCGCGCCAGCAGCAACACTTCCCGGGTCACGGCTGCGGTGACATTGGGATTGCCATCCCGGTCGCCGCCCATCCAGGATGCGAACCGAATCGGCGCGGCTTCCAGGGGCAAGTGCAGGCCGGTGGCATCATGCAGGGCCTTGTCGGCCTTTCGCAGGTAGTTTGGGATCGCCTGCCACAGCGAATGCTCGATGACGGCAAAGCCCCACTTGGCTTCATCGACAGGGGTCGGTCGGGTCCGACGGATTTCTTCGGTGTGCCAGGCTTCGGCGATCAGCCGCTGCAGACGCTGCTTGATCTGCTCGCGCTCGGCCGGGATCAGGTCGCGATGGTCCTGGGCCGCCAGTTGCGCGGCGATGGCGTCGTATTTCTGGATCAGGGTGCGACGGGCGACTTCAGTCGGGTGTGCGGTGAGCACCAACTCAATGTCCAGACGCCCCAGTTGCCGGGCCAGTGCGTCATCGCTGTGGCCTGCGGCCTTTAAGCGCGCCAACAGCTCGGGTAATACCCGGGCTTCAAACGGCTCGACCTGGCTGGCATCGCGGCGGCGAATCAACTGGTACTGTTCAGCGATGTTGGCCAGGTTGAGAAATTGGTTAAACGCCCTGGCCACAGGCAGCAGTTCATCCTCACTCAAGTCGTTGAGGCTGGAACTCAGTTGCTCGGCGCTGACTTCAGCGCTACGACGGTCAGCCTTGGCGCCGCGACGGATGCGTTCGATCTTTTCCAGGAACGCCTCGCCATGCTGCTCGCGAATGGTGTTACCCAACAGCTCGCCCAACAAATGGACGTCCTCGCGCAAGCGCGCGTCGATATCGGTCATCGGTCTTCTCTCCAGTGCAGCAACACTTCAGAAACACGGCTCGTGCACACAGAGTGCCCCAGCCCAGCGCCTGCTTACAAGGTGAGCAAAGTGTTGCCCGGCACAAACAGAGCTAATCTGAAGTAACACCCAATACGGGTTATGTGCCGCCGCGGTGGCGAGGTCTATATGAAAATTCGTGAGCTTGCCCAACACTGGGAAGAAAATGCCAAGGGCCGCCTGACCAAGACCGCCTACAGCCTGCACCTGGATGTGGAAGCCGCCGCACGCCTTGCGGCGATTGCCGAAATGTACCCCAAGCGCCAGCCCGAAGAGCTGCTCGGTGAGTTACTGGGGGCGGCGCTGGAGGAACTGGAAACCAGCTTCCCCTACGTCAAGGGCTCGCAGGTGGTTGCCACCGACGAAGAGGGTGACCCATTGTATGAAGACATTGGGCCTACACCCCGTTTTCTCGCGCTTTCGCGGCGCTATCTGCATGACCTTTCGGTGCAGAACGATAAGAAGCACTGACCGGCCTCATCGCGGGCAAGCCCGCTCCTACTGTCAGCACCAGGCTGTAGGAGCGGGCTTGCCCGCGATGAGGCCCGCACAATCAACGACTATTCAACCTTCTGCGGCGTCTCCTGCCCCATGCAGCGCACCGCCTGCTTCTTGCGGTCAACCAGCACCCCGGTCAAACCCTTCTGCTCGGTATCGAACAACACCAGCACGCCATCAATGCACTGGGCCACTTGCGGCGCCGGGCTCAGGGACACTTTGTAGTCCTCGCCCGGCACGGTCTTGAGCATGGTGAAGTCAGACAGCAGCAGCGCATCCTCGGGCTTGGCGAAGTGCAGGTAACCGTAGTACCACAGGGCACCCACTGTGCCGAGGATGCTGCAAATACCGGTGATGATCAGGGGAATGGCGTTGCGTTCTTCACTCATTGCGAACTCTCAAAGGTTTCATCGTCTGAAGGCTTTGCGGGTACGGCCTTGGGGTAGTTCGGCACTTCGGCCAGGCGTCGCAACCCGTTGAAATGCTGCGGATCATCCAGAAACCGCAGCATGACCTGGCGCCACGTCTTGTCAGCGAAGGTCTGCACGTGCCCGCCACGGGTCAGTTGCAGGACCCTGGGCGGCGGCGCAGCTTGATACAAGCTGATGCCATTGGAAAGAGGCACGAGCGTATCGTCGATGCTCTGGTAGAACAGTTTCGGCGTATCGCCCAGGCGATCGATGGAATGGATGGCACTGTCGCCGTCCGGTACCAGCCAGGACAACGGCACCTGTAGCGGCCAGAGCCAGGATGTACTCACGGCATAGCGGCCGACATCGCGGTAGCTGGCCGGCACACCATCGAACACCATGGCCTTGAAACGTTGACGCTGTTCGGGGTGCTCGGCCAGGTAATCGATGGCCACCGCCCCACCCAGGCTCTGGCCAAGCAACACCAGCGGCTTGCCCTGCACCGCCGGGGCTTGTTGCAACCAGTCCAGTGCTGCAGCGACGTCCTGGTTCACCCCCGGCAGCGATGGCTGCCCCTGGGACACCCCATAGCCACGGTAGTCGATCATCAACACCTGATAGCCCTGCGCCGGCAGCCACCAGCTACCGCCCAGGTGCCAGGCCAGGTTGCCGCCGTTACCGTGCAAGTGCAGCACCGTGCCCTTGAGCGGTACATCGGGTTTGGCCGGCAGCCACCAGCCATGCAGGCGGGTGCCGTCGGCCGCCGTTATATAGACGTCCTGAAACTGAAGGTGGGCTTTTTCTGGCGTGAATGGCAGGCCGGGCTCGGGGTAGAACAACAACGAACTACAGCCGCCGAGCCCCGCCAGCAGGGCGATGAGGGCCAGCGGCCGCAGCAGTTGGCTAAAGAATGTTCGAATAGTCCGCTTCAATACGGTCCAGGCTCAAGTGGTTGAGGAAGTTGGAGAAGCACATCCAGGCCGACAGGGCGTTGAGGTCGCGAAACTGATCGGGCAGGTACTTGGGTGGCACCACCAAGCCTTCGTCGACCAACAGGCGCAACGTGCGCATATCCTCCAGCGTAGCCTTGCCGCAGAACAGCAAGGGTATCTGCTCAAGCTTGCCTTTACGCACGGCCAACTGAATGTAGTTGTAAACCATGATAAAGCCCTTGAGGTAGGACAAATCTTTGGTGAAAGGCAGGCCAGTAGGTGTCGAGCCGCGGAATACCCGGCTGGCATTGCCGTAGCTTTCGGCCATTTCAAAGCCCTGGCTGCGGAAGAACTCGTAGACCTGCAGGAAGTCGGCGCCCTCCTCCACCATGTGGATGGCGCGGGTGCGGTTGGTCAGCTTGCGCAAACGCGTCGGGTAGGACGCAAAGGCAATGACTTCCATCAAGATCGCCAGGCCTTCCTGGGTCACGGTCGAAGACGGTGGCCCCTTGGCCAGGAAGGTGCAGATCGGCTGGTTCAAGCCATTGAGCGTGGTGCCCACATGCACCAGCCCCTCGTGCACTTCCAGGGCCCGTACATCGCGGCTGTTGAACATGGCGTCGGCGCGGATCTTGATGTAGTCGGCACCGGCGGCCGCATCGGCGACGATACCATCGGACTCGAACACACGGATGGTGTCTTCGGCTTCACCAAACACTTTGTTCAAACGCCCCTGGAGCATCTCCACGGCCTGCTTGGCGGTGAGATTCTTTGGTTCATCCTTGAGGTCGCCGCGAACGTCGATGTTGTTCAGGTAGTCCGAGAGCATGATGCCCAGGTCCGACAAGGTCGGGTCACCGGCGTGGAAGGCATCGGAGGCCGCGCCATAGAGCTCCTGGGAGATCAGACCGAAATCCTCGGTGCCGCGCGCTTCGAGCATGCGCACCACCATGCGGTATTCCTTGCACATGCGCCGCATGATCTGCCCGACCGGGTTGAACTGTCCCAACTGCCGGGTGATATCGCGCTCGATATTCTGGAACTCCAGTTTCACTGCACTGGAGTCGAACGACAGCGGCCTGGCTTCGTAGTAGGCCCGGTCGATGGCCGGCATCTTGCGCCCCTTGGCATCAAGGAAGCCCTGGCGGATGCTGTCGTCCCATTTCACTGCATCAAGCACGCGAATCGGCGCCTGGGCCAGCACGATGCGGTCAGACAGCGTTCGAATCGTCTGCTGGTACTCGTCCACCTGAAGCTCCTTCTCGATCGATTACTTGGCAGGACGCTGGAAACGCGCCACTTCGACGAACACGTCGGAGTTGGCCGGGTCATCCAGATACGCGAAAACCTTGTCCAGGGAACTGGTCACCAACAACCCTGGCCCCTCGCTGGTATCAAACGACTCGCCGCCAAGCTGCTTTTCGCCAATCGCCTGCTCGATCCGCTCCAGGTCCAGGCTGTAGACCACCAATTCGTGGTCGTCAGTCAGGTCGAAGCCGGCGATGGTGTAGTTGGCACCGAACGCCTCGGGGACAGCTGCCGAAACGTACCAGCGATTACCATGGCGCGAGGCGGTGAAGCCGTAGGTCTCCTTGCTCGCCTGGTTACCCTTGATAGAGCTGAGTGCCTTGTACTGATTGGCACCCGCACGGGTGATTTGAAGGTTGCGTGCCTCACCCCAGGCGTCTTTGCTGGTCCACTTGCCGAGCAGGCCCGAAGGCGCCACCTCGTGAGCCGCAATCGGCTCCTTGAATGTCACCAGGCAACCGCTCAACAACGTAAACGACAAGGCCAATACCAGGTGCCAGGCTTTCATTCAATTCTCCAGGACAGGACCACGACTTACTCCGAAGCCAGCACCAATTGCATGAACCGCTTGAGGATTGCGAGCATCTGGGCATCGGACTGCGGCTGCTCGCTTTCGAGCAGCCCCTGATATTCCATCCGCCCGATAATCGCCGTCAACACTTTGGCATCTTGCTGCGGTTCACGCGAGCCCACTACCTGCAGCAATTGGCAGGTGCCCTGCAGCAGAATCTGCTGATGCGAGCACACCAGTTCGGCCAGCCGTGGGCTGAGCAAAGCCTCCTGGCGAAAAGCCTGTTCGGCCATCAGGTAGTCGCGCCGATTGAGCAATTGCCGCTGCACGTACTCTGCCGTCATCTTCGCGATCTCGTCGGCCAACTGGGCCCGCGACAACGGCACATTGCTGGCCTGGGCGAGTAATTGACGCAGGATGATTTCGGTGTTTTCCCAAAGCTTGGCCATGAATGCGGCGCTACGCTCGACGTATTGGGCGAAGGTGTCGGTCAGCAGGTCGTCGATATCCTTGAAGTAGTAGGTCGTGGCCGACAACGGCACGCCCGCCTCGGCCGCCACCGCACGATGACGCACGCCACGCACGCCATCGCGCACGACGATGCGCATGGCCGCGTCGAGAATTTCCTGACGACGCTGCTCGCTGCCCTGGCGGCTAGCCTTGCGGCCTTGATACTGCACACTTTCCGCCACTGCTGTGGCAACGCCAGCAGCACCTTGTAGAGCCATTGCAGGAGTCACGAAGGCATTCCTCAAAATTTGTCCGGTAGATCAGTTTTTTTCAGGCATGAAAAAGCCGCCCTTAAGGCGGCTCGTTCATTGCGATCAGGCTTGCGGCCGCATGTGCGGGAACAGGATCACATCCCGGATCGACGGTGAGTTGGTCAGCAGCATCACCAGGCGGTCGATACCGATGCCTTCACCGGCCGTTGGCGGCATACCGTACTCCAGGGCGCGAACGAAGTCGGCGTCGTAGTGCATGGCTTCGTCGTCACCGGCGTCTTTGTCGGCCACCTGGGCCATGAAGCGCTCGGCCTGGTCTTCCGCGTCGTTCAACT
>CAYVPI010000026.1:0-43938 GCA_964453495.1 uncultured Pseudomonas sp. | reverse complement strand
CCTACCACTTCCTGTCCGGCTACACCGCACTGGTGGGCTCGACCGAAATGGGTTCGGGCAGCGGCATCAAGTCGACTTTCTCCACCTGCTTCGGCGCACCGTTCTTCCCACGCCCGGCCGGCGAGTACGCAGAGCTGCTGATCAAGCGTATCCGCGGCTTTGGCTCCAAGGTCTACCTGGTCAACACCGGCTGGACCGGCGGTGGCTATGGCGTCGGCAAACGCTTCAACATCCCGACCACCCGCGCAGTGATCGCAGCGATCCAGAGCGGTGCACTGATCGGTGCCGAAACCGAACACTTGGACACCATCAACCTCGACGTACCGAAGTCGGTACCGGGCGTAGACACCGTCCTGCTCAACCCACGTAACACCTGGGAAGACAAGGCTGCCTACGATGAATCAGCCAAGGCCCTGGCCAAGCTGTTCATCGAGAACTTCAAGAAGTTTGAAGTTTCCGATGCCATCAAGAACGCCGGTCCGCAGCTGTAACTTGCGGATAGCTGTTTGAAAAAAAGCCGCCCTTAAGGGCGGCTTTTTTGTTTTTGGCGGCCTACCTGGTTTATCACTGGCTTGAATGAGACACGCCAGCCCGGGCTCACTGGTATTCATAGATCAGGTAAGCGAGCATTGCCCACTTGAGCACCTGATCCTGGAATGCCCTGAAAGGGCTCCTGAGCTTATACATACGAGAAGCCGCCAATGTCCGAAAGCACCCCGCAACGTTCCGACTATCGCCACTTCCAGCCGATCCTGACGCGTTGGCACGACAACGACGTATATGGTCACGTGAACAACGTCACCTACTACAGCTTCTTCGACACAGCGGTGAACACCTACCTCATCGAGCAAGGCGGGCTGGATATCCATGACGGTGAAGTGGTCGGGTTTGTAGTGAGTTCGGCCTGTGACTACTTTGCTTCGATTGCCTTTCCTGAGCGAATCGAAATCGGCCTGCGCGTAGGCAAGCTGGGCAACAGCTCAGTGCAATACGAGTTGGCAGTATTCAAGGCGGGGGAGGAGGAGGCCTGCGCGGCAGGGCGCTTCGTGCATGTGTTCGTGGATCGGGCGAGCAATCGGCCTGTGGCGATTCCCGAAGTGCTGCGAGGGGCGTTGCAGGGGTTGTTGGTCTAGCTGGCCGCGACTGCTGCGGCCAGCCCTTCCAATGGGCGTTTCACGCGGTATTAACGGTGACGCCAGCGTTTGTGGTGCTTGCGGTGGCCGTAGTGATGGCCGCGGTCATGGTAGTGGCGACGGTCGTCGTAGCCGCGACGGTAGCGACGATCGTCATCGCGATCTTCGTCGTCTGCTTCCCTGCCCATGTAGTTACCCAGCGCGCCACCTGCGCCACCGCCTGCTGCAGCGCCGATCAGGCTGCCAGTGGTGCCGCCCATGTTGCGACCAACCACGTTACCGCCAGCTGCGCCCAGGGCACCACCAATCGCTGCTTCGCCACGGCTGTGCTTGTTGGCGCCAACCGCACCACCGGCAGCACCGCCCAGGCCTGCACCGATTGCAGAGCCGGTGCTGCCACCGATCGACTGGCCGACCACCGAGCCCAATACCCCACCCAATGCGCCGCCTATACCTGCTTCGGTAGTGCCGCCCGCCGACGCAACGCCGCTGAGCAAGCCAAGGGACAACAAGAGAATCGAGGAGTACTTCATCTAGAAAGCCTCAAAGGGATGACGAGGCGATCCTGAGGCTCTGTAACAGGGCTGACAATTGAAATCCGACGAGTAACACGACTTCAACACATTTCGCTAAGTTACTGTTTTTTAAGCGGAACTTTTTGTGTTTTCGGCGGTCATAGCTTAATTGCGAGGGGCCTTTTCAGTGATGGAAAGGCCTTTTTTGCGGGGGGGTTAATGGCTGTTGGCTACCTTACGCCCTTTGCGCGAAGTAGCCAACCTCCCTGCCTTAACCTATAGAATTCGCCCTGTTTCACTTGCCGCCTCAAGGCGGATGGCGACGAACTTCGATGTCGGTGTATGGCTGCCATCGCCGACGCTTTCCAGCGGCACCAGCGGATTCACCTCCGGGTAGTATGCCGCTGCCTGGCCTGCCGGGATATCGAACGCCAGCAAGGTGAAGCCCTCGACCCGCCGTTCTCGGCCATCGCTCCACAACGACACGATATCGGCCTTCTGCCCGGGCTTGAAACCCAGGCGGATGATGTCGGCTTCGTTGACGAACAACACGTCGCGCTGGCCCTTGACCCCGCGATAGCGGTCATCGAGGCCATAGATGGTGGTGTTGTACTGATCGTGGGAGCGCATCGACTGCATGATCAGGTCGGGAGTCTGGCCCGTTTCACGCACGCGCTCATGAATCAGGTCGGCCGGCAGGAGGTTGGCCTTGAAGTTGGCTCGGCCACTGCTGGTGTGCCAGCGTCTCTCGCCAGCGCTGCTGCCCAGGTAAAAGCCCCCCGGGTGTTCCAGGCGTTTGTTGAAATCCGTGAAACCTGGAATGGTATCGGCGATCAAGTCGCGTATACGGCGGTAATCGCCAATCAGCCAGTTCCAGTCCACCGGATGCGTGCCCAGGGTCGCAGCGGCAATTCCAGCGATCACGGCCGGCTCCGAGCGCATCTGCGCTGACAGCGGCTGCAGTTGGCCATGGGAGTCGTGGACCATGCTGAACGAGTCTTCCACTGTCACCGCTTGCGGCCCTTCGGCCTGCTGGTCGATGTCGGTACGGCCGAAGCACGGCAGTATCAATGCCTCCTTGCCGTGGATCAGGTGGCTACGGTTGAGCTTGGTGCTGATCTGCACGGTCAACTCGCAGTTGCGCAGGGCTTCGGCGGTGCGGGCACTGTCCGGAGTAGCCTGCGCGAAGTTGCCACCCAGGCCGATGAACACCTTGGCATCGCCCTTGAGCATGGCGTGAATGGCTTCGACGGTATTGTGGCCGTTATGCCGCGGCACCTTGAACTTGAAGCGCTTTTCCAATGCATCGAGCAGGGTTGCTGGTGGGCGCTCGTTGATGCCCATGGTGCGGTCGCCCTGCACGTTGCTGTGGCCGCGCACCGGGCACAGGCCGGCGCCGGGCTTGCCCAGGTTGCCGCGCAACAGCATCAGGTTGGCGATTTCCTGGATGGTCGGCACCGAATGGCGGTGCTGGGTGATGCCCATGGCCCAGCACATGATCACATTCTTGGCAGTGCGATACATATGCGCGGCCTGTTCCACATCGGCGAGGTTCAGCCCGGACTGTTCGACGATCTGTTCCCACGGTGTGGCATCGACGATGGCCAGGTACTCCTGTACGGCGGCGGTATGTTCATTGAGGAAAGCATGGTCGAACACCGGCGGCGCATTACTGGCCTGGGCTTCGCGCTCCCATTGCAACAGGAATTTGGCCATGCCGCGCATCAGTGCCATGTCGCCGCCCAACGCCGGGCGCAGGTAGGCAGTGTTGGTCGGGCGGTTGCCGTTGGTGAGCATTTCCAGTGGGTGCTGCGGATGCTGGAAGCGCTCCAGGCCGCGCTCCTTGAGCGGATTGATGCACACCACCTGGGCGCCACGCTTGACCGCCTCGCGCAGGGGTTCAAGCATGCGTGGGTGGTTGGTGCCGGGGTTCTGGCCCCAGACGAAAATCGCATCGGCATGCTCGAAGTCGTCGAAGGTGACGGTGCCTTTGCCGACCCCGATGCTCTGCGACAAGGCGACACCACTGGCCTCGTGGCACATGTTCGAACAGTCCGGGAAATTGTTGGTGCCGTAGGCGCGCACGAACAACTGGTACAGGTAGGCCGCTTCATTGCTCGCCCGGCCCGAAGTGTAGAACTCCGCCTGATCGGGACTTTCCAGGCTCCGCAAGTGCTTGGCGATCAGGTTGAAAGCGTTTTCCCAACTGATCGGCTGATAGCGGTCGGAGGCGGCGTCATAGACCATGGGGTCGGTGAGACGGCCCTGGTATTCGAGCCAATAGTCGCTTTGCTCCAGCAGCGCGCTGACGCTATGCCGGGCGAAGAAGGCCGAGTCGACACGGCGCTTGGTAGCTTCCCAGTTGACGGCCTTCGCGCCGTTTTCGCAGAACTTGACCATACCGCTTTCCGGCGAGTCCCCCCAGGCGCAGCCCGGGCAGTCGAAGCCGCCGTTCTGGTTGGTCTTGAGCAGCGCGCGGATGTTCTTCAGGGCATTGTTGCTGCCCAGCCAGGCCTGGGCCACGCTGCGCAAGGCGCCCCAGCCGCCGGCGGCGCCATGGTAGGGCTTATAGTGGGGGGTAGGGGTTTGATCGGCTCGATGTTGCATGCTCACGCAGAACTCTCCATCGCAGGGCTGTAGACCCGCGGCGCACTGTGTTGCGGCAGGTGTATGAGGTTGAGGTTGTGTTGGCGTGCCCATTGCAGCGCAAGGCCCGTGGGTGAAGACAGGCTGACCAGGGTCTGGATGCCGGCGCGCAGCACCTTCTGGATCAGCTCCAGGCTGCAGCGGCTGGTGACAATGGCAACGCCACCGGTGAGGGAAATCTGCTGGCGCACCAGGGCACCGATCAGCTTGTCCAAGGCGTTGTGCCGGCCGATATCTTCGCGGCCCATCAACAGCTCACCTTGACTGTTCATGAACAGCGCTGCGTGGACTGCCCCGCAATGCTGGCCCAGGGGCTGGAACTCGCCGATGCGCTGACGCAGGCCCTCCAGCCAGTGCGCCGGTGGCAGTGGCGCGCCGGGCAAGGTCGCCAGTTCAGGCAATGCCTGCTCAACGGCTTCGACACCGCACAAGCCGCAACCACTGGTACCGGCCAGTTGCCGCCGTTGGGTCTTGAGGTTCCAGAATGCTCGGCTGGCGATCTGCACGTCGGCATGTTGGGCCGAGCCGTTGCCGCTGAACTTGACGTCATAGATCTCGTCGGCCGAGGCGATGATGCCGCTGCCGATGCTGAACCCGACGATAAAGTCTTCCAGGTCCGTGGGGCTTACCAGCATCACCGCTTGGCTGATGCCGTTATAGGCAATCGCCAGGGCGACCTCTTCGGCCAGCGCGGTGCTGCTCGAACTGGCCTGGTCGAGATGGCTGTAACTGTAGCTTTGGCTGGCGGCGGGTGCAGTGCTCGGCGATGCAGGCGCCGCGCAAGCCGGGCGCTTGGAGTTCATGGGTTCATACCGGCAGGATATCCAGACTTAAGCCTAGGCCGCTCGCCGGGTGCCGTCTAATTGCTAGTACCGATGCCTTGATAGAGGGCGTCGATCATGTCGGCGTTGGGGATTGCCGTAACAGCTCGAAGCAGGCCTCGGCCAATGCTGACCGAGGTGCGCTACGGCGCATGATCAACCCCAGCGGGGCAAGGGTGCTGGCCTGTTCGATCGGTTGCAGGCGCAAATGCTCGGTCAGCGCTTCGAGGCCTCCGTCCAACGGCATGATCGCGCAGCACAAACCGCCATGGACCGCCTGCACCAATTGATGAACGGCGTCGGTCTGCAATATGGGCTGGGGGTTCAGGCCGCGGCTGTGAAAGTTGTGGTCGATGGATTGTCGAAAGTGCATGCCGCTGGTGAGCAAGCCTAGCGGCAGCTGTGTCAGGGCCTCCCAGCTGAGCGCCTGTTCGCCAAAGTCGAAATGCCGCTGGTCGAACAGCAGGCCCATGCGGGTTTCGCTCAAGGTCAGGGACTCGAAGCGTTCGGTGTCCAGGCGCTCCAGATAGGAAATGCCGATGTCCAGGCGGTTGCTGCTCAATTGCTCGAGGATCTGCTCGGAACTTAGCGAACTCAATTCGAAGCGCAGGTTGGGATGCTGTTGATGCAGGCGTTGCAGCATAGGCAGCGGGTCGAAACTCGAGAGTGGCACCATGCCCAGGCGCAAAGTCCCCACCAGGTGCCCGCGACAGGCTGCTGCCTCGGCATGCAGGCCGTCATAGGCGGCCAGTACCGAACGTGCCCAGGCCAGGACGCGCTCCCCGGGAGCGGTGAAACCCTCGAAGCGTTGCCCACGGTTGACCAGCGACAGCTCCAGCTCTTCTTCCAGGTTGCGCAGGCGCATGGACAAGGTCGGTTGGGTGACATGGCAGCTTGCCGCCGCGCGGCCGAAGTGCCGCGTCTCATCCAGGGCGATGAGAAATTTCAGCTGTTTGATGTCCATTTTCGCTCCGGATTCTTGCTGGCAGTGGATTCTAACGCGCCTGCTGTTCGCTCGGGGGATGCGTCGTTGGTCGGGTTGCCGGAGCTTTGTACTGGGCTTGACTAGACTTTTGGCTCCAGACATCGAAACCAAGGAGCATGGGTATGAGTCTTTTGAGCTTTGTGAAAGAAGCGGGTGAGAAACTGCTGGATTTGCTGACGCCAGGCAATGCCAACGCCAGTGAGCAACTCAAGGAACATATTGCCAAGGTCGGCTTGGGTAATCCGAATGTGCAAGCCACCGTCGATGGCGACAAGGTGACGGTCACCGGTGAAGTCGCCAGCCAGGAGGAAAAGGAAAAAATTCTGTTGGCCGTGGGCAATATCGCAGGCGTTGGTAGTGTCGATGATCAGATCACCGTAACAGGCCCAGTTGTAGCGGCGGCGCGTTTTGTCGTAGTGAAAAAGGGGGACACCTTGAGCGCCATATCCCTGGCTGTGTACGGCGACGCCAACAAATACAACAAGATTTTCGAGGCCAATAAACCGATGCTTTCGCATCCGGACAAGATTTATCCTGGGCAGTCGTTGCGGATTCCGGATTGATTTGCTTTGGGCCTTCGGCCATCGCGGGCAAGCCCGCTCCTACATGAACTGCGCTGAATTGTAGGAGCGGGCTTGCCCGCGATGGCCGAAGGCCTACAAGCCCTCGATCAACTCCCGATAATCCTCAAGCGCCGCGAACTCTTGCGTGTCCCGCGGCCCTTGGCGGCTGTCCGGCTCACGCACCGCCAGCAGGTGCGCGACGCCAAAGGCACGGGCACTGCGCAAAATCGCCAAGGTATCGTCGATAAACAAACTGCGAGCCGGGTCGAAGCCGATGTCTTCGTGCAGCGCGCTCCAGAACTGCGGGCTTTCCTTGGCGAAACCATAGTCATGGGAGCTGATCAGCCGCTCGAAATACGGCGCCAGCTCCACACGCTCCAGTTTCAATGACAACGAATCGCGGTGAGCGTTGGTGATCAGGATGACCCGCTTGCCGGCCCGCTTGATCGCCGCCAGGAAAGTATCGGCATCGGGGCGCAAGGCGATCAGGTCGGCCGTTTCCAGTTTCAGCTCACGAACTGGCAGTTTGAGCTCTGTGCTCCAGAAATCCAGGCAATACCAGCACAGCTTGCCGGCGTTCTTTTCGAACAGTGGTTGCAACTCCATCTCGGCCATGGCGCGGCTGATGCCATGCAGCTCGGCGTAGCGCTGGGGCAAATGCTCCAGCCAGAAGTGGTTGTCGTAATGCAGATCGAGCAGGGTCCCGTCCATGTCCAGCAGAACGGTGTCGATATTGCGCCAGGCTATGGATGGCATACGAAAGATTCTCGAGCAGTTATAGAGCAACAGTAGTCAGCGCAAGGGTCAGCCACGGTATAGTAACCCGTTCACGCCAAGGAGCCGCCCCATGCGCCAGAAACCAACCGTCCTTGCTCGCGAGATTGTCGCCAGCAGCCGTCTATTCCGGGTAGAGGCGGTGCAACTGCGCTTCTCCAACGGTACCGAGCGCACCTACGAGCGCCTGGTGGGGCGCGGGGCCGGGTATGGCGCGGTGATGATCGTAGCCTTGATCGATGCCGAGCATGTGATTCTGGTCGAGGAATATTGCGGCGGTACCGATGAGTACGAATTGTCCTTGCCCAAAGGCCTGATCGAGCCGGGCGAAGATGTGTTGGCGGCAGCCAACCGTGAACTGAAAGAAGAAGCGGGCTTCGGTGCGCGCCAGCTTGAGCACCTGACCGAGTTGTCGTTGTCGCCAGGTTACATGAGCCAGAAGATCCAGGTGGTGTTGGCCAGCGATCTCTATGAAGAGCGCCTGGAAGGCGATGAGCCGGAGCCAATGCGCGTCGACCGGGTCAACCTGCGTGAGTTGTCGGCATTGGCCCAACACCCGCAATTTTCTGAAGGGCGGGCCTTGGCAGCGTTATACCTGGCTCGCGATCTGCTGATTCAGCGGGGGGCGTTCAGCCTATGAACCAGCAAATTGCGGCCCAGGCGCACCCCTTGTTGCCCGGCGTAATCGAGATCGCGCGCCAGGCGGGCACGGCGATCCTTCCTCATTGGCGGGCCAACGTGGCGGTCGTGGCCAAGGCTGACGACTCCCCGGTGACGGCCGCGGACTTGGCCGCCCATCATGTGATCGTCGACGGTCTCAAGGCACTGGATGCCAGTATCCCGATTCTTTCCGAAGAAGACTGCGGCATCACGCTTGAAGAGCGACAAGTCTGGCAGCGCTGGTGGCTGGTCGACCCGCTCGATGGCACCAAGGAGTTCATTGCTGGCAGCGAAGAGTTCACCGTCAACATTGCCTTGGTCGAGCAGGGGCGGGTGGTGTTCGGCGTGGTCGCGATACCGACCAATGGACGCTGCTATTTCGGTGGTGCCGGGCTTGGCGCATGGCGTGCCGAGGCAGACGGTGAAGCCTTGCCGATTCGGGTAAGAACGGAGCCTGCGGCAGGTGAGGCGTTCACTGTAGTTGCCAGCCGTCGACACTCCAGCCCTGAGCAGGCGCGTTTACTGGCAGGTTTGGGTGCAAAGCTGGGCGAGTTGCAGTTGGCCAATGTCGGCAGCTCGTTGAAGTTCTGCCTGCTGGCCGAAGGGGCCGCCGATTGTTACCCACGCCTGGCCCCGACGTCGCAGTGGGATACGGCCGCAGCCCAAGGCGTGCTCGAAGGCGCCGGGGGCGAAGTGCTGGAGGTCGATGGCCAACCGTTCAGCTATCCGGCGCGGGAGTCGTTGCTCAACCCGTCCTTTCTGGCGCTGCCTGCCAAGGCGCCTTGGCGGGCGGCACTGTTGGAGCTGGCCCGGGCCTAACGGTGCAACACGTACTGCCCGCTGAACACTACCGCCTCCTCATCGCTACCAACATTGGTCACCCGCGTCTGCAGGTTCAGGCGCGCACGCCCGTAGCGATCATAGGTCGCAAGAAACTTGTGCCAGACCTTTTCATCGGGTGCATCGCACAAGGCGATGGCGTCGCCGGTGACCGGTAGCGGGTAACTGATCTGCCCTTCCTGAATGACGATGTGCCCTTCGTCGATATCCTCTTCGCGCAGGCGCAGATGCAGCCAGCCCCAGCCTGCCAGGACCGCCGCACAGTAAAGGCTGCCACCGAACATGGTGCTCTTGTGGTTGACGTTGGCGGCCAGTGGCAGTTGCAGGCGCAATTGCCGGTCTTGCCAGCTGAGCACGGTCAGGCCCATCTCCCGGGTCAAGGGGATGTCGCGGTGGAGCATCGTTTCCAGGTAGCGGTTGTCGCGGTTCATGCCCAGGCCTCCAGTGAATTATTCCAGGTCATCGCCTGAGGAGAAATTGAGTCCGTGCTTGCGCAGTTTATCGTGGAGCGTCTTGCGTGGAATGCCCAATGCTTCGGCCAGGCTGCGCATTGAACTGTGCGACCGTGCGAGTTCAGCAGCGATCAACGAACGTTCGAAATGCTCGACCTGCTCGCTTAGCCCACCGCTTGTGTTTGTAAGACTGTTGTCTTGCGTCGTGCCTGGCTCCTGATTGTCCAGGGCCAGTTCCAGGCCCAGGGCGAATCGTTCGGCGGCGTTTTGCAGTTCGCGCACGTTGCCAGGCCAGGTGTGACGCAGCAGCATCGCCCGCTGTGCCGGCTGCAACTCATGGCGGGGAAGGCCGTGGCGGTCGCTGGCGGTGTCGGCGAAATGCTGGAACAACACCAGGATATCTTCGCCGCGCTCACGCAACGGCGGGATCCGCAAGGGCGCGACATTCAAGCGGTAGTATAGGTCGGCACGAAAACGGCCCTGGTCGGCGGCTTGGCGCAGGTCTTCCTTGGTGGCGGCTATGATGCGGATATCCAGGGGGATCTGTTGGTTGCCACCCAGGCGTTCGACCACGCGCTCTTGCAGCAAACGCAGCAGCTTCACCTGCACGTCCATGCTCATGCTTTCGATTTCGTCGAGGAACAACGTGCCGCCATTGGCAAACTCGAACTTGCCGATGCGGCGCTTCTGCGCACCGGTGAAGGCACCGGGTTCGTGGCCAAACAACTCGCTTTCGACCACCGACTCGGCCAATGCACCGGCATTGATGGCAACAAAGGGCCCGTCGCGGCGCGATGACAGGTCGTGCAGGGCGCGCGCCACCACTTCCTTGCCTGCCCCGGTTTCGCCCAGGATCAACACGTCGGCCTTGGTGGCGGCCAGGGCGCCGATCTGTTCGCGCAGGCGCGCCATGGGTGCAGAGTGCCCCACCAGGCGGGCACTGAGCTCCTGGCGATCGCTCAATGCCAGGCGCAGGCTGCGGTTATCCAATACCAGTTTGCGTAGCGACAAGGCGCGGCGCACGCTGTCGAGCAAGGCGTCACTGGCAAAAGGCTTCTCGAGAAAATCATAGGCCCCGGCGCGCATGGCCTGCACCGCCAGGGGGACATCGCCGTGGCCGGTAATCAGCAGCACCGGCAGTTCTGCATCCTGGGCATGCAACTGTTCAAGCAACTGCAGGCCATCGATCCCCGGCATGCGGATGTCACTGACCACCACCCCAGGCCAATCGCGTTCGATGCGCGCTGCCACGCCCTGGGCCTGGGCCAGGGGCAGAATTTTCAGCCCGGCCAGGTCCAGTGTCTGGCCAAGCGCCTGGCGCAGATGCGGGTCGTCGTCGATCAGCACGACCTGGATCTTGCTGTCGATGGCGTGGTCCGTACTCATGCAGTGGGGTCCTCTGGAGGTTGAAGGTTGGCGCCAGGCGTTGCGGCCAGCAGGTGCACTGTCAACAGGGCGCCGCCCTGAGGGTGGTTGGCCAGGATCAGTTCGCCGCCCAGGGCACGCATCAAGGTATCGCAGATCGCCAGCCCCAGGCCAAGCCCCTGGGTACGGGTCTTGGTGGTAAAAAAAGGCTCGCGGGCCCGGCTCAAGGCCTCACTGGTAAAACCCGGGCCATTGTCGCGTATGTACAGGTTGACGCCATCTGCGACGCGTTCGGCACTCAGCCACAGTTTTCGTGGCGTGGCTTTTTCGGTCAGGGCATCGAGGGCATTGGCCAAAAGGTTGCCCAAGACTTGGCGCAGGCGGGTTTCACCGGCCTGCACCCACAAGGTCGCATCGGGCATGTCGCGCACCAACTCCACGGCCATGGCCCGGCGTCTTTGTGACAGCAGCGCCAGGGCATCCTCCAGGGCAGGTTGCAAGGCGACGCTTTCCGGCGCGTGCCGGTCGCGGCGGGCGAATGCGCGCAGGTGGGCGATGATCGACGCCATGCGCCCGGTCAGCTCGCCAATCAGTTTGAGGTTGCCGCGTGCGTCTTCCGTGCGCTGGTGGTCGAGGAGGATTTCGGCATTCTCGGCATAGCTGCGGATGGCGGCCAGGGGCTGGTTGAGCTCATGGCTGATACTGGCCGACATGGTTCCCAGCGCCGACAGCTTGCCAGCCTGGACCAGCTCATCCTGGGCACGCACCAATTCCTGTTGCGCTTGCTCGCGTTCGAGCACTTCGGTCTTGAGCCGTCGGTTAAGGCCCTCCAGGTCGCTGGTGCGTTCCATCACGCGCTTTTCCAGTTCTTGCCGGCCATGGGCTTCCAGGGCGATGCGGTCAAGGTAGTGCCGGCGGCGTTGCATCATCAGCCCGAGCAACAGCATCAACACCAGCAAGGCCGCGCCGCCCACGGCAACCACGGTGCGCACCGGGCGGTCTATCAGGGTGCGCGGGGCCAGGATACTGACCTGCCAGCCGGTCTCTTGCATGGTCTGGGTCTGGGTCAGCCAGGCGTTGTGATCCAGGTTCAATGGCTGCGGTTCGCGGGTCGGGTAGGGCTGGTTGGCTACGATTGCCGTGCGTTCTGCTTCGCTGAGCGCGCGGGTCGCGCGAAAACGCCATTGCGGGCGTGAAGTCAGGATGATGACACCATTGTGGTCGGCTACCAGTAACTGTTCCGGCGTGTTGCCCCAGAGCGTTTCGGTGTGGTCCAGGTCGACCTTGACCACCAGCACGCCGATGATGTTTTCGCCATCGCGCACCGCTGCAGCAAAGAAGTAGCCGCGCTTGCCCGAGGTGGTGCCCAGGCCGAAGAAGCGCCCGAGCCGGCCAGCGGCAGCTTCTCTGAAATAAGGGCGGAAGGCGAAGTTGCGGCCGATAAAACGGTCGGCCTTGTCCCAGTTGGAGGCAGCCAGGGTATTGCCCTTCACATCCATCAGGTACATGACCTCTGCACCGGTTTGGGTAGCGATGTCCTGCAGCAGACGGTTGGCATTGGTCAGCGACTCGATCTGCAAGGGTGCGGCCAGCACGGCACGCAAGGCCGGCAGGTCGCCAAGGATCTGCGGCAGGATTTCATAGCGGTGCAAGGTGCCGAGCAGGTTGGCGACATACAAGTCCAGCGTCTGCCGGTTCTGCTCGATCAGTTCGTTGCGGTAATAGCGTTCGGCCAAGTGTTGCAGAGGCCACAGCAACGGTGCCAGGCACAGTGCAAGAAGGGCCAGGCTGCGCCAGCGGGGGCGACGAGGAGCGATTTCGGTCATGGTCAGTGCAAATGCGCCGGGTAGGTCCGGCGCATTATGCGCTAGGCGAGGCACTCACGCAGCGCTTGGCGCCAGTCTGGCTGGCTGACCTGCCATTGCTGCTGCAGGCGACTGCAATCCAGACGTGAGTTCAATGGCCTTTTGGCCGGGGTTGGATAGGCGCTCGACGGGATTGGCTCGATTCGCGCACAAGGTTTGCCCGAAGCTTGCAGATACCGGCCGATCTCTTCGGCAAAGCCGAACCAGGACGTCTCGCCTTGTGCTGTCAGGTGGTAAATGCCCCAGGGCCCGGTTTGTCCCTGTTGCCAGCGCTCGATCAGGGCGCAGGTGCTGTTGGCAATGGTTCCAGCCCAGGTCGGTGCACCGATCTGGTCGGCGACCACGCGCAGCTCCGGCTTTTCCTGAAGCAGGCGTTGCATGGTCAGCAGGAAATTACGCCCGTGCAATGAATAGACCCAACTGGTGCGCAGAATCAGATGCTGCCCGTCAACAGCAGCGATGGCTCGCTCGCCAGCCAGCTTGCTATTGCCATAGACGCCGAGCGGGTTGGGCTCATCGGCTTCGGTGTAAGGGCGGGTCTTGCTACCGTCGAAGACATAGTCGGTGGAATAGTGGACCAACGGTACGCCAAGGCGCGCGGCTTCTTCGGCAAATATACCGGGAGCCACTGCGTTGATGGCGAAGGCCAGTTCCGGCTCGGTCTCGGCTTGGTCGACCGCGGTATGGGCGGCGGCATTGATGATTAGATCCGGCTTCAATAGCCGAACCTGGTCGCGGATGGCTTCGGGATGGCTCAGGTCCAGTTGATCCCGGCCCAGCACATGCAACTGGGCAGTGCTACCCAGGCGCTGCTGCAATTCCCGGGAAACTTGCCCGTGTTGACCACTGATCAAAATCTTCAAGGGCAGCTGGTTCATGGGAACAGATCTGCCTCTTTAAAAAGCTTGCCAGCCTGATCCTTGACCGACAATTGCGGCGGCATGTGGAGCTGCCAGTCGATTGCCAGATCCGGATCATCCCAACGGATGCAGCGTTCGGCACTGGGGGTGTAGTAGTCAGTGGTCTTGTAGAGGAACTCGGCGTAGTCGCTCAACACGACGAAGCCATGGGCGAAGCCTTCGGGCACCCAGAGCTGGCGATTATTATCCGACGATAGCCGCACGCTCACCCAGCGGCCGAAGGTCGGCGAGCTGCGGCGAATGTCCACGGCAACATCCAGCACTTCACCAGCGGTGACTCGAACCAGTTTGCCCTGGGTGTTTTCCAGCTGATAGTGCAAGCCACGTAACACGCCTTTTTGCGAGCGTGAGTGGTTGTCCTGAACGAACTGCTCAACAACACCGGTCGCCTCTTCGAAGGCGCGTGCGTTGAAGCTTTCATAGAAAAAACCACGCTCGTCGCCGAAGACTTTCGGCTCGATGATCACGACTTCCGGGATATCGGTGGCGATGGCTTTCATCGGCTTTCCCCTGCAAGGGTGTACAAGTACTGGCCATAACCTATCTTGCCGAAAGCCTTTGCACGTTCCAGTAGCTGCTCGCGGTCTATCCAGTGGTTCTGGTAGGCGATCTCTTCCAGGCAGGCCACTTTCAGGCCCTGGCGATGCTCGATGGTCTGCACGTATTGCGAGGCCTCCAGCAGGCTGTCATGGGTGCCGGTATCGAGCCAGGCGAAGCCGCGGCCAAAGCGTTCGACGCGCAGGTCGCCGCGTGCGAGGTAGGCATTGTTGACGTCGGTAATTTCCAGCTCTCCACGGGGTGAGGGCTTTACGTTGCGGGCAATCTCGATGACGTCGTTGTCATAAAAGTACAAGCCCGTCACGGCGTAGCTGGACTTGGGCTGCGCAGGCTTTTCTTCGATCGAGAGGGCGTGACCCTGTTCGTCGAAATCGATCACGCCAAAGCGCTGTGGGTCCTTGACCCAGTAGCCGAACACCGTCGCACCTTTGGACGGCGTGGTGGCACGCAAGAGCTGGCTGCTGAAACCCTGACCATGGAAGATGTTGTCGCCCAGGATCAGGCAGACCGAGTCGTCACCGATGAACTTCTCGCCGATCAGGAAGGCCTGGGCCAGACCTTCTGGCGATGGTTGCTCGGCATAGGAGAACTGCACGCCGAACTGGCTGCCATCCCCCAGAAGCTGGCGGTATTGGGGCAGATCCTGGGGTGTCGAGATCACCAGGATCTCGCGGATGCCAGCCAGCATCAGCACCGAGATCGGGTAATAGATCATCGGTTTGTCGTAAACAGGTAGAAGTTGTTTGGAGATGCCCAGGGTAATCGGGTGCAGGCGTGTGCCCGACCCGCCAGCCAGTACGATGCCCTTCATCATGCAATCAGATCCTTGGGGTCGGTAAAGCCCAGTCGTTCACCCTGGTAGCTGCCATCCTGGACCCTGCGGCACCATTCCAGGTTTTCCAGGTACCAATGCACGGTTTTACGCAGGCCGCTTTCGAAGGTCTCCAGTGGGACCCAGCCCAATTCGCGTTCGATCTTGCTGGCGTCGATGGCGTAACGCAGATCGTGCCCCGGGCGATCCGCAACGAAGCTGATCAGGTCGGCGTAATGATTGACGCCTGCAGGGTGGTGCGGCGCCAGTTCCTCGAGTAACGCGCAGATGCTTCGCACTACGTCGATGTTCTTCTGCTCATTGTGGCCACCGATGTTGTAGGTTTCCCCGACGTTGCCTTCGGTTACCACTTTGAGCAGGGCGCGAGCGTGGTCCTCCACGTACAGCCAATCGCGTACTTGCAGGCCATTGCCGTAGACCGGCAAGGGTTTGCCGGCGAGCGCGTTGAGGATCACCAGGGGAATCAACTTTTCAGGAAAGTGGAACGGCCCGTAGTTGTTCGAGCAATTGGTGATCAGCACCGGCAGGCCGTAGGTGCGCTGCCAGGCCCGAACCAGATGGTCGGAGGCTGCCTTGCTGGCCGAATAGGGCGAGCTGGGCGCATAGGGCGTGGTTTCAGTGAACAAATCGTCGACGCCGTGCAAGTCGCCAAACACTTCATCGGTGGAAATATGATGGAAGCGAAAAGCGGCGCGCCTGTCCTGGGGCAGCTGCTGCCAGTAAGCGCGGCAGGCTTCGAGCAAGCTGTAGGTGCCGACGATATTGGTCTGGATGAAATCCGCAGGGCCGTCGATCGAGCGGTCTACATGGGATTCGGCAGCCAGATGCATGATTGCATCGGGCTCGAAGCGCGCAAGCACGGTACTCACCGCGGGCTGGTCGACGATGTCGGCCTGGACGAATTCGTAGCGGGTGTTGGTGGCGATGCCGGCGAGCGATTCCAGGTTACCGGCATAGGTCAATTTGTCGAGGTTGAGCACTTCATGCCCGGTGTTTTCGATCAGGTGACGAACCAGTGCCGAGCCGATAAAACCAGCGCCGCCGGTAATAAGAATACGCATGTCGATTGCCTTTCTTCCATTGCGGACAAAGAGCGAGTATCGCCCGGCGATCAAGCCGATGAAGTCAAAGGACCAGACTAGAGCGATTGTGGGAAGTGCGCACGAATTGGAAGGGTGATTTTATCGTCATCTTCCGTCGGCTACTTTATCTTTTTGTAGCGCATCCCCTTGCTTAACAGGCTGGCCAGTGGCGATATAGCCACAAAAAAACCACCGAGGCTGTTGTATGTCGCTCTCCACGCTGATCCATCGTTCCAGTTTGCCAGGCCCTGAAGTGAGTGCCGACCAGGCAAGGGCGCTGCTTGAGGAGCATTATGACCGGGGTGGCACACTGCGTTCGCTGGGTAGCCAGCAGGACCTGAATTTTCGCGTCGACAGCGAAGCTGGCCGATTTGTGCTGAAAATCTGTCACGGTGACTATGCCGCCGTGGAGCTTGAAGCGCAGCATGCGGCACTGCAACACCTGGCAGCCAAAGGGCTACCGGTGCCGGCTGTCGTCAGCGCAAAGTCAGGTCGTCAATTATTGCCATTGCAAGTCAACGGCCAGGCCGTGCAAGTGCGCTTGCTCGATTACATCGACGGCCACTCGCTGACCCATTTGAAACACATGAGCGCCGAGCTGATGGCCGCCCTCGGAGATGTGTGTGCCAAGGTCGACCAGGCCTTGGCCGATTTCGACCATCCGGGCCTTGAGCGCACCTTGCAGTGGGACCCACGCCATGCCCAGGCGCTGATCGACCATCTGCTGCCGGTGATCACCGACGCCCAGCGTAACGCCCGCGTCGCCGATGCCGCTGCCCAAGCCCAGGGCCATTTGCAACCTTTGCTGGCGCACCTGCCTGTGCAAGCGGTGCACCTGGATATCACTGACGACAATGCCGTTTGGCAGCGCGACGCCCAGCGCCAATGGCAACTGCAGGGCATCATCGATTTTGGCGACCTGATCCGCACCTGGCGGATTGCTGACCTGTCGGTGACCTGCGCGGCCTTGCTGCACCATGCCGAAGGTGACCCGCTGCGAATCCTCCCGGCCATCCAGGCCTATCACGCGGTCAACCCGCTCACGCAGCACGAGCTCAAGGCGCTTTGGCCCTTGATCGTGGCCCGTGCGGCGGTGTTGGTGCTCAGCGGCGAACAGCAGGTCAGTATCGACCCGGGCAACAGCTACAGCCGCGACAACCTGAGCCACGAGTTGGAGATTTTCGACGTTGCCACTTCCATCCCGTTCGCGTTGATGGAAGCCGCCATCCTGCAAAGCGTTGGCCTGGCCGGGCCAGCTTCTCCTGTGCAAAACGCAGCGCTGTTGTTGCCGACGTTGGCCGGGCAAGCCTTCAACCGCGTCGACCTGGGGGTATTAAGCCCATTGTTCGAAGCCGGCAACTGGGAACAGCAAGGCATTGATCAAATTTTGCTCACCGAGCAAGCCGGCAATACTGGCCTGGCAACGTCCCTGCATGGCCAGTATCGTTTGTCGCGCACCCACATCGACAACCCGCAAGAGCCCGAAACCTGTGCCCTGCACGTTGAATTGCGGGTGCCCGTGGGCACCCCGGTGCAGGCACCCTTTGCCGGCGCCTTGCAGCAAACCGCCGATGGTGCGCTGGTGCTGGCCGGCGAACAGGCCACGTTGCGGCTGTGGGGGGTGAGTCTCGAAGCGCAAGGCCAGGCAGCCGAACGCGGTCAACTGCTGGGTAGCAGCAACGGCCCGCTGTTGCTGCAACTGTGCCGGGTAGCCGACCTGACCGCGCCGCTGTTCTGTACGCCTTCGCGTGCCGCTGCCTGGCTTGCGCTGTGCCCTTCGCCGCGCGAACTCCTGGGCTTTGACTGTGATGCCGAACCGATTGTGGATTCGGTCAGCCTGCTCGAACGCCGCGACGCCAGCTTTGCCCGTTCGCAAAAGCACTACTACGAAACCCCACCGCATATCGAACGCGGCTGGCGCAATTACCTGATCGACATGCAGGGGCGGTCCTACCTGGACATGCTCAACAACGTCGCGGTGCTTGGCCACGGCCACCCCCGAATGGCCGCCGAATCTGCACGGCAGTGGTCGTTGCTCAATACCAACTCGCGCTTTCACTACGCCGCCATTGCCGAGTTCTCCGAACGCCTGCTGGAGCTGGCGCCGGACTCGATGGACCGGGTGTTTTTGGTCAATAGCGGCACCGAAGCCAATGACCTGGCCATTCGCCTGGCCTGGGCCTACAGCGGTGGCCGCGACGTGCTCAGTGTGCTGGAGGCCTACCACGGCTGGTCGGTGGCTACCGACGCCATTTCCACCTCCATCGCCGACAACCCGCAGGCCCTGAGCACCCGGCCGGACTGGGTGCACCCGGTGACGGCACCCAATACTTACCGTGGCGCCTTCCGTGGCAGCGACAGCACGGCCGACTACGTGCGCAGCGTCGATGAAAACCTGGCACGCCTGGATGAGCAAAAGCGCCAGGTGGCCGGCTTTATCTGTGAGCCGGTGTACGGCAACGCTGGCGGTATTTCCCTGCCGCCGGGTTACTTGCAGCAGGTCTATGCCAAGGTGCGCGAGCGCGGTGGTGTGTGCATTGCCGACGAAGTGCAGGTGGGCTACGGCCGCCTGGGTGAATACTTCTGGGGCTTCGAAGAGCAGGGTGTGGTGCCGGACATCATCACCATGGCCAAGGGCATGGGCAATGGCCAGCCATTGGGTGCAGTTATCACGCGCCGGGAAATCGCCGAGGCGCTGGAAGCCGAGGGTTACTTCTTCTCTTCAGCCGGCGGCAGCCCGGTCAGTTGCCGGATCGGCATGGCCGTGCTCGATGTCATGCAAGAGGAAGGCTTGTGGGAAAACACTCGGGTCGTCGGGGGTTACTTCAAGCAGCGGCTACAGGCATTAGTCGATGAATATCCGTTGGCGGGGGCCGTGCACGGTTCCGGGTTCTACCTGGGGCTGGAATTGATTCGCGACCGCGCAACCCTGGAACCCGCCACCGAAGAGACAGCCGCCCTGTGTAACCGCCTACGTGAGCTGGGCATCTTCATGCAACCGACCGGCGACTACCTGAACATCCTCAAGATCAAGCCGCCAATGTGCACCACTCGCCAGAGCGTGGACTTCTTCGTCGATAGCGTCGCCAAGGTGCTCTCAGAAGATTTGTAAACTGCGATGAAAGCCGGCTAAGCCGATTGATATCGGCTTAGCCGGCTTTTTTTCGTCTGAATTTTTGTGTTTGCGGCTTTTAAAGTCGATTTTTATCGAGTATAAATACGATCGTCATTGTGATCGAGCCGGGTGTCGCCTGGCCGATCGGTTTTTTGTCATGGGTCGTCTGCCAGATTCAGTCGGCCAGTTTCCTGTTCAGGAGGTTTTCATGAGCCGCACCGTAACAGTCGCCGCCACCCAAATGGCTTGTTCCTGGGATCGCCAGGGCAATCTCGAAACCGCCGAAAGGCTGGTTCGCGAAGCCGCCGACAAGGGCGCGCAAATCATCCTGATCCAGGAACTGTTCGAAACCCCGTATTTCTGCCAGAAGCCGAATCCGGATTACCTGCAGCTGGCCACCCCGGTTGAAACCAACGCGGCCATCGCGCGCTTCCAGAAGCTCGCCAAAGAGCTGCAGGTCGTGCTGCCGATCAGCTTCTTCGAGCTGGCTGGGCGCGCGCGCTTCAACAGCATCGCGATCATCGACGCCGATGGCAGTAACCTTGGGGTTTATCGCAAGTCGCATATCCCGGATGGCCCCGGCTACCACGAAAAGTACTACTTCAACCCGGGCGATACCGGCTTCAAGGTCTGGCAAACCCATTACGCCAAAATCGGCGTTGGCATCTGCTGGGACCAGTGGTTCCCGGAGTGCGCACGCAGCATGGCCCTGCTGGGTGCCGAAGTGTTGTTCTACCCAACCGCGATCGGTAGCGAACCGCATGACAAGACCATTTCCTCGCGCGACCATTGGCAGCGTGTTCAGCAAGGCCATGCCGGTGCCAACCTGATGCCGCTGATCGCCAGCAACCGCATCGGCACCGAAGAGCAGGACGGCTACGACATCACCTTCTACGGCTCGTCCTTTATCACCAACCAGTTCGGCGAAAAAGTCGAAGAACTGGGCGAGACTGAAGAAGGCGTGCTGGTGCACACTTTCGATTTGGACAAGCTTGAGCACACCCGCAGCGCCTGGGGCTCGTTCCGCGATCGTCGCCCGAACCTGTACGGGCCGCTCAAGACCCTCGACGGCGCTCTGGAATCCTGACAACGGTGCCGGGCATTAGCCCGGCGCTTACCAAGTTCGGCCACAAGCTGCCAAGGCAGCCCGTTGGCATCAATGTAAAGGTTTACTCATGACTACCCTGACCAGTACCCCTCGTGCCGACGGTTTTCACATGCCAGCCGAATGGGCACCACAGACCCAGATCTGGATGGTCTGGCCCGAGCGCCCCGATAACTGGCGCCTGGGCGGCAAGCCCGTGCAGGCAGCCCATGTTGCCTTGGCCAAGGCTATTGCGCGTTTCGAGCCAGTGACGGTGGCGGTTTCCGCGGCCCAATACGACAACGCTCGTGCCCGCCTGGACGCACCAAACATTCGTGTGGTGGAAATCAGCAACGACGATGCCTGGGTGCGCGACACCGGCCCGACCTTCGTCATCAATGACAGCGGTGACGTGCGTGGCGTCGACTGGGGCTTCAATGCCTGGGGCGGCTTCGATGGCGGCCTGTACTCGCCGTGGAACCGCGACGAGCAGTTGGCCAGCAAGGTGCTGGAAATCGAACGTTGTGACCGTTACCACACCGAAGGCTTCGTGCTGGAGGGCGGCTCGATTCACGTCGACGGCGAAGGCACCCTGATTACCACCGAAGAGTGCCTGCTCAACCGCAACCGCAACCCGCACCTGTCACGCGCGCAAATCGAAGAAATTCTTAGCGCTCACCTGGCTGTGGATAAGATCATCTGGCTGCCGGATGGCCTGTTCAACGACGAAACCGACGGCCATGTGGATAACTTCTGCTGTTACGTGCGCCCGGGCGAAGTGTTACTGGCCTGGACGGATGATCCACAAGACCCCAACTATTCGCGCTGCCAGGCTGCACTGAAAGTGTTGGAAGCAAACAAGGACGCCAAAGGCCGCTCCTTTGTGGTGCACAAAATGCCGATTCCTGGCCCGCTGTATGCCACCGAGCAAGAGTGCGCCGGTGTCGACCCTGTGGCCGGTACCCAGGAGCGCAACCCATCCGTGCGCCTGGCCGGGTCGTACGTCAACTTCCTGATCGTCAATGGCGGCATCATCGCCCCGAGCTTCGACGATCCTCGTGATGCGCAGGCTAGAGAGGTTCTGCAGAAGTTGTTCCCCGAGCACGAAGTGGTCATGGTTCCCGGCCGCGAACTGCTGCTCGGAGGTGGCAACATCCATTGCCTGACGCAGCAGCAACCCGCTCCTGCCAAGCGCTGAATCTAGCGATACAAAGAGCCCGTCTTGTACGGGCTTTTTTGTACCTGTTCGACGATCGGTGTCTTCTTTTGGCACAGCTCTTGTATTCAGACGCAATTCGTTCTCATGGGTAACAGTGCGGGACTGTCACATTGCTTGAGTAACATGCGCAGCTCACGATTAGTGGGGGGAGAGTAGGTCGAAATGAACGCAGTCAGTGAGCTGGCTTCGCACCCATCAGCAGTCAATCGCGAATCGCTTCAGGTTCTGGCGCAATGGTTGAAGAATAATGGAGCTGCACGGGTCAGGAAGACCGATCAGCGTCAGGCAATAATCGAGCGGTACCCCGCGGGGCTGATCAACGACGCAGAGATAGATGCACTGCTCGGGATGTGGCACTGCTGAACAGGTAACACAGCAAAATGAAAAAGGGCGCCATCGTCGGGCAACGATGGCGCCCTTTTTGTTGGGCGGGCGTTCTAGAAGCTGTAAGTGCCTGTGACCACCAGGCTGCGCGGCTCGCCTGGCTGGATCTGTGCAGCACTGGTCGCCGAGCTGTAATAGGTCTTGTCGGTGATGTTGTTGAGTGCGGCACGCACATCCCAATCCTTCTCGCGGAACCCTGCCAGGGCATCCCAGCGACCGTAGCCGGGTAGCACCGTGGTGTTCTGGTTATCGGCATAGCGTTGGCCGACGCCGGTCAGGCCGGTTTCGGCGTACCAGCCCAGCTCCGGTTTCCAGGTCAGGAACAGGCTGGCGTTGTGCTTGGCCACGTTGTTGATGCGGTTGCCTTCCAAGCCGTTGCTGTCCTTTTCGATGGTTGCGTCCTGCAAGCCGATGCCGCCACGAATGTACCAGTTGTCGACGATCTTGCCGGTGGCGGTCAACTCGATGCCGCGTGAGCGTTGCATGCCGGTCAACAAGGTAACGGTCGGGTTGTTCGGGTCGCTGGTGCGACGGTTGTAGAGTTCCAGCTCATAAATGGCCAGGGTAGTGCTCAGGCGATCATCCAGCCATTCGCTCTTGACGCCGATTTCTTTCTGCCGGGTTTTTTCCGGTGCAGTGTCGTTGGTATTGCCAGCGGCCCCCGGCGTGATGCCGATCAAACCGCCGCCCACGGGCGAGAAGGTCTTGCTCCAGGACGCGTAAAAGGAGTGGTCGCGCCATGGGGTGAACACCAGGCCCACGCGCGGACTGGTGCTGTGGCTGTCCTGTTGTTCGGTAATGTCGCGCAGTTGATTGGTGGTCTCGACATCGAAGCGGTCGTACCGCAGGCCGGCGAGAATTTGCCATTGATCGTTGAGGCGAATCTGGTCCTGGACATACACCGCACTGCTGTCCACTTCCGTGTGGTTGTCGCTGGACACCACCATGCGCCCGTTGTGCTGCTGGCTGCGGTCGGGGTTGTTCAGGTCCAGGCTGGGTACCGACTGTGCGCCCGGGCCGCTGGTGGCTGCGGTGTAAAGGGTAGGGTCGCGACGCTGGTTGCCCAGTTCCAGGCCAGTCAGCAGGGTATGAGCGAAGCCAAAGGTTTCGACCGAACCTTCCACTTCCAGGTTGTTGAAGATGTTTTGAGTGGTCAGGTCCTGCTGCCAGCGCTGTCGGGTGACCCTGTTGCTGGTCGCGTTGTAGCCGGTCAAGTAAGTGTTGTCGAAATCGCTATCGAGCTTGAACACGCCCAGGGTATGGCGCAGCTGCCAATTGTCGGCCAGTTCATAACTCAGCTTCGAGCGCAGGGACTGGGCCTTGTCATCGATATAGTCGCGCTGGGTGTCGCCATAGGTGGTATCGAAGTCCACATCGGCGGGGCGCCCATTAACACCGGGAATGCCCCGGTCCGGCGTGCGGTTATAGCGGCTGTACTCATACTGCACCAGCCAGTTGAGGTCCGGCGTCAGCTGCCAGCTCATCGAGGGGGCGAACAGTTGGCGGTTGCCATCGACCCCGTCACGGAAGCTGTTGTAGTCCTGGTTACCCATGTTCAAGCGCAGGCTGATGTTGTCCGACGGGTCGGTGCTCAGGTCGGTGTACAGGCTACGCAGGTCTTCGCTGCCACCTTGTACCTCGATGCTCGAACGGCGGCCGAACTCCGGTAGCTTGCTCACGCGGTTGACGATACCACCCTGGCTGCCGCGCCCATAAAGCACTGCAGCCGGCCCCTTGAGCACTTCGATGCGCTCGATGTTGTGCAGGTCGCGCACGTATTGGCTGTCGTCGCGGATGCCATCAAGGTAGAAGTCGTTGCTGGCATCGAAACCGCGGATGCGGATGCTGTCGAAACGGGTGTCTTCGCCGCTGCTCACGTTGGGTACGCCGCTCAAGGCCTGGGCGATGTCCTGTTTGCCATACTCCAGCGCATTAGCCATCTTCACCGTATCGATGGTCTGCGGCACGTAGCGCGCCGGGGTCGACGTGCGGGTGGCCGTGGTCACGTCCTTGACCCGCGGGTCGTCCGGGTCGCTGTCGGCTGTTACCGAAACTTCCGGCAACGTGGTGGTGCCGGCGGCGCTGGCAAGGCCCGCACTGAGTAGCAAAGACAGGCCCAGGGTGAAGGGAGATAGACGGCAGGGGGCAAGCATTGAAAAGCATCCGTGATTTTTGGGTTGCGGATGATAATGCGTGCTATTTACTAGTGTTAACTATTCGTATGAGTGAGTGGCGAATAAGTGTGTCTAAATATGTAGGGTAATTCCGAGGCTCAAAAAGAGACCAGTAGATCATGACAAAGAGCGGTTCGCTGCCGCATGATGTGCGATCTCCAACCTATGGTTGTGCTGTTCCTATGCTAAATATATTGCTGACAGCGCCGTCGATGCCGTCAAGGAATTCGGACGATCGTCCCAGAAAGCGGGAACAGCCAGGAGGCACATCAGGACAATGAGCCAACAACTCCAGCCAGCCGAGCCGAGTGAGTGTTCCCCTGCGCCGCTCGTTTCTATCGTTGCACCTTGCTACAACGCCGAGAAGTACCTGCACGCAGCGATCGAAAGCATCTTCGCCCAGGATTACGAGAACTTCGAAGTCATCATCGTTGACGATGGCTCCACCGATAACAGCCTGGCGATGCTGCAGGCGCTGCAAAAGACCTACGACTTTCAGCTGTACACCCAGCCCAACCAGGGCGTCAGTGCCACGCTGAACAACGGGCTGAAGCATGCCAACGGCGTGTACGTCTCAACGCCTGACCTGGACGACATCATGCTGCCCAATTCCATCAGCGTGCGTGCCCGGTATCTGGATGAGCACCCGAAGGTCGGCTGCGTCGGTGCCCTTATCGTGTATATGGACAGTGACGGCAATGACACCAAGAAGCAGCGCCGCACCGAAATCAAGCGCCTGGATTTCGACGAAATCCTTAGCTGCGCCGTGGTTGTCGGTGCGCCGGTTTCGCTTTACCGCATGGAAGCCCTGAAGGCCGCTGGCTTCTATGACCCGGGGATCAAGGTCCAGGATTTCCAGATGACCTTGCGTATCGCCAGCAAGGGCTACGAAATCCACGAGCTACCGGTGCACGTCACCCGCTACCGCCGCCACCCCAACAATCTGTCGCGCAAGTTCAAGGTATTGCTCGATGCCGACATGCAGGCCATCGCCCCCTACCATGCCCACCCGGGGTATGAAAAAGGCAAGACGGTGCTGGTGCACAAGGCGTTGAAATACGCTGTTGTCTCCGACAAGAAATATGCCTGGCGCCTGTTGCGTTCGATACCTTTGCGTCATTTCAACAAAACCACGCTACGGCGTATCAAGCGCTTGGTATTGCACCATTGATCCAACCCGCTACGCGCGCAAAACAATAACCGCCAAGGAACACCGCGTGAAGTTTCTGGAAAACCTGTTAAACCGCAAAGAACGCAAGCGCCTGCGCGCTATGAGCAAGCTTGAGCGCGCCGCCGAGAAAATCAGGCTGCGCTACCCGCGCTACACGGTTGGCGTGGGGACCTATGGCATTCCCGAAGTGGTCGAGTTTGGTGACGATACTGTCCTGAAAATCGGCTCCTATACTTCCATCGCTGCTGGCGTGCAGATCCTGCTCGGCGGTGAACACCGCACCGACTGGCTCACCACCTACCCATTCCCGGCCATGATCGACGAGGTCAAGGACATCAAGGACTACGCCCCGAGCAAGGGCGATGTGGTGATCGGCAGTGACTGCTGGATTTGCACCAATGCCGTGATCCTCTCCGGCGTGTCCATCGGCCACGGCGCTATCGTCGCCGCAGGCGCCACCGTCACCCGCGACGTGCCGCCATTTGCCGTGGTGGGTGGCAACCCGTGCAAGTTCATCCGCTGGCGCTTCGAAGAAGACGTACGCGAACTGCTGCTGCAAGCCGCCTGGTGGGATTGGCCGGTGGAGGAGGTCAAGGCGGTTGCACGCATGCTCTGCAGCTCGGACCAGGACAGCTTTATCGAGTACATCAAGGCGCGCACGGCGCAAGCCAACTGAGCCCCCTGCGGTATTGATTACACCAGGGCACAAATGAAGTGCCCGGCCAGGGCTTACTCCTTTCAGTACACAGGCCTACATTTCTCCTCACTCGCCGACCCTTTCGACGTTGGCCACAGGAGAAATGTCATGCCCTTCGTTACCGTGCGCATCACCCGCGATGGCGTCACCCCCGCACAAAAAGCCCAAGTGATCGCGGAAATCACCGAGACCCTGGAACGCGTCCTCAACAAACGCCCGGATTTGACCCATATCGTGATCGAGGAGATCGATACGGATAACTGGGGGTATGCGGGGATGACGACTACGCAGTATCGAAAGCAGTTGGCTGAGGGGCAGTGATAAAGCTGCAATACGAAGAATGATCTCGGCGCCGGTCTGCTTGGGCCGGCTATTGCCCATGTTCCTCGATCACGTTACCCTCCTTTTGTCGCTGTAAATCCAGCGACCGGGTCTGCAAGCCCGAAAGGTGAAAGGCGCAAAGCGCCACCTCCAAGTCACTGGCGTTTTTTTGTGCCCGTGATTCGCTTGATGGTGGCTGCGTGCGGGAGGCATTCGTGCCTGCCGGGATCCTTTCGCCCCGGTCTTGCAGACCCGCACGCAGCCGCCACCCATCATCTGCAAGTGATGCTGGCGGTTTCATTTGGCGAAAGGAGTTTCACCATGATAAAGATCGTCCCCGATCCACCCGCTTTTCCCCCTGGAACCATCCGCAAAACGGCAGAAACAGCATTCGGCTGTTGTGATGCCGTCCATGAACCCTTACTAGCCATACGCGGCGGCGTCAGCGCGGAAGATGCGTTGGTGCATGCTTCGCTATACCTGCAGGCTGCGTACGCCACGGCCAATGCGGCGTGTAATCAATCGATGATGCCAGAGCGTGGGTTGCATTGGGCGACCTTGCATTCGGTCGAGATTGCCAAGGCGTTGGTGGATGCATTGCTCGATGGGGCTGAGGGTGTGGCGCCGAAGCGAGCGGCACCGGAGTTGTAGAGCCTCAGTGGTCGTAAATGGGGGAGGGCATGCCTTTCCCCGTTTGGCTGGGGTTCGGTGTCATGAAGGGCTTTGGTGGTCAGGCGATTTTTGAAGGCCCTGCGGGCCTTATCGCAGCCAAGGCAACTCCAGAGATCCCTGCAGACCACAGACTGTAGGAGGCATCCGAATGCCAGAAACAAAAAAGGCCCACATCGCTGTGAGCCTTTCTCGTCAAACTATGGTGGCACCAAGAGTCGAAAAATCTATTAACTTATTGTTTTTGAGTGGTTTTTTTATCTAAAAAAATAAGCCTACCTCTATTGCTATCCTTATCCTTGCGCGCAACTTCCTCGCAGGGCAGGCAGGCTATCTAGTTTTTACTTTATTTTAACCTTTGAAAAAATACTCCGAAATCGATCATACAGTTCGCCAGCTTCAACTGTCGGTGCAGCATCTAGTCGGGAAGCAAATATTTTATAGTAGGAGCCGTACATCTTTCGATCTTTTGCTTTGTTCCAGGTCCAGCCAATACCTTTCCCGTTGCCTATATTCAACTCAGTTCCTGTAGCGGTGCGCTCTAGTATAAATCTAAATATTTCATTGTTTAATGATTTTGCTAGAGTAGTCAGTAAGTCCGCGATGCTGGCAGCGTCACTTACTTTTAGCTTCAAAGGCTTTTCAATAAATTGCTTATGGTTTGAAAGGCCGAGTTCGATTGCGTTTTTCGTTCCCAGCTTTCCAAATCGATGTACGCAGCAATGACGTATTTCACAGACGGAATTGTAATTGTTAAGTAGTTCAACTAGAGCTTTGTCTTTCAAGTCAAAAGTCAAAAATTTCTTGAGGCCATCTATTATGCCTTTTTTTCCAGAAAATACTGACTCTTCAAGCAGCGCTTCTGGAAGCATTTCTTGCCTTTGATGTTTTGCAGCGCCGTAAGATAATACAGCTTTCTCGCAAGCTTTTTGGCAATAAGGGTCTATGAATACAACTCTGCGCAGGAGCGCGCGCATAAAACTTTCGACGGCAGATACGTATCCAAGTATTAAAAGAATACCTAGCTCTGTTTCAATCACTTCGTCTGCTTGCCGGGCCACCCACATTCGATTCAGTCTTAGGGTGTTTTCGATGAACTGATCAATGGGTGATACGTCAGAGTCGTCGTGAGAGACGTCAAAAAGTGTACCAGTTTGGATTGCACCTCTCAGAGGCCTTACGGCCACCAAGTTTGCAAAATCGTTTTCCGTAACTTTAATTGTCATAATTAGGATAGAAAGTCGTCTGCGAAGCCATTAAGAACGTCTACGATCTTTGCCGTTCTACGACGACCGAAGCCCCTTACCGTTAGCAAATCTGCTGCTGGGTCTTGCTTTGCCAGAAAGTCGCGAAGTGTTTTCAATAAAGGTAAATGCTGGGAGATTTGGTCTCGCTGCCAAGTTGTAAGTCCTGGAACATCGGAGATAAAAGTTTCAAGGCACAATGAGAATGTGGACGCATCAACCAGTTGCTGTCCGCAACTGTGGCAGAAGCGCTGGTTATCGGTTAGGCGACGAGTACCGCACGAGCTGCATTTCGGCAGGGATAGCGTGAGCCCATCAAGGTCGACAGTGTTTACAACTCTCTTTAAGCTTTTTCGTACGGGGTGTTTGGCCGATTTAAACGCGATAGCCTCGACTGTCTGATTAATCGTGCCCCCCGCGCCACTGCCACCTAATGCACGTACCGTTAATAGGTGAGCGGTATGAGGAATGAATCGATGATAAATTCTAGTGGGTGTGCCATGTTTAACTGTACCATTGTCATAAATCAGTCCTGCCTCAACTAAGAGGTTGAACATGCGCTCTACAATGGCGGTCATTTCTGACTCGGCGACACCGTATGTAAGCTGTTTAAATTTTTTGGGCGCGATGGTCGCATTAAAGGATTTAAGCTCCGCCACGATGCCGTTTAAAACTTGCTCGCCAGCGATTACGAGTGATTCGATTTTTGGCACTTTTTTGCCCAAAGATCTGAATTCAGCGTTTCGCGCGTCAAGATGCTCTTGGATAATCTGATTGACCGCTTGCTGGCTAGAACGAAACCCTCCCCGTCGATACTCCTCTAGCATTGTTAGGTAAGCACGAGGGATGCCAAACGCCGCAAAGCGAAGCATTTCTGTGTGTGACACATTGATGGTTTGGAAATCAGGTACGCGAGCCCGTGCAATGTCGTCCATTATCTCATTGTAATTTGGATCTTCGACACAGAGCCACACTGGTATAGAGATTGAGTCTTGGCCTTCATGGAATTTATAACTGACCTCAGTAGTTCCGGGGTATACGGATGCTTTCGGGGCCAGATCAATAGATTTCAGCGACCTAACAATGTCAAGGAACTCAATCAAGAAGTCCGGAGCTAAGGTAAGCGCCGCGTCATCCATAAGAAGGATCGTGTACTTTCTTCCGAGAAGTCGTCGAGCGTTAGAAATCAAAGATTGCACTGTTTCTATTGTCAGGCTTGCGGCGATCTCAGAGTTTTTTTCGTCCAGAGGTAGATTTCTCTCTACTCGGTTGACGTATGTTTTGATTGCGTCAATCGGAGCTTCGCTTGATAGCGTAGAATAAACTTTTTGAGACTCTTCCCACTCAGTTAAGCTGTCGAATAAAGCTAGAACAATTCTAGCCAAAACCCAAGAATGGAACTGATGTAGGGCATTGGAGTGTGTAGAAAGTAATGGCTCTAGTCTAAAGTACCTGTTGAAGGTAACATAAACGGCAAAAGGATTTTTAATGTTATCTCGGCAGCTGAGCCAGGCATAGCGCATCATGTGCGTTTTTCCGCATCCTCTTGGACCAACAATCGTACGCAGCGCGCGATTGGTAAGCTCCTTGTGCACGGACTGGAAAAGATCGCCTGTTTGGGAGGTCTCTTTGAGCAAGTCTTCGATCGGGATGTAGTCTGCCCGCTGCTGTAATACGCTTTCGAGATTATTAGTAGTCATCCGTAATTCTTAATCCAGTTCTAAATCTAGAAGTCGGGCAGCAGTTATAAATCGGGCGCCTACTCCCTGAGAGATTTTATCAAGCTGAGCGCGGCCTGAGTCGCTCGTTAGTAGCCGTAATACTTCATCGGAAGCTGCATTGGGAGTTAGAGCAAAGAAACAATCCGTGATAAGTATTGGGCCTTTTTTTACAAGAACTACCTTTCGGCTTAAATTCCGCCCCACACGCGCGACAAGTATATCGCCCTCACGTGCATAGCTACCGCCCAAAGCTTCCGCATCAGACTGTGATACTAAAAAACTAGGTGAAATATCGGACTCGTAATCTGCCAAGTCTGTAATGTGAAAGATCGGTAGGTTTACTGATTTTCTCGAGCTAGAGCTATGGCTACCCCTAGAAACTGAAGAAATTAATTCACTTAACTTTCGTCTAATATTCTTTCTTGTTTTTTTAGCTTTGTTTTGGACGTGATGGCTATAGTCGATCCGCGAGATGGCCTCGTCAGATGGTATATTTAACGCCTCAGAGAGAACGCCACTCAGTTCGAGCTTCCTACTTGTTACAGTCGATTTTTGCGTCCCGTTTTTTGAAAGTATAACAATGTGTGTTTGAGCTTCCGTCTTACGAAAAATATTTCGTGGCAGCTCAATAATTTGCTCTAGTGAATGGTTTTCAATTAGCGCGCGCCGAAACCGTTCAAACCTTTCACCAGTAATTAAACCGTCTGGAAGTATTAGTCCGAGCTTGCCCCCACTCTTAAGAAGGCGCAGGTTTTGTGCCACAAATAGTATTCCAGCGGGTGCATTTTTTGCTTCTGGAAGGACATGGCTAAGGCCGACTTCTTCAAGAATATTGCCGAAATGTTCCTGCCAGATAGGGCGAATATAGGGTGGATTACACACGGCAGCACAGGCTTGCGACCAGCCGAGCCCTATTCGATCGCCCAATCTCAGGTCGAGTGCATCACCTGTAAAATGAACAAAAGACGGTCCGCGAAGCGTCGGAAGGCGGCCGCTATCGGCTTGCTCGTCAATATCTACGGTGAGATAGCGTTCTGCTGCCCACTGATTCGCGGCTTCAGTTACCAGCGCACCATCACCTGCACCTAAGTCAATGACAGTCCCAGGTGTAGCCAGCTTCATGGAGCTGATCAGAAGCGAGGCGACTGTCTCTCGGGTGTAGTATCGACCGAGATGGTCAGAGGTTCTAGATTCCATTGGTACTGCTTCGTTGGGCGCTCGGAGAGCGACTTTACAGGGTTTGACCGTGTCTGAGAACGTATTCTAGATAGCTTTTGACTCTTCATGCGATTGATGGCGGAGAATCGCTTGCGATGGTTCGAACCGCGTTTGACGCTTGTGGAAAATGCCACTCCTTGCCCAGCCGCAGATCAATCAAGCGTATTGTCAGCAGATAGTAGTATCGCGTTTGTGCGCCATGATTCAGCAGATAAGAGTTCATAAACCAAGCGAGGTGTTTCTGCCGCCAACTCCAAGGATTGTCTCGCTTCCAGCGATCCTCTATCGCCTTCTGAGCCGCCAGCCTTTGCGACCGTTGGGCTTCACGAGCAGGTAAAGGCCATCGCCGTCAAAAAGCTTGTACTCACGTTCGCGAGCCTTTGCAGTGCGGCAGGCGTTGTCGGTAAGGGGAGCCGTTGTGCGAGCCATACGGGTACTTCCCAATATCGAATTGGTAGGTATCCTTAAAAGTACCCTTATTAGCGCTGGCTACCCTCGGATCCGACGGAACGCCAAAACGAAAAAACCCGCCAGAAGGCGGGTTTTTCGGGGGTTCCAGAGATTTTGAAAGCCTTCTCTGGAACCTTGTATGGTGCCGGCACCAGGAATCGAACCCGGGACCTACTGATTACAAGTCAGTTGCTCTACCATCTGAGCTATACCGGCAAGTGAGGGCGCTGATTATAGCTATTCGCCTTGCCGAGTAAACCCCCCTGCCAAAGATTTTTATTGGGTTTAGCTACTTTTGCTGCAGCGCTTATGCACAAGCTGCGTGCCAAGGCGGCTCGCCGTACATCCTTTTTTGGATCCTTTTCTATCCTTTCGCAAGATGCTGTTTTTACTGATTTTTCGAATATGAACAAAAAATGACCAAGGCGTTATAAGGCTTGGATCCACGGTTTTTATTGGTGTTGGCGAAAGATTGTCAACAGAGTTATCCACAGCTTGGCGGACAACTCCGCTCAATTATTTTCGTTCGGCCAGCAGCAGCAGGTTGCGTGGCGTGAGGTGGTGTTGGCAGAAGACGCCCAGTTCCACTTCGTAGCCTCGCTCCTGTAGAAAAAGTGCGCGGTCCAGCACCAGCCAGAGTTCCAGTGGGCGACGGAACAGGTTGCGCAGCAGTTCGAGGTTGCGCACCTGGGCCAGGCGTTGCTGGCCGGCAGCTTCGAGGGCGGGCCAGTCTTGTGCGCCGGGTGGTGGCAGGCTTTTGAGGGCGGCGAGGTCGCGGCAATAGTCGGCGAAGGGTTTGTCCAGCCAGGCGCTGGGTAGCGATGGGGTGGGCAAGTAGTCGTCGACCTGGCGCAGGCGGCGTTGCAGCAGGTCGAAGCCCAGGCGGCGGGCCATGGACGTGTCGCGTTGGCGGCGTACGCGGGCGCCGGCGGTGACGGTTTCGCTGAGCGGCAGGCCGAGGTCGTCGAGGGAGAGTGCAAGCTTTGATGCCGCTGCTGGAGCGGACAGGGGCTGGTAGTGTGGGCCGGTCGTGCGGTTGTAGCAGCAGGGGGCGATGGCCAGTTGGCGGCAGCCAATAGTGCTGGCTAGTTGCATCAGGCGCACGTGCAGGTCGCCGCAGGCGTGCAGGGCGACGGCAGTGTGGTCGGGCTGCAAGTGCAGGGCCGCTTCGGGGGCCATTACATCCTGGATGTGGTGGTCGGCCAGCAGATGATGGTGCTGGCTGAGCTTTTGGCCGGCTTGTACCAGTTGCGGGTCGAACTCAAGGCAAGTCAGGCTTTGTTCCTGTTGCAACAAGCGCCTGCCCAGGTGGCCCTTGCCGGCGCACCAGTCCAGCCAGTGGTGGGGCACCTGATTGAAGTTCAGGTGCTGGCCGAAGGCTTCGATTTGCTGCCACTTGCGCCCGGGCACGTCGACATTGAGGCGGGCAGGCGCAGGGGGCAGGTCGGTTGTGGATAACTCGCCCAGGGCGCTCAACTGACTCGCCTCGTGGGCGATCTGTGGATAAGGCTCTGGTGCCGCCAGGGTTTCGGGTTGGTTGTGTGCCTCTTCGGCGTCAGCGAGCGAACGTTGGCGCAGCCACTGGGCCAATTCCGGGTGCAGCGCTTCCCAGGGCAACTGCCGATGGTTAAACGGGCGGGGTCGCCAGAGTGCCTGGTGCGCGAGCAGGAAGCTGTCCAGCGCGGCGAAGCGTGCCAGCAACTGTTCGCCCTTGAGGGTGGGGGCCTGGGTCATGTCTTTAACTTGAGAGGGCTGGGCTGGCGCTCAGGGTGCGCCAGCCCGGCGTTGGCGTCTAGCGGCCCTGGCTGGCGTCCACGCGCAACCAACGCTCCAGGAGCTTGAAGCCGCGCACCATCAGGAAGGAGATCAGCAGGTAGAACAGGCCGGCGGCAAAGAAGATTTCTACCGGCAGGTAGGTCCTTGCGATGATCGTACGGGCCATACCGGTCAGTTCCAGCAGGGTCACGGTACTGGCCAGGGCGCTGGCCTTGAGCATCAGGATCACTTCGTTGCTGTAGGCCGGCAGGCCGATGCGCGCGGCACGCGGCAGCATGATGTAGAACAGCGCCTTGGCCCGGGACATGCCCAGCGCCCGCGCCGCTTCGATCTCGCCACGAGGGATGGCCTGCAGCGCGCCGCGCAGGATCTCGGCGATGTAGGCGGCGGTGTGCAGGGTCATGGTGATGACGGTGCACCAGAACGGGTCGCGCAGGTAAGGCCAAAGCGAACTTTGGCGTACTGCATCGAACTGGGCCAGGCCGTAGTACACCAGAAACAGCTGCACCAGCAGCGGCGTACCACGGAAGAAGAAAATGTAGCCATAGGGCACGGCCCGTACGTACCAGTGCCGCGAAGAGCGGGCAATGCCCAGTGGGATGGCCAGGATCAGCCCGGCGATAACGGCAATTGCAACCAGTTCCAGGGTCAGGGTGGCACCCTGGGCCAGGCGTGGCAGCCATTTGATGATGACTTCCCAATTCATTATTCAGCCCTCGCAAAGCCGCGAGCGGCGCGTTTTTCCATGAAGTGCATGCCGATCATGGCCAGGATGGTCAGGCCCAGGTAGATGAAGGCTGCGACCATATAGAAAGTGAATGGCTGCTTGGTCACGGTCACGGCGATCTGCGAGTGACGCATGATTTCTTCCAGGCCGATCACCGATACCAGCGCGGTGTCTTTCATCAGGATCATGAACAGGTTGCCCAGCCCCGGCAGGGCAATGCGCCACATCTGCGGCAGGATCAGCTTGAAGAAGATCCGCGACTTGGACATGCCCAAAGCCATGCCCGCTTCACGGTGGCCCTTGGGGATGGCCAGGATCGCACCTCGGAACACTTCGGTGGCATAGGCACCAAAGCACAGGCCCAACGCGATCACGCCGGCGGCAAAGGCGTTGAGCTCAAGGCCGGGAATATTCAGCGCCTCGCCCAGCCGGTTCATCAGGCTGACGGTGCCGAAGTAAATCAACAACACCCACAGCAGTTCGGGAACGCCGCGCACCAGGGTCGAATAGGTGCCGCCCAGCCATTGCAGGGGTTTGTAGGGGGAAGTCTTGGCCAAGGCGCCGAGCAGGCCGAGCACCAGGCCCAGGCACAGGGCCGAGAGCGCCAGTTTTACGGTCATCAACGCGCCGGCGGCCAGGGCCGGGCCGAATCCGAAGAGATCAATATTCATGGGTAGGCTTTATGAGGCCGGCACCGCTCGCAAGCGGTGCCGGTGGGGCAGATCAATAGATGCTGAACGGGAAGTACTTGTCGTTGATCTTCTTGTACGTACCGTCGGCAACGATTTCCTTCAGGGCGGCGTTCAGCTTCTCGCGGATCGGATCGCCTTTACGTACGGCGATACCGATCTTGTCGCTTTCTTCCACTGGGTTGCCCTTGAACTCGTAAGCCTTGCCGGCCTCGCTCTTCAGCCACTCGTAGTTGACATACTTGTCGGCCAGGATGCCGTCAAGACGGCCGGAGGTCAGGTCCAGGAAGGCGTTTTCCTGGGTGTCATACAGCTTGATGGTAATGTCGTCGCCCATGTTGTCTTCCAGCCAGGTGCCGGCCAGCGTGGCGCGCTGGGCACCGATGATTTTTCCTTTGAGCGAGGCCTTGTCGGTTTTGAAATCATCGTCTTTCTTGGCGATGAACTGCAGCTTGTTGGAATAGTACGGGTCGGTGAAGTCCACGGCCTGCTTGCGTTCGTCGGTGATGGACATCGACGAGATCAGGAAGTCGAACTTCTTGGCGTTCAGTGCAGGGATGATGCCGTCCCAGTCGGAGGTGACGACGGTGCACTCGACTTTCATCTTGGCGCACAGGGCATCGCCGATGTCTTTGTCAAAGCCCACGACCTGGCCGCTGGCATCCTTGTTGTTGAAGGGGGGGTAGGCCGCTTCGATGCCCATTTTCAGGGTTTCGGCCATGGCATTGCTCGACATCACCAGCGTGGCGGCAGCGGCCAGGAGAAATTTCTTGTAGTTCTGCATTCGTGTTGCTCCGTTAGCGGTTGCTGGACATGAATTGTTTACACCGCGCCGAAAGCGGGTTTTCAAACACCTGCTGCGGCGATCCTTGCTCTTCGACAAGCCCCTGGTGCAGGAAGACCACTTCACTGGAAACCTGGCGGGCGAAGCTCATTTCATGGGTAACCAGTAGCATGGTTCGGCCTTCTTCGGCCAGTGCCCGGATAACGTTAAGCACTTCCTGGACCATTTCCGGGTCCAGAGCCGAAGTCGGCTCATCGAACAGAATCACTTTAGGTTGCATGGCCAGGGTGCGGGCGATGGCCGCGCGTTGTTGCTGGCCGCCGGAGAGTTGCGCGGGGTAGGCATGGCGCTTGTCGCCGATGCCGACCTTGGCCAACAGGGCTTCGGCCACTTCGATGGCTTCGGCCTTGCTCTGGCCCAGCACGCGGCGAGGCGCCTCGATGATGTTATCGAGGATGCTCATGTGCGGCCACAGGTTGAAATTCTGGAAAACGAAGCCGATTTCGCTGCGCATGCGGTTGATCTGCTTGTTGTCGGCAGCCACCAGGTCGCCATTGCGCGCGGCCTTGAGCTTGAGCTCTTCACCGGCGACGAGAATTTGCCCTTGGTGCGGGCTTTCCAGCAAATTGATGCAGCGCAGCAGGGTGGACTTGCCAGACCCGGATGACCCCAAAATCGAGATCACATCGCCGTCACGTGCGGTCAGCGAGATACCCTTGAGTACCTCCAGCTCACCGTAGCGTTTGTGCAGGTTGCGGATTTCCAGCGCGGGCGTGGCCTCAGCCATGTGCGGTCCTCATGTGTTCTGATGCGCTCCTGCTGTTGGTGGCCTTCCTGGCGAGGCGCCAAGCTAGCATAGCGCTTGGATGCGAGCCAACCACACACCAGCGGCAAATGGCCGGCATGTGAGCAGGTGTCGCATCGTTGCAGCTGACTGTCGCGCCGACAACAACCGGGGGCTGCCCGAGCATCGACTGCAACTTCACTTTCCAGCGCGGGAGTCGCTTGAAAAAGGCGCGATGGTGCCAGCTTTGGCCGGTGCTCGCCAGTTAGTTGAACACCCAAAGCACGCGGGTGGGCTTGTCGCTGAGGTTGGCGTAGCGGAACTGTGCATGGGGTGGCAGCTGGAAGCTGTCGTTGGGGCCAAGGGTGATCGGCTGCTCGTCGTCGTCCAGCCACAGGGTGAGCTCGCCTTCGAGCACGAAGCCGCCTTGTTCCGAGCTGTCGTTCAGGTGCCCTTCACCGCTGGTGGCGCCGGGTGCGAGGTGGCTTTCGAGCATGGAGAAGCCACCGGAAATAGTCGGTGATGCCAGCATGTCGGTAATGCCGCCGGCGTAGTACAGCGTACGGCGCTCTCCGGGGCGGGTGACCCAGCGCAGTGCCCGTGGCTTGCTCAGGTTGTAGAAGTAAGTGGTGGGTACGCCCAGGGTCTCGCTGATGGCCGTGAGGTCGGCCACGGTCGGGCGCGACAGGCCGCGCTCGACCTGCGACAGGAAGCCCACCGAGCGGTCGATTTTCTGGGCCAGGTCGCCCAGGGTCATGTTCTTGTGTTTGCGCAGGTCGCGAATCAGGATCGCCAGGCCTTCGACTTCTTCTTGCATGTTCATGGTACGTCCTTCGAATCAGATGACATCGCGCAAGCGGTACCAGGCCTTGCCTGCAGCCTCAAGCGGCGCGGCCAGCAGGGCGCCGCCGGGAAAGCGCGGGTTATCGATGCCCTGGTACAACGCCAGCAGGCTTTCATCGCCCAATATGGCATCGGCCACGGCGCGCGCCCCGGCCAGGGTCGGCAGTACACCATGCCCGGAGAAACCTTGCAGCCAGTAACGCTGGCCCTGGCGACCGATGTCCGGCGTGCGCTTCATGCTCACATCTATATGGCCGCCCCAGGCGAACTCGAAATCGACGCCGCGCAGTTGCGCGAAGGCACGTTCCAGGTAAGGGCGGGTGGCACTGGCCACGTCCTTGGGAATGCCGCCCAGGTAAGTGCAGCCACCGCCGAACAACAGGCGGTTATCCGGGGTCAGGCGGAAGTAATCCGGCACGAACTGGTTGTCGATTACGCAGCTGTTGTGGGGCAGCAGTGAGCGGGCCAGCTCTGGAGCCAGCGGTACCGTTGCAATTTGATACGAACCCACCGGCAGCACGCGGCTGGCAAGTTTGCGGTCGAGTTTGTCTACATAGGCGTTACAGGCCAATACCAACTGATCGCTGTGCACTTCGCCCCTGTCGGTGCGGGCAATAAAGCCATCGGCGGTTTCGCGGTAATCCAGCACCTGGCTCTGCTCGAAAATCTTGCCGCCGGCCTTTTCGATGGCATCGGCAAGTCCCTGGGCGAGTTTCAGCGGGTTGAGGTGACCGGCTTCGGGGTCATACAGCGCGGCGAGGTAGCGAGGGCTGTCGATCCACTCGCGGATTTCGTCCTGGCCGATGACGCGCATCTCGCTGTAGCCCCATTTCTCTTCGGCCTCGTGGCGGGCTTCATGCAGTTGTGCGACCCGGCGCTGCTGCACGGCAGCCCAGAGGCTGCCGGGGCGGTAGTCGATATCGAAGCCGTGGCGCTGCGGCAGGTCGCGGATCTCCTCGGCCGCCCAGCGCATGCTGTTCCATAGCTCGAGAGTGCGCGCCTGGCCAAGCGCCTTTTCCAGCGGTGGCATGTCGCACGACCAGCCCAGCAATGCCTGGCCGCCATTGCGCCCCGAGGCAGCCCAGGCCAGCCGGCTGGCTTCGAGCACAATCACGCGCTTGCCGGAAAGGCTTAGGCGCAAAGCTGTGTGCAGCCCACTGAAGCCTCCGCCGATGATCAGGACATCGCAATGCTGCGTGCCGGGTAGCGTAGGCCGCAGGGGCAGTGCGCCTGGGTAGGTACCGGCATAGTACGTGTCGATGTGCTGGGCGGACTGCTTGAACATGGGCGGCCTCATGAAATTTTTTGTTTGTAATTTCATGAATAAATATCATGTAAATTTCACAAGGCCAAGCGTGATCTTCTGCTGCAGCTGTTCGATACGGCTTAGATATCCACTGTCGCCGATACCTTCACAGTGCGCGGTTCGCCCTGGGTCAGGTAGTTGTTGGCGGTGGATGCGGCCGCCCAATACGCTTCGTTGGCGACGTTTTCCACGTTGGCGCGCAGGGTGATGTACTTGTCTTCGGCCTTGAAGCGGTAGCGTGCCCCCAGGTCTACGCGAGTCCAGGCCGGGATGCTGAATTGAGCGACCGGCAAACCTTAGAGCTGAGCCATGGAAGGGCAATGATGAACAGGCTGGTAGGAGCTAAGGAATCTTGCGTTGAAATTGTCAGCAATGGGATTCTGGGGCTCCCACCCATTTTGTGAGGAGCACTTCAGTCGCCTTGAGGCTATTGGCTTCTGCTAGTGAATGCCCGTGGGTCTCTGCCTTGGGTTCTGACGGATCAAAAAAATCGCAGACAATAAAAAACCCCAAGGAATCATCTTCGCTTGGGGTTTTTCGGTATTAGTGGTGCCCAGAGACGGAATCGAACCGCCGACACGGGGATTTTCAATCCCCTGCTCTACCGACTGAGCTATCTGGGCAACGGGGCGCATTAAAAGGCTTTTTCGAGGAACCGTCAAGCAAGTTTTTAAAAAATTTTTGAATTAATACCGAAGCTTACGAATTTGCTCAATTATTGAGCAGGTGGAACGTAGCCTTCGGCCTTGGCGTAATCTTCGCCGGAAAAGAACTTGTCCATTTCGCCTTGAAGATATTTGCGGTCTTCGGCGTTCATCATGTTCAGGCGCTTTTCGTTGATCAGCAGGGTCTGGTGCTTCTGCCAGTCGGCCCAGGCCTTCTGCGAGACGTGGTCGAAAATGTCCTGGCCCTTGGCGCCCGGGTAAGGGGGGCGCTCCAGGCCTGGCAGTTCTTCTTTGTACTTGCGGCACATTACGGTGCGGGTCATGACAACTCTCCTGCATTCAAGGCATCGGCCGCGCGCTTCAGCAGTTTTTTCACTGGAGCGGCAAGGCCCAGGCGCGGCGGGGTGGCGAGGTTATACCAGAGCCAGTCGGCCTCGGCCACGTGGTGGCCCGACGTTTCGACCTGGACCAGCCAAGGTTCGATCGCCAACTGGAAGTGGCTGAAGGTGTGGGTCAGCGCGGGCAGGTTGTGAGGCGTGCCCAGGGACAGCGAGTGCTGCGCGGCCAAATGTTCGAGGTCATCCAGGCCATCGAGCTCCGGCAGGCTCCACAAGCCGCCCCAGAGGCCGCTGGAAGGGCGACGGTAAAGCAGGATGGCGCCGTCGCGGTTGGCCAGCATCGGCATCAGGGTGCGCTTTTGCGGCAGGGCCTTGCGTGGCTTGGGGATCGGGTAGCGGATCTCCAGGCCCAGCAGGTGCGCCTGGCAGGCCTTTTCCAGCGGGCACAGCAGGCAGCTTGGCTTGCTGCGGGTACACAGGGTTGCGCCCAGGTCCATCATCGCCTGGGTGTAATGGTTGACCCGGCTCTGCGGAGTGAATCGCTCGGCGTTGGCCCACAGCGCCTTGGCCACTTTCGGCTCGCCGGGGTAACCCTCTTGCGCGGTGTAACGGGCCAGCACGCGCTTGACGTTGCCGTCGAGGATCGGCGCGCGCAGGCCCATGCTGATGCTGGCGATGGCGCCGGCGGTAGACAGGCCGATGCCCGGCAGTTCGGTCAGTTTTTCCACGTCGCGGGGAAATTCGCCGGCGTATTGCTCAACGACAATCTTCGCGGTCTTTTGCAGGTTGCGTGCGCGGGTGTAATAGCCCAGCCCCGTCCACAGGTGCAGGACTTCATCCTCGGGTGCCGCAGCCAGGGCTTGGACCGTTGGCAAGGCTGCCATGAAGCGGTCGAAGTAATTGAGTACGGTGCTGACCTGGGTCTGTTGCAGCATGATTTCCGAGACCCACACCCGGTACGGCGTGATGCCTTGCTGCCAAGGCAGGTCGTGCCGGCCATTGTGGTCGTACCAGTTCAGCACCGCGGTTGAAAACTGCTCGGGACTCATCGCTTGAACAACCCTTTGAGTGCGTCTTTCAATTCAGGGCTTACCTTATCGCCGAGCTTCTCTTCGAGTTTTTCATCGAGCTTGTCGCCCGCGACCTTGCCGGCCATCTTGCCCAGGCCGTCCCGGTCTACTCGACAGGCTTTGGCACCAAGCTCCAGCGGGCCGCGGCAGCGCAGTGGCCACTCCAGGCCGACATAGCGCTCGTTGATCTGGCAGGCCGGGTCGGGCATGTCGCTCTTGTCGCCTTCGATAACTACGCCTACGCGGTAATCCATGCCCAGGACGCGCAGGTCGATGTCGCCGTTTCCATTGACCGCAAGCCCCGGGATGCGCGCCTTGAGGTCAGGGTTGCTGGCCACGCCATTGCGAAACACCAGGCTGCCCTTGAGTTCCTCGAAGGGCGTGTCCTTGCCGCGTGGCTCGCCGCTCAGGGCCTTGCGGTTGAGGGTGGCGATGCCTTGGCAAAGCTGTTGTTCCAGGTTGGCGTTGACCAGTACACCGTCATTGATGATGAAGTTGGCGTTGCCGTTGAGGGTGTCGATCAGGGCTTTCTGGCTATTGCCGCTGGCGGTCAGGTCGCTGTCGAGGGTCAGCAGGCCCTTGACCGGTGGAGTCTGGTCCTGAGCCTTGATGAAGTGTTCGACCGGAACCCGTTTGATCCGCGTCTGCAGGCCGACCAGGGGCACGGCCGGGCGCACGTCCAGGGTGCCCTGGGTGCTGAACTCGCCGTCGTACAGGCCGCCGCTGAGGCTTTCGAGCTTGATCAGGCCGTCCAGGCCCTGGACCTTGAGCACGGCGTTGTCGATGGGCAGTTTATCCAGCGTCAGTACGCCAAAGCTCAGGTCTGCCTGCAGGTCGAGTTTGCGTAGCCGGTCGACCGGCAGCAGTTTGTCCTCGCTCCAGGCGGTCTTGGTCGGCGCGTTGGGTAGCGGCGAGTCGCCGGCACCGGCAAGCGCACCGCTTTCGCTTTCCTTGACTTCGGATTGGCGCGCAGCCTTGGCGCTGGCCGCGGCTTCGCTCTTGGGCGGCAGGTAGCGGTCGGCGTCGAGCTTGTTGCCCTTCAGTTGCACGCGCAGGGATTGCTTGGCGAAGTCTTCCACGGCCAGGCGACCACTGAACAGGCTGTCGTCCACCTTCAGGTTGAGGTCTTCGAGTGCCAGGCCGGTCTTGCTGCCTTCCAGGCGGCTGACCAGCTCGAACTTGCTCAGGCTACCCTCGGCCATGGGCGGCAAGGTGTGGCCGATGCTGTCGAGGAAGGCGCGCAGGTCCAGTTGGGCGATGGACAGCCCGCCGGATATCTTCGGCTCCTTGTCCAGGTCGCGGGCGTTGATTTCGCCCAGGGCGCGCAACTGGTTGGCGGAAAGCTTCAGGCCATTCCACTCGGCGATGTTGGCGGCCAGGTCGACCAACAATTGGCCCTGGGCGGCAAAAGTCATGTCCTTGCCTTGCAGTGGCTCGCCCGAGGCTTCACCGGAGAGCTTCATGTCTTCGAACTGGTAGCGCTTGAGCTTGCGGTCGAAGCGCAGTTCGCCGTTGAGCTCGGTACGGGCGCGCAATACTGGCTGGCTGCTGCCGAAAAAGGCCGTCATCTTGACCGGGATATTGACCCCTTCATGGACCGCGCCAGTGCTCAGCTGGATGCTTTCGGCAGTCAATTGCTGGCCGCTTTTGGCGTCGCTGAAGGTGACGCGGGCGTTGTTCACCGTCAGGCTGTCGATGTCCAGCTTCATGGGGCGCGAAGCGGTTTCGGCCGGGGCGGATTTTTCCTCGGCTGAAGCGTTCGGGTCGGTGGCTGCGGTGGTCGGCACCGAGTTGGCAGGCGGCAGCGGCCGGCCAATGTCTTCCCAGTTGCCATGGCCGTTTTCGTCTCGGCTCAGGGCCAGGTTCAGGCCTTCGACGCGCACGTCGCTCATTTGCACTTCGCGGCGCAGCAGTGGCAGCACGCGCACCGACAGGCCAAGCATCTGCAAGTCGGCGAACGGCACCTTGGGGTTGTTCAGCGTGGCAATACTGGCTTCATGCAGCTCGAGGCCGAGCCAAGGGAACAGGCTCCAGCCGATATCCCCGTTAAGGGTGAGCTCCAGGTGAGCCTTGTCGCGGGCCAGCTGGCGGATCTCGTCTTTGTAGTCGTTGGGATCGAAGAGGTGCGTCAGGGCAAAGCCCAGAGCCACAATGATCAGCAACAACCCGAGAACCACCAGCCCCAGGATTTTGCCGAACGCTTTCATGGGCGAGTCCTTGTAGTCTGAAGTCAAAATTTAGCCCGAGAGTATAGCGCGCAAGACTTGGCCGCAGGGTCAAGTGGCGCGCAGGGCAAAAACGATGCAGCGTATTGCTCAGGCGTCGGCTTGAATATCCAGCGGCAAATGCAGTTTTGCCGCCAGGGCCTGGGCTTCCAGATGGCCTGCCGGCGCCAGCAAGTGCAGTTGTGTGCCGGATTGTTCGGCGATTTTTTGGGATTCGTTGATCAATCGCTCACCAACCCCACGGCGGCGGGTAACTTTCCTTACGCACAAATGGGAAATATGTGACACCGAATCTTGTCGTTGCAGGCGCGCGGCGCCCAGTAGGCGGTCGTTGAACCGGGCTGCAACCAGGGTGGCATCGCCCAGGCAAGCGTCAATCAAGCCTTGGCCATCCGGGTACGGCGCAAACAGCCATTGCGGTGCATCGTGATAAATCTTCTGCAAATCGACCAGATCCTGTTGGGTCGGTTCAGTCAGGATTTCAACAACGACGGGCATGGCAATTCCTCGATGGGCGTGGCCAACAGGGCGGCCCGTTGGCGGTTATGGCGGACAGTCAATGGTACCCTTTCGTACTTCGCAGGGGCGGCCGAGTTCCGCTGACAGACGGCACAATTGCGCAATTTCCTGGCTTTGGGCGACATAAATGCCAGTGAAATACCCTTCTGTGCTGCTTGTTCGCTTCATGCTGGCGGCTTCTGGGCCTATACTATCTGCCTTTTTCGCCCAATGATTTTGCGGAGCTGGTGATGGCCGAACGTAAGGCGTCTGTCGAGCGCGACACTCTGGAAACCCAGATCAAAGCCTCGATCAACCTGGATGGCACCGGAAAGGCCCGATTCGATATCGGGGTTCCCTTCCTTGAGCACATGCTTGACCAGATCGCCCGGCACGGGCTGATCGACCTGGATATCGAGTGCAAGGGCGACCTGCATATCGACGATCACCACACTGTGGAAGACGTCGGTATCACCCTGGGTCAGGCCTTTGCGCAAGCTATCGGCGACAAGAAGGGCATCCGTCGTTACGGCCATTCCTATGTGCCGCTCGACGAAGCACTGTCGCGCGTGGTCATCGACTTCTCCGGTCGCCCGGGCCTGCAGATGCATGTGCCGTACACCCGTGCGTCGGTCGGTGGCTTCGATGTCGACCTGTTCCAGGAGTTCTTCCAGGGCTTCGTCAACCATGCTCTGGTGAGCTTGCACATCGACAATCTGCGTGGGCACAACACCCACCACCAGATCGAAACCGTG
>CAYVPI010000025.1:0-45100 GCA_964453495.1 uncultured Pseudomonas sp. | reverse complement strand
GGCGCAGCAGTTCGCGGGAAATGATGTGGCGCTGGATTTCCGAGGTGCCTTCCCAAATGCGCTCGATCCGCGCGTTGCGCCAGATACGCTCGACCGGACCTTCATCCATCAGGCCCATGCCGCCGAAAATCTGCACCGCTTCGTCGGCCACTTTGCCGAGCACTTCACTGGCGAACAGCTTGGCCATGCCGGCTTCGCCATCGGTCATGGTGCCCTGATCCATTTTCCAGGCAGTGTGCAGGGTCAACAGCTCCGCAGCGCGGATTTGCGTGGCCATGTCGGCCAGCTTGAATGACACGCCCTGGTAAGTGCCGATCGGTTGGCCGAACTGCCTGCGGTCAGCCGCCCATTGCAGCGACACATCCAGCGCACGTTGGGCCTGGCCGACGCAGTTGGCGGCGACCATGACGCGGCCGGCAGTCAGCCAGGCATTGGCCACTTCCCAACCCTTGCCCACTTCGCCCAGGACCTTGGAAGCCGGCACGCGGCAGTCATCGAAGAACATTTCATAAGTGTGGTAGCCACGGTTGCTCACGCACTTGGGCCCACGGCGGATGGTCATGCCCGGGGTGTTGCGGTCGACCAGGAACGAGGTCACGGCGTTACGCTTCTTGCCGTTGTGCTCGTAGGTGTCGGTGACAGCGAAGACGATAGCGAAATCGGCGTGGCCGGCATGGCTGATGAAGTGCTTGCTGCCATTGAGCACGAAGTCATCACCGTCGCGCACGGCGCGGGTCTTGATCGCGTTGGCATCGGAACCGGCGCCCGGCTCGGTCAGCGCGAAGCAGTCGACTTTTTCACCATTGATGCACGGCAGCAGGTAATCCTGGATCTGCTGGCCCTTGCAGGCCATGAGGATCTTCGAAGGCCGGGCGACAAACACGTGAACGGCCCAGGACACCTTGGACAGTTCGCGTTCGATCAGGGCCTGGGACAGGTAGTCCAGGCCACCGCCGCCGACTTCCTCGGGCATGTTGAAGGCATAGAAGCCAGCAGCGATGGCTTTGCCGCGAATCTCGGCAGCGAGTTCAGGCGAGACCGCATCGGCGCGGTCCACGGCCTCTTCGTGGGGCAGCAGTTCCTTGGCGACAAAAGCACGTACGGCTTCGACCAACATTTCTTGTTCTTGGGTGAGCTGGAAGTTCATAGCGCAGTCGTCCGCTTATTGGCCGATGAAGTTGGGGGTACGTTTTTCCACGGCAGCGCGCAGTGCCTCGGCACCGTCCTGGCTGCGACCGCAGAGCAGGCCGGCGGCCAGTTCCGCATTCAGTTGCTCGGGCAAGGTGCGCTGGGCACCTTCGCGCATGAGTTTCTTGGTCTGGGCGAAGGCGAATGTCGGGCCGCTGGCCAGGCGCTGGGCCAGTTCACCGGCACAGGCAGTCAGTTGCTCATCGGCACAGACTTCACTGACCAGGCCAGTGGCCAGGGCACGCTCGGAAACCCACAGCTCATCGAGGAACAGCAGGCGCTTGGCCTGCTCGCTGCCGATCAGGCGCGGCAGGTGCCAGCTGGCACCGGCGTCCGGCGAGTAGGCCATGCTGGTGTAGCCGGCCTTGAAGCGCGCGGACTGGGCGGCGATACGGAAGTCGCAGCACAGGGTCAGGTCCATGCCAGCACCGACGGCTGTGCCGTTGATGGCAGCGATGGTCGGCTTGGCGAGGTTGTGCAGGGAGGTCATCAGGGCGTGGGCGGTTTCCGTCCAGCCGTAGGTTTCCAGGGCGCCGCGGGCTTCGGCTTCAGCCCACTCGGCAAGGTCGGCGCCAGCGCAGAAACTGCGACCGCTGCCGGTCAGCACCAGCACGCGCACGGCCGGGTCGGCATCGTATTGCTCGAGCAAGGCATGCAGGGCCTTTAGCGTCGGAATATCCAGCGCGTTGCGCTGTTGCGGGCGGTTGAGGGTGATCCAGGCAACACCGGCTTCGACCTGGCTTTGCAGCGACGATTGAGCAGTCATGCGAGTCCTCGAATTGTTTTGTTTGTCATGAGGTTTGGGGCTTGATGGAGGCCATACTAAACGACTGTTCAACAAGGCGGCAATGGGGTGGTAAAAAGTGGTACCGAGGTACTAAAAAACTTATATCTTGTTGTTTTATATGAATTTATTTTGATATTCTGGCGATCTTGAAGGGTGACTGTTACATATTCGAACAACTGCCTACAGAGGGGTTGTCTGGACGGGCTTCATTGCGGGCAAGCCCGCTCCTACAAGGTCTGCGCACAACCGGCTTTTGTAGGAGCGGGCTTGCCCGCGATGAGGCCGGCGCAGACATCAAAAACCTCTGCAGCCAAGACGAAAAAACGGCAGCCTCAGCTGCCGTCCTTTCCCATCAAACACCCACCCTCAAACCGTCGGCACCGACACCACCTCCCCTGCCCCCTGACGCTTGCTCTTGATCACAAAGTAAGCCGCATAACAGATCGCGATGAACCCCGAGCCCCAATACAGCGAAGGCCGCTGGGTCGGATCAATCGCCAGGAACACGAACAGCGAACTGCACAGCGCGATGCACAACAATGGCAGGAAGGGGAACCAGGGTGCCGAGTACTTAAGGTCGCTGACCTTGCCGCCTTCTTTGATAAAGCTGCGGCGGAAACGGTATTGCGCCAGGGCAATGACGATCCAGGTCACGGTACCCGCCATGCCGCTGACGGCCATCAGCACCATGAACAGGGTGTCGGCGGCGATGAAGCTGGTCAGCAGCGACACCAGGGCAAAGCACAGCGTGATGCTCAGGGCGCGCAATGGCACACCGCGCGAGCTCAGCTTCGACAGGCCCTTGGGCGCCATGCCGGATTTGGACATGGCCCAGAGAATGCGTGTGGAGGCATACAAACCCGAGTTGCCCACCGAGAGAATCGCCGTGAGGATGACGAAGTTCATCAGGTCCGCCGCGTACGGAATGCCGACCATGTCGAACACCTGAACGAACGGGCTTTCCATCAGGCCAGCTTGTTGCCAAGGCACAATGGCCGACAGCACGACAATCGCCAGCACATAGAAAATCAGTACGCGGAACACCACGTTGCGCACAGCCTGGGGAATGCTCTTCTCCGGCTGGTCGGTTTCGCCGGCGGCCACACCCATGATCTCGCAACCCTGGAAGGCATAGACCACGGTCATCATCACTGCGAACACAGCAGAGAAGCCGTTGGGGAACAGTGAGTCGCCGATCAGGTTGGACATCATCGGCGCCGGCGCACCGCTCTCCAGCGAAATGCCGCCGAAGATCACCATCAGGCCGACCACGATAAAGCCCAGGATCGCCGCCACCTTGATGCCCGAAAACCAGTACTCGGCTTCGCCAAAGGCGCGGGTCGCCAAGGCGTTCAGAGAGAACAGAACGACGACAAAGAACGCCGACCAGTACCAGATCGGCACGCCCGGGAACCAGCGCTCCATCAGCATGCCGGCGGCGGTGAACTCCAGGCCCACGGTGGTGGCCCAGCTCATCCAGTACACCCAGCCGATCATAAAGCCCGTGGCCGGGCCGATGTAGCGCGTGGCATGGGCCTGGAACGAACCGGACACGGGCATTTGCACCGACAGTTCACCCAGGCAGACCATCACCAGGTACATCAAAAGGCCCGCGACCAGATAGGCCAGGATAGCGCCGAACGGCCCGCCCTGGTTGATGGTCACGCCCGAGCCCATGAACAGCCCGGTGCCGATGACACCGCCCAGCGAGAGCATGAAAATATGCCGGCTCTTCAGGGCACGGGTCAGGGTGATTTTTTCGTTGGCTTCGGTCATGGCGCGCCCCTCAGTTTCGGTTGAGGAGCGCAGCGCACGACAGGGTGTCGTTGCGCAGGGAAGAATCAGCTTTACGGCATTTCATTATTATTATCTCCAATAAGCCTCGAAGACCGCGTCGTGCACGGATGCTTCGATTATTGGAAAGCCATGTAAGGTCCCGTTGTACATCAGGATCAAAGATGTAATGAGTTGTAACGCAGTTGTACGCAGCCCGGCTCAGCCGGCGATCAAGGTCTGCAACAGGGTGCGCGAGCGTTGCAACAGCGCCAGAAACGGTGCTTCGAGGCGCTGCAACGCCGGCAGGTCGGCAGCCAGGGCGGCCTCCTCCAGCGCCCGCAAGCTGTCGGCCAGCGCACAAAAGCCCAAAGACGCGCTGCTGCCGGCCAGGCGATGGGCCAGGTTCGCAACTTCAGTGCAGTCTTTGGCCTGCAAGGCTTCGAGCAATGGCACCCGGTGGTGTTCGAGAGTGTCGTCCAGGGTTTGCAGCAAGCCGCCTACCTTCACTTCGCCAAGCAACTCACGGTGCGTGTGCAGCAGTTGCCAATCCATCAGTGCGTCGTCGATATCGGCCGCAGGCAGCGGCGCTTCTCCCGCCAGGGCCTGGCGCAGGTGTTCGAGCTTCAACGGTTTGGCCAACACACCTTGCATGCCGGCCTCCAGGTAACCGCGCACCAGCGACGGTTGCACACTGGCGGTCAGGGCGAAAATCCGGGTGTGCTGGTTGGGGCCGACCTCGCTGCGGATCAGGCGGCACAACTCGACCCCGGAGCGCCCCGGCAAGTGCACGTCGAGCAGGATCAGGTCGAAGACTTCGGTGCGGGTCAGCAGCAAGGCCTGCTCGGCATCTTCGGCCAGGTGGACCCGATGGCCGTCACGTGCAAGCAGCCCGCCGGCCACGTCGCGGTTGAGGGCAACGTCTTCGACCACCAGCACGCTCAATGGCGCCGTGATCGCGCTGACAGGCGCCAGCCCCCTGCTGCCCCGGGCCGCTCGCAAGGTTAGTTCGAACCAGAAACAGCTGCCCTGCCCTTCTTCACTGCGCACGCCTATGCATCCGCCCAAGCGCTGGATCAAGTGCTTGCAGATGGCCAGGCCCAACCCGGTACCGCCGTAACGCTGGGCGACTTCATCGTTGGCCTGGGTAAAGCGCTCGAAGATCTTTTCCTGCAGCGCTGGCGCGATGCCGATGCCATCGTCCGTCACACTGACGTGCAAGCGCTGGCCCTGTTCATCCTCGTCAAGCACGCGCACCTGGACCTCGATGCGACCGTCCTCGGTGAACTTGATTGCATTGGCCAGCAGATTGCTGAGCACCTGGCGCAAGAACTGCTCGGCACCCTGATAGTGCTTGAGCACACGCCCGTCGAAATGGCAGGAAAGCTCGGTGCGGTTGTCGATGGCCTTGGGTTCGAGCAGCGTCACCACCTCGTCGATCAACTGACGCAGCGAGAACTCGACAGGTTCCGGATCGCTGACGCCCTCTTCGAGTTTGGCGAAATACAGGACCTCATTGAGAATGGCGAGCAAACCGTCGCCCGCCTTGTACAGAGCTTCCAGGCGCTTGCCGTCGCGGGCATTCAGGCCTGCGCCGCGCAGCAATTGCGCCATGCCGAGAATGCCATTGAGCGGGGTGCGCAGTTCATGGCTCATGGTGGCGAGAAAACGCGACTTGGCCAGGTTGGCGGCTTCGGCATCTTCCTTGGCGCGCATCAGGCTGGCAGTACGCCGCTCGACCATTTTCTGTAATTCGTCGCGCTTGTCCTGCAAGGCCAGGCGGTCGACTTCGCGGCGGTGTATGTCGCTGAGAATGGCGCGGCGCATGTCGTCCAGGGCGTGGGCCACGGTGTCGATTTCATCCTCGAACGGGCCGCTGCGCTTGTGCAACTTGAGCGGCTCGTGCCACTGCCCGGCGGCAATTCGCCCGGCAAAATCGGCCATCACTTGCAGGTGCCGGGTGACCAGGCGATAGAACAGCCACGACAACGCAACCGCCAGGCCGCAAAGGAACACCGCCATCCACAGCAGGTTGGTCAGGCCGGTGGCGAACAGGCGCCGATAAACCGCGCCCAGGTCGATGCTGACCTCCAGTGTTCCCAACGGTCGCACATCGCCCTGGGGTGTTGTGTAGCGCAGGTCGAAGCGTTCATTGCGCAAGGGGCCGGCGGGCACATCGACGCCCTGTTGCAGCTGGAAGTCGCTGCTGTCCAGGCGCACCCGCGCCACGTCGGGGAAGTCCACCAGGCCGCGCAATTGTACCTTCAGTTGTTCCTGGTTGAGGTCCCAGAGACTGCGGTCCAGGCTCTCAAGATAACCGTCGCGGATAAGTTGCAGGCGCGCCTCGATGTCGCGCATTTCCCGGCGGTATTCGATATACAGCTGCACCGTGCTGGCCAGCACCGTGAAGCACAGGCTGAACAATAGAATGAACAGCAGCAGACGCCGCAACAGCCCGCCCGGCCGGGTACTCATCGGGCGTCCGCCGGCAGGTTGATCATGTCGCGGTAGGTCGTCTCGCTTTCGCCGAGCCAGCGCTCGATTGTCCCACTATCGGCCAGGCGTTGCAGTTCGGCGTCGATCCGGGGCATCTGTTCGGCCAAGGCTGAATGCCTGGATACCGCCATGCGCAAGTAATCCACGCTCAAGGCATTGGGCAATGCCTGGATATCGGCGCCGCCCTTCAGGTGCTCAATATAGAGTTCGCCGGTACGGCGTTCGTGGGTAATGAAATCGATGCGCCCGCGTACCAGCTTGCCGAAGTTCTGCTGGCTGTCCGAGACCCATTCGATATTGCCATGGCGGGCCACGAAGCGGTCGAAGTCCGGCCCGTAGCTTTCCCCGAAGAGCAAGCCACCACGATAGCGGGCCAAGTCTTCGAGGTGAGTGAATTGCACCGGGTGCTTGCGGTTGAAGAACACCGCGACCTCCTCGCGCAGCACCGGCACCCGGGAAAACAGCATGCTCTGCTCGCGCTGTTCGGAGCTGTAGGCCAGCACCACGTCTACCCGGCCTTCGGCGGCATCGAGCAGGCAGCGCTTCCAATTGCCGAGCACGACAATCTGCACCTCATAGCCGAGCTTGCCCAGTACCGCCTTGACCACGGTCGGCGCCAGCCCGCGCACCTGCTTGCCGTCGCTCCAGGAAATCGGAGGGTACACCGGGTAATCGCAATAGCGCACGGTCTGCCCGGCCCAGGCCTGGCCTGCGAACACCGCCAGCAGCAGACACCACAGAGGCTTCATGGCAATCAGGCAGCCGCAACACTGGCAGTGAACAGGTAGCCGGCTCCGTGGATGGTGATGATCAACTGGGGCTCGGCCGGGTCGTCGCGCAACTTGCGCCGCAGGCGGCCGACCAGGACGTCGATGGAGCGGTCATTGGGCACCCATTCACGGTTGCGGATCTGGTCCATCAACTGGTCGCGACTCAAGGTGTGACCGCTGTTGCGCAGGAACACGCAGAGCAATTGGTACTCGCCATGGGTCAGCAAGGTTTCCTTGCCATCAGCGTCGATCAGGCGGCGCCGGTCGGTGTCCAGTGCCCAACCGGCAAACTGCTTGACCTGCTGGCGCGGTGCCGCGGCCGGGATGGCCTGAGCTTGGGCGTGGCGAACCCGGCGCACCAGGTTCTTGGCCCGCGAGACCAGCTCGCGCGGGTTAAGCGGTTTGATCACATAATCGTCGGCACCACACTCAAGGCCGACGATGCGGTCGATTTCGTCATTGCGTCCGGTGATCAGGATGATGCCCACCTCCGAGCGCACCCGCAGTTCGCGGGTCAGGGTCAAGCCATCTTTGCCGGGCAGGCGGATATCGAGCATCACCAGGTCGACAGGCGAGTTGGCCAGGTGCGCTTCAGCAAGCTCGGCGGTGGCTGCGCAATGCACGTCGTACCCCTCCTCGGACAGGTAGGCATGAAGCAGTTCGCGAATCAACGGATCGTCGTCGACGATCAATACCCGAGGGGTCATGGCATGGTGTCCTGCTATTGCCGCCGACATCAGCTCGGGGCAAGTTTTTTATTAGAGTCGCTTCATCCGGTCGGGGTCGACCACGGGGGCAGAGTAGCCATTGTTGAACAGGTGATCAACAGTTCTTGGCAGCCATCTTGAAGCGTTCACGACCGCCGGCCTGCACCCCGTCGACCCAGGCTTCGCAAATCTGGATGCCCTGCTCGGGGGTAAAGGTGCCAGGGTTCAGGCCCGACTCCAGCCACAGGCCATCGAGCAAGGCACTGAGGCTGATGGCGGCCAGGTCCGCATCGAAATCGGCCCAGCCCTCTTCCTCGGCCAGTTCGCAGAGCACCTTGCGCAACACCGCACGGTACTCGCCGTAAGAATGCTCGTGCACCTGGTTGATCGCCTCGGCGGTTTTCACCGCGCCCCAGAAGGCCAGCCAGGCATCGAGCAGTTGCGGGTCCAGCAGTTCGGCAGAGAACGACCCACGGAAAAACGCCGACAACCGCGCCCGGGCGCTGGGTGCCGCCTGGTCCATGGCCTCGCGCAGCATGCCCATGACCCGGCCGGTGATCGCCATGTAGGCCTCGGCGACCAGTTCGTCCTTGCCCGAATAGTGGTGATTGATCAGCCCGACCGAGACGCCTGCTTCTGCACAGATCTTGCGGATCGAAGCCCCCTGGAAACCGTGGCGCTTGAGGCACACCAGCGTCGCCTCGATCAGGTTGGCCTTGCGCAGCTCGGGCTCCAGACGGGAAAAACGGGCTTCCTGGGACATCTGGCACATCTCCGGTGATCGCTCTTGAGTTGAACGACTGTACAGTAACTCTGGATTTCGTGCAGCCGTGAAGGCCCGCTGGGCCTTGGACGCAGCCTGGCGGCAGCTGCTACGAATCGGTGTGAGACGCGGGATTGCTTTCTTAGCAGCTGCCGTCAGGCTGCGTCCAAGGTCAACATCAATCCCGATAGCCTGGCGCCACGCGATCGAGCAGGCGCAACATCGCCGCCCAGGCCAACGCCACGCCATCCGGGTCGCTCAACTCACCCTCGGCCAACGGCCGGCCCGGCTCGTTGAACTGGCGCTCGGTGTGGGCGCAGACTGCTTCTGGCGGCAACACGATCTCGCCAGCTGCTTGCGCCGCCAACTGGATTTCGCAGGCTTTTTCCAGGTAGTACATGCGCAGGAACGCCTGGGACACGCTCTCACCGACCGTCAACAGGCCGTGGTTGCGCAGCATCAGGACCGACTTGTCGCCCAGGTCGTGCACCAGGCGTTGCTGCTCGTCCATGTCCAGGGCAATGCCTTCATAGTCGTGGTAAGCGACCCGACCATAGAACTCCATGGAGATCTGGTTGACCGGCAATAACCCGCACTTGAGCGCCGCCACCGCGCAACCGGCCTTGGTATGGGTGTGCAGCACGCACTGGGCATCTTCACGCGCACCGTGGATGGCGCTGTGAATCACGAAGCCTGCCGGGTTTACCAGGTATGGCGTCGGCTCGACCGCGTTACCGTTCAGGTCGATCTTGACCAGGTTCGACGCAGTGATTTCGTCGAACATCAAGCCGTAGGGGTTGATCAAAAAGTGATGCTCGGGGCCGGGAATGCGTACCGAGATATGGGTAAAAATCAGGTCAGTCATGCGAAAGTGCGCGATCAACCGGTAACAGGCCGCCAGCTCCTGGCGCAGTTGCCGTTCGGTCACGGCTTTATGTCCTGCAACGTCATTCATCCTCATGGCTCCCAGGTTTTATTGTGCGCGCAAGCTTACGACTGGCGCCCGTACGGCGCCAGTCACGTTTATCTACTTGCTGGCCCAAGCGTTGAAACGCTCTTCGAGTTCCTCGCCGTGATCGACCCAGAACGCCACGTCCATGGACAGGGCGCCATCGAGGTTCTGGGGCGAAGTCGGCACCCATTGCGCCAGCTTGGGGTCCAGGCGTTCGGCGGCCAGTTTATTGGTTGGCCCGTAGGGGATGTGCTGTACATAATCGACCTGGGCATCAGGCTGATTGGTGTAGGCAATGAAGCGTTTGGCTTGGTCGACATGTTTGGAGCCCTTGATGATGGCCCAGTAATCCATGCCGTACAGGCTTCCCGGCCACACCAGTGCCAGCGAACTGCCATTTTGCGCCGCGGTGGCCACCCGGCCGCTGTAGGTGGAGGTCATCACCACATCACCAGCCGCCAGCCACTGCGGCGGTTGCGCCCCGGCTTCCCACCACTGGATGTAAGGCTTGAGTTCACTGAGTTTGGCGAAGGCGCGATCGACCCCGGCCGGGGTGCTCAAGACCTTGTAGACGTCTTCGACCTTGACCCCATCGGCCATCAGGGCGAACTCCAGGTTGTACACCGCACGCTTGCGCAAGCCGCGCTTGCCGGGAGTTTTCTTCACATCCCAGAAATCGGCCCAGGAAGCCGGTGCCTGGGCCAGTTTGTTGCGGTCGTAGGCAATGGCCACGCTCCACACCAGGGCCGCCGAACCGCACTCCTGCGCAGCATCGGGGATCAACTGGTCGGCATGGCCAATACGCGTCCAATCCAGGTGTTCGTACATGCCCTCTTCGCAACCGCGCAGCAGGTCAGGGCCTTCGATCTGCACCACGTCCCAATCGACGTTACCGGTATCGACCATGACTTTGATCCGGGCCATTTCACCGTTGTATTCGCTTTGCACCAAGGGGTTGCCGTCCTTGGCGCTGAAGGGTTTGAAGAAGGCCTCGTCCTGAGCTTTCTGCCCGGCGCCGCCGTACCCGACGACGACCATGCCCGGGGTTGCCTGGGCGGTACTCAAGCCGAATGCCAGGCACATGAGCAAGGGATGAAAAACTTTCTTCACAGCGTTTGCTTTCATCGGTGGTTCCTCTAGCAGGTCTTACGCAGGGCTCAGGGCCTGCGTCGTCCGTTTTTTTGTTGTGTGAGGGGCGCGCCACGCTGGGCGCCATTTGAAACTACGCAATGAATTTTAAAAAAACAAGTTGATTTTTTACTGAGGGTAAATTTCTATAGATAAATAAAAAGCCCGAGCGACGGGTACCCGAGGAGACCAGCAATGTCGACCAGCCAAGCCTTTGCCCATTTATTCGAACCGCTGGAAATTCGCGGCAAACGCCTGAAAAACCGGATCATGTCCAGCGGCCACGACACCTCGATGCCCACCGACAACCTGGTCAATGAACAACTGATCGCCTACCACCGCGCCCGTGCCGAAGGCGGTGCCGGCCTGATCATCCTGCAAGTGGCCGGAGTGCATGACAGCGCGCGCTACACCTCCCATGTGCTGATGGCCACCGACGATGCCTGCATCGACGGCTACCGGCGCCTGGCCGAGACCTGCCACGCCCACGGCACCGTGGTGCTGTCGCAGATCTTCCACCCCGGGCGGGAAATCATGGAGTCCAGCGATGGCCTGCTCGCCGTGGCCTACTCGGCCTCGGCGGTACCCAACGAGCGCTTCCGGGTGATGCCGCGTGCACTCGACCAGGCGATGATCGACGAAATCGTCGAAGGCTACGCCGCCGCTGCCCGACGCCTGCACACAGCCGGCGTGGATGGCGTGGAGATCGTCGCCAGCCACGGCTACCTGCCCGCGCAGTTCCTCAACCCACGGGTCAACCGCCGCACCGACGACTACAACGGCGAACTGCCGCAACGCCTGCGCTTTTTGCGCGAGGTGATCGCTGCCGTGCGTGCCAGCACCGATGAGCAATTCATCATCGGCCTGCGCATTTGCGCCGACGAGCGCGACCCACAAGGGCTGACCGAAGACGAATCGCTGGCGGCCGTGCAGGCCCTGCAGCAGCAACTGGATTACGTGCACATCGTCGCCGGCACCTCGGCGTCTTTGGGCGGCGCGATTCATATCGTTCCACCGATGGCGGTCGAAGCGGCGTACCTGGCCAAGGAAGCCAGCACCTTCAAGGCAGGCCTGGCCGTGCCGGTGTTCGTCACAGGGCGCATCAACCAGCCCCAGGAAGCCGAGCTGATCATCGCCCGCGGCCAGGCCGACGTCTGCGGCATGACCCGCGCCCTGATCTGTGACCCGCAGATGCCGAACAAGACCGACAGCGGCCGTGCCGAAGACGTGCGCGCCTGCATCGCCTGCAACCAGGCCTGCATCGGGCACTTCCACAAGGGCTTGCCGATATCCTGCATCCAGCACCCGGAAACCGGTCGCGAACTGCAGTATGGCCAGTTGCAACCGGCTGTGGCGCGCAAGCGCATCATGATCGCCGGGGGTGGCCCGGCCGGCATGAAGGCCGCTGCCGTGGCGGCGCGACGTGGCCATGAGGTGACCTTGTACGAGGCCAGCGCACAACTCGGCGGCCAGGTGTTGCTGGCGCAACTGCTGCCGCGCCGCGCCGAATTCGGCGGCGCCAGCACCAACCTGCAACGGGAGATGGAACTGGCTGGCGTACGCGTGGAGCGCAATACCCGGGTCGACCGTGCCCTGGTCGAGCGCGAGCGCCCGGACCTGGTGATCGTCGCCACCGGCGCCGAGCCGTATTGGCCGGAATTCGAGCGCGGCGGCGAGCTGCAAGTGGTGGATGCCTGGCAAATCCTGCGCGAGGAGGTCAAACCGGGGCGTTCGGTGGTAGTGGTCGACTGGCGCTGTGACTGGATCGGCCCGGGCATCGCCGAGCGCCTGATCCGCAATGGCCATCAGGTGCAACTGGCGGTCAACGGCACTCACTGCGGGGAAAACCTGCCGCTGTACGTGCGCGACCACCTGGTCGGCGAGCTGCATCGCCTGGGCGTGCCGATCACCCCTTATGCCCGCCTTTACGGCTGCGACGACAACACCGTGTACCTGCAACACACCGCCAGCGGCGAACCGATGCTGTTCGAAAACGTCGACACCCTGGTGCTGTGCCAGGGGCATCAGCCGGTCGACACCCTGGCCGACGAGCTCAAGGACCTGGTGGAGTGCAAGCGCATCGGCGACTGCCTGGCCCCGCGCACCGCTGAAGAAGCCATCTATGATGGCTTGAAAGTCGCCTGGGGGATCTGATGCTGTTTTATACTCCGGCTCTTTGTCCGCCAGAGGCCCGGAGCCTGCAATGAGCAACAGCAGCCAAACGCCACCTGCCGGCGCCGCGCCTACTCGGGATGGCGGCGCGGCAGAGACGCACTTTCTCGGCACGCGCATTCGCGGCCTGCGCAAGCGCCGGGGCTTGACCCTGGCGGCGCTGGCCGAAATGAGCGAGTTGACCGCCGGCTACATCAGCCAGCTGGAACGCAACCTCGCCTACCCGTCGATCCCGGCACTGTTCAACATCGCCCGCAGCCTGGGCGTGACCATCCAGTGGTTCTTCGCCAGCGAAGCCAACACCGCGCCCGAGGACGCCGGCTACGTGGTGCGCAAGAACAGCCGCTTGAGCGTGCATTACGAAGACGGCATCGTTGACCACCTGCTGACCCCACAACCGAACCGGCAACTGGAAATCCTTCACTCGCGCTTTCCACCGGGCACCTACAGCCAGGAGAGCTATAGCCATGAAGGTGAAGAAGCCGGGTACCTGCTGTCCGGTTCCTTCGAGCTATGGGTGGGCGAGCGCTACTTCCAGCTCAATGAAGGCGACAGCTTCAGCTTCTCCAGCCAGGAGCCGCACCGCTACGGCAACCCTGGCGAGGTGGATGCGGTGGTGATCTGGGTAATCACCCCACCGACCTTCTGACCTGCCGTCCCGCGGCGTCTACACCACCGCTGACGCAGCCAGGCTGCGTCGCTTTTTAAGTGCGAGAAGGTTTCGCGTTCGCTTAATCGGCGATCATCTCATGGGATGGAGCTGCCGCTGCCGCCGGCTTGCGCAGCAGCAATATCAACGCAATGGCACCCAGCGACAGGAGCATCAACAACCGAAAGTCGTTGATATAGGCAATCCAGCTGGCCTGTTCATTGATCAACCCATCGAGCGCCGCCCGCCCGCCCGGGGTCAGGGGGTTGAAATGGCTCTGCACCACGGCGTCGCGAAAGGCCGGGTTGTACGCCGTGACATAACCGACGATATCGGCGTGGTTGATCTGAATGTTCTGCGCCAGCAGCACGCTGCAGATGGAAATGCCGACGCTGGAACCGATGTTGCGCGACAGGTTGTAGAGGCCGGTGCCATCGCCGCGCAAGGCCATCGGCAAGGTGGCAAAGGCCATGGTGCTCAAGGGCACGAACAGAAAGCCCAGGCTGGCGCCCTGCAAAAAGCCCGTGTAGACGATGGTGGTCATGGAGACATCCGGGGTCCAGCCGGTCATCAGTTCCATCGACAATGCCGACAGCAGCAGTCCAGTCAGCAACAGCCAACGGGAATCGACACGGCCGATCAAGCGACCGGTCAAAAACATGCACAGCATGGTGCCCAGGCCGCGCGGCCCCATGACGATGCCGGCAGTCAGCACCGGGTAATGCATCAACTTCTGCAGGTAAGGCGTCATCAACGCGAGGGACGACAGGTAGGTAATGCCGATGGTGAAGATGAATATCAGGCTCACGCTGAAATTGCGGTCCTTGAACAATGCCGGGCTGATAAAGGGTGTTTTCGCGGTGAAGGTATGGACCAGAAACACATAGCTGGCGGCGAACGCCACCAGCATTTCAACAATGATCTCGCCGGAGGAGAACCAGTCCAGTTGCTCACCGCGATCAAGAAACAACTGGAAGGCCAGGATCGCCACGCTCAAGGAACCGAAACCCATCCAGTCCAGCCTGGCGTCCTTTTCCGGTGCGGTCTCGCGCACATACTTGCTCATGCCGAACAACGCCAGCAGGCCGATCGGCAGGTTGATGAAAAACACCCAGCGCCAGCTCAGGTTGTCGGTCAGCCAGCCGCCGAGCATGGGCCCCAGCACCGGGCCGACCATCACCGACACGCCGAACAGGGCCATGGCCGAACCACGCTCTCGCTCGCTGTAGATATCCAGCAGGATGCCTTGGGCCAGGGGCACCAGGGCCGCCCCCGCGACGCCCTGGAGCAGGCGGAACACCACGATCTCGCCGATGGACTGGGCGATCCCGCAGAGCACCGAAGTGAAGACGAAGCCCGAAATCGACCAGAGCAGTACCCGCTTGCGCCCGAATCGCCTGGCCAGGAACGCCGAAGGCGGGGTCATGACTGCGGCAGCAACGATATAGGACGTCAGCACCCAGTTGATCTGGTCCGAACTGGCCGAGATGCTGCCCTGCATATACGGCAGGGCGACGTTGGCGATGGTGGTATCGAGCGCCTGCATGATCACCGCGAGAATCACGCAGAAGGTGATCATCGGGCGGTCGGCTAGCGCAGTGCGCGTGTCACTCATGGCGCGCTTCACTCGCGTTCGCTGATTTGCCGGCAAACAAATGTGCAAGGCCCAGCGGCAGGTCACGGTGGTGGCCGGTATCGATCTCGGCTTCCACGCTCATGCCGTGACGCAAGGCCGGCTTGCCGGCGGCATCATCGATACGGATGCGAATCGGGATGCGTTGCACCACCTTGACCCAGTTGCCCGTGGTGTTCTGTGCCGGCAGCAGGGCAAAACTGGCCCCCGACGCGGGGCTGAGGCTTTCGACCACGCCATGCCAGACCTGCCCCGGGTAGCTGTCGACGGTAAACGCCACCGGCTGGCCAGGGACCACGTGAGTCAGCTCGGTTTCCTTGGGCGATGCCGCCACCCACAGCCGATCACTGGAGATCAGGCTCAAGCCGGCCTGGGAGGCCTGCAGGTAAGCGCCGACCTGCAAGCTGTCGACCTGGGTGACAATGCCGTCAAACGGTGCCCGCACCACCGAGTCGGCGAGCATCCGCTCGGCGTCGGCCACCTCGGCCTGGGCCTTCTGGTAGGTCGGGTAACGGTCGAGCGGCAAGCCCGCCTGCCCGCCTAACTGCGCCAGTACCGCCTGGGCCCTGGCCTTGGCCACGGCCACGCGCTGCTGGTTACGTTCGAGCTCGTGGCGGGCGTCGTCGTAGTTGGTTTTCGACACTGCCGAGACCTTGAGCAATTGCTCCTGGCGGCGAAAATTTTCCTGGTGATAAGGCAGTTCGGACTGGGCCTGGGCGACTTCGGCCAGGGCCTGGTCGTAGCTGGCCTTGAGGTTCATCAGCTCATTGCGCACCGTGCCGAGTTCCGCCCGGGCACTGGCCAGCGCCGTTTCGAAAGCGGCACTGCGCAGGCGGAACAAGACCTGGCCCTTGCTCACCTGCTGGTTGTCCTGGACCTCAACCGAGGCCACCAGGCCGGACACATCGGTGGCAACCCCGACCCGGTCGGCCTGGATATAGGCGCTGTCGGTGGCGACGTAACGCCCGCCGGCAAAATAAGCCCAACCAGCGCCGAGCAGCAGCACCGGCAACAGCAGGAACAAGCCGGTGCGCACCTTGTTCGCACGCGGCGCTGGCCCCTGCTCTGGGTCACTGGGGTTGTTCGGGGCAGTGGTCGGCGTGGCGGGCGCTGTCATGGCAACGCTGTCGGGCCGCGCCTCGGCACGCTCAAGGGTTTTCTCACTCATGTTCGTCACCCTCGTTGTCGATTGGCAAGGTGCAGGCATGCAACAGCTGCTCGCGCATGCGGGTCAGCATTTTCAGCATCTGTTCGGTTTCGGCGCCGGTGAAATCGGCCATGGCTTCACGGCGGGTCTGTTCACCCAGGCCCCGCATCACCTCAAGCACAGGGCGCGCCGCCGGGGTCAGGAACAGCAATGACAAGCGTCGGTCGGTCGGGTGCCGCCGGCGCTCGATCAAGCCACGCTCCTGCATTTTGTCGAGCAGGCGCACCAAGGTGATCGACTCGATTTCCAGCATGTCGGCCAGGCCTTTCTGGTGAATCCCCTCGTTAAGGGCCAGCTTGGCCAGCACTTGCCATTGGGAACGGGTCAGGTCGAGGTTGCGCGCACGCTGCTCGAAGCGCTTGCGCATCAACCGAGCCACATCATGCATAAGGAAACCAACAGTAGGACGCATCGCCAGGCACTCAGAGATTTTTAGTTAGCCTGCTTATCATATGCACACTCACGTTCTCTTGCCTATCCTTCATATGGACTAATTGATGCGGCTATGGACAGCCATGGGCGGTTCGATCATTAATAGGCGTTCGGCTCGCTGTCGCCCTCCCCACAAGGAATTCCAACCCATGAGTGAATACATCCAGGTCGAACGTCATCAGCATTGCCTGGCGATCACCCTGAACCGGCCGGACAAATACAACGCCCTGACCAACGCCATGTACGACAGCCTCAGCGACACGCTCAAGGCGGCGGCTGCCGATGATGCAGTGCGTGTGGTTGTCATCAGCGGCGGCACCGACTGCTTCACCGCCGGCAATGACCTGGTGGACTTTCTGCAAAACCCACCTGCCGACCTCGACGCCCCGGCCTTCCGTTTCATGGCTGCGGTGGTGGCCTTGGACAAGCCGCTGATCGCCGCCGTGTGCGGCCCTGCCATCGGCATCGGCACCACCTTGCTGCCCCATTGCGACCTGGTCGTGGCCACCCGCAACAGCCGCTTCGGCACGCCCTTCGTCAAACTCGGGCTGTGCCAGGAATTCGCTGCGAGCCTGCTGCTGCCCCAGCGCATCGGCCACGGCCATGCCGCCCGCTTGTTGCTCGGTGGGGAGACAATCAATGGTGGACAGGCGTACGACCTGGGCTTGTGTACCCATTTGTTCGATGACGCCAAGGAGTGCCTGGCCTTCGCCATGGAGTATGCCGAGCGCCTGGCCCAGGCCTCCCCGGCTGCCGTGCAAATCAGCAAGCGCTTGATGAAAGCACCGCAACTGGACGGCACGCTGGCGATCATCCGCGAGGAAAACCTCAACTTCATTGCAAGGCTCAAGAGCCCTGAATGCCGTGATGCGCTGGAGAATTTCGTCAACCGCCGGCGTTGAGTTGCCCGTCCTTGTGGGAGAGCGCCGCCGGGGCCTCTCCCATGATTGCGTGTGGACGTGGAATCAGCTCAAGTTGCCGCAGTAAATATTCTGATTGCCATCGGCCGAGTTTTCCCGGACGACCAGTACATATTTACCCGCGCGCAGGGCCTCGGTGCTGATCGGTGCACTTTTCCAGAAGTATTGCGATGATTGGTAGGTATAGAACCTGCCATTAGGCCCCTGATTCATGTCATAGGCCGGTGTGGCACCCAGGCTCTGGCAACTTCCCGAATAGATATAACTGGTCAAACGACCTGGCAATGAACTGCCTTGGGGTACGCCTGCAACGTAAACCCAGAATTGCGTCTCACCGCTACCGGGTATGACCGTGGCCTGGGCGATATGCCCGGCATTTTCCTGGGTAGCATTCAAAGGAATGTTAGCGATCTGACTGTCAGGTATCGTCGAGCAACCTGCGAGCCACCCGACTGCTGCTACTAACGCCAGCGAAGATACGACGTTCATCGAAAACCTCCAGCCTGTATGTGTGTGAGTAACGACACACTGAAGTGATCCCCCGTCTGAAGTTGAGTCTTGTGCAACTCCTGCCGTAGCAGCTGCCGCAGGCTGCGTCGAGGCTTGCAGAACCTCTATCGATCTCGAAGCCATGCGTCCGCGGCGGGTCGAGCGCGGCCCTTGGGGCCGAACGCAGCCTGCGGCAGCTGTCACAGAAGGCACTGTCAGCCCAGGTTGCCGCAAAACATATCGCGGTTACCATCGGCCGGGCTCGCTCTTACCACCAGCGCGTACTTGCCGGAACGTAACGTGTCAAATGGCACAGGCACACGTTTCCAGAGTTGGAAACCTACATCGGGTTCATTGAACTCGGTGTTCACGGTCTGGTTAAGTTCGTAGGCAGGCTCGGGGCTCAAGTTGCCGCACGTTCCGGAATACACGTAGGTATATAGATGTGCGGGCATTGCCGTGCCATTGGGTACGCCACTGACAAACAACCGAAGTGCAGTGTCGTGGCCCAAGGGCGTCAGGGTAGCCTGCCCCAGATTTCCGGCATTGGAGAGCGTTGCGTTCAAGGGTACGGAAGAGATCTGCTGCGGTGAAGTTGCACACCCGGAGATCCACCCGATCGCTACCACTAACGCCAGCGAAGATACGACTTTCATCGTTAACCTCCCGCCTTATAAGGGCGCGTTGAAGTGATCCCCCTCCTAAATTCTAGCTTTTCATGAAAACCACGACGTTCTTCGGATAACCGGTCTAATCGCCAATCGATATGTACCACCTACCCAATCGGGTTATGGCGCTAGCTCAAGCGTTGGCCGAGAGTGGTGCCTGCCACTCGGCCCGAACGCAGAACAACAAGAAGGTGGGACTGACATGCACAAAGCTCTGGCAGCACTCTTGAGTGCGGCACTTGCCACACTCCCGGCGCTCAGTTATGGCGCGCAACAAGCAAGCGGCAATACCCTGCGGCTGTACAACTGGTCGGACTACATCGGCGAGCACACCATCGCCAACTTCGAGAAAGCCACTGGCATCCAGGTGGTCTACGACACCTTCGACTCCTACGAAACCGTACAAGGCAAGTTGCTGCCGGGCCGTTCGGGCTACGACCTGGTGGTGCTCAACGCTTCCCTGGTACCGCTGTTGATCAAGGCCAAGGTATTTCAGCCACTGGACAAGGCGCAGCTGCCCAGCTGGAGCAACCTCGACCCCCACGTGCTCAAGAGCCTGGAAACCTACGACCCCGGCGTGACCTATTCGGCGCCCTACACCTGGGGCAGCAACGGCGTGACCTACAACGTCAGCAAGATCAAGGAACGTATGCCCGACGCGCCCATTGGCTCGCTGGCAATGATCTTCGACCCCAAGATCGTCTCGCGCTTCGCCGACTGCGGCGTGACCTTGCTCGACTCGCCCACCGACGTCATCCCGCTGGCGCTGACGTACCTGGGCCGCGACCCCAACAGTGCCGACCCCAAGGACCTCAAGGCCGCACAAGAAGTGCTGATGGCCGTGCGCCCTTACATTCGCAAGTTCGACTCCACCAGCTACCTCAATGGCCTGGCCAATGGCGACCTGTGCATGTCCACCACCTGGTCGGGCGACTACGCCACCGCCCAGGCCCGCGCCGAAGAAGCCGGGGCCAAGATCAAGCTCGACTACTTCATCCCCAAGGAAGGCTCGCTGGTGTGGTTCGATGATTTCTACATCCCAGCCGATGCGCCCAACGTAGCCAACGCGCACACGTTCATCGAATACATGCTACAGCCCGAAGTGATTGCCGAAGTCAGCAACTACATCCGCTATGCCAACAGCAACAAGGCCGCCACAGCCCTGGTCAGCGCCGAGGTGCGCGACAACCCGGCCATCTACCCCGACGCGCAAACCCTGCAACGCCTGTTCACCCAGAAAACCCAGCCCCAGGAAAGCGTGCGCCGGATCACCCGCACCTGGAACGCGGTCAAGACCGGTAAATAACGTCTAGCAATCGACTCAACAGCTCTATGGAAGGTGAAGTTATGCCAACTCAATCCCCAGCGTTCTTCGCGCAATTGGACCACGAAAAACTGGTCGCCGCCGACAAGGCGCACTACATGCACGGTTTCCACATGTTCGACGAACACCGTGAACAGGGTTCGCTGAACATTGCCGCCGGCGACGGCGCCTACATCTATGACACCGCCGGCAACCGCTACCTCGACGCCGTGGGCGGCATGTGGTGCACCAACATCGGCCTGGGCCGCGAAGAAATGGCCGAAGCCATCGCCAACCAGGTACGCCAACTGGCCTATTCCAATCCGTTCTGCGACATGGCCAACGTGACGGCCATCGAGCTGTGCGAGAAACTCGCAAGCCTGGCCCCCGGCGACCTCGACCATGTGTTCCTCACCACCGGCGGCTCGACCGCAGTCGACACCGCCTACCGCCTGGTGCAGTTCTACCAGAACAGCCGCGGCAAGCATGAGAAGAAACACATCATCGCGCGGCACAACGCCTACCATGGCTCGACCTTCCTGACCATGTCGATCGGCAACAAGCCGGCCGACCGCGCGCCGGAATTCGACTTCATGAGCGACCTGTTCCACCACGTCTCCTGCCCCAACTACTACCGCGCACCGGCGGGTATGAGCGAGGCGCAGTTTTTGGACTTTCTGGTGGATGAGTTCGAAGACAAGATCCTCACCATCGGCGCCGACAAGGTCGCAGCGTTTTTCGCCGAACCGATCATGGGTTCGGGCGGCGTGATCATCCCGCCAGCCGGTTATCACAAGCGCATGTGGGAAGTTTGCCAGCGCTACGACATGCTCTATGTGGCTGACGAAGTGGTGACCTCGTTCGGTCGCCTCGGCAGCTTCTTCGCCTCTGAAGAGGTGTTCGGCATGCAACCGGACATCATCACCACGGCCAAGGGCCTGACCTCCGGCTACCTGCCCCTGGGTGCCTGCATCTTCTCCGACCGTATCTGGCAAGTGATCGGCGAGCCGGGCAAGGGCCGTTGCTTCACCCATGGTTTCACCTACAGCGGGCACCCGGTCAGCTGCATTGCGGCGCTGAAGAACATCGAGATCATCGAAAGGGAAAACCTGCTGGCCCATGTCGAAGACGTCGGCCCGTACATGGAGCAACGCCTGCAGACCTTGGCTGACCTGCCACTGGTGGGCAACGTGCGCTGCCAACGGTTGATGGCCTGTATCGAGTTCGTTGCCAACAAGCAGACCAAGGCGCTGTTCCCTGATGCGGTGAACATTGGCGAAAAGATCCACCTGCGAGCCCAGGCCAAAGGCTTGATGGTGCGGCCCATCGGCCACCTCAACGTGATGTCGCCCCCCTTGATCATCACCCATGCCCAGGTCGATGAAATCGTCGCCATCCTGCGCGAATGCATCCTCGAGACCGCCGTCGAACTTGAATGCCACGGCCAGTACCAAGGCCAATGAGCGTGACCCGGCAAGCGCCGCGCAGCGAGGTTGCGCGGCGCTTTCTCGGGGTTTTGCCCGGGGCCTGCGTGGCAGGTAGACTGCCGGGCATGACCGACACTGCGAACACCCAAGACGCCCCCCTCCCGCTCCCGGCCTTGCAGGCCTGGCACGGGTGCCTGGCGCAAGCCTTCCTGGCCATCGACAGCAGCACATTCCTCGACCACCTGGCTGCCGCCCTCAGCGCCCTGACGCCCATCGAGTCGATGATGATCAGCCTGGAACGCAAGGGCCTGGCACCGCACCTGTTGCACGAACAAGGCATCCCCAGCGAACACCGCGACGACATCATCAACCGCTACTTCTCCCGCGGCTACCTGCTCGACCCCTTCTGCCTGGCGGTCGACAACGGCCTGGCCGAGGGCTTCTACCACCTGGCAGAAATCGCCCCGGACGATTTCTTCAACAGCGAGTACTACAAGACTTACTACCTGCTGACCGGCGGTGCGCAAGACAGCTACTACATCGTCGACCTCGACCCCAACAGCAAGATTTCCCTGTGCATGTTCCAGGGCCTGAGCGCCATCCCCTTTACGGCTGAGCAACTGGCGGTGATGCGCGCGGTGGAACCGCTGGTACGCGAACTGCTGCGCCGCTTCGGCAGTGGCGGCATGCAGCAGATGCTCGGCGAGCAGGCCCCTGGCAACGCCGCCCAGGCCAGCCTCAACCTGCAGATCGAAGCCGCCTTCATGAATTTCGGCAATCAGTTGCTGACCGTGCGCGAACGCGAAATCGCCCACCTGATCCTGCGCGGCCACTCGGTCAAATCCACCGCGCAAGTGCTGGAAATCTCCCCCGAAACCGTGCGCATGCACCGCAAGAATCTCTACACAAAACTTGCGATCAACTCCCAGGCCGAGCTGTTTTCGCTGTTCATCGACTGGTTGACCCGAGGGCGTGATACGGGAGTAGCCTGAGGGCTGTTTTGTATTTCCTCAGCCCAGGAGGACCTCGCCATGCCCACCAACGAGCTCATTCCCTCCCTGCTCTTTCGCCTCAACGAAAACCAGCTGGCCATCGCCGCGGCCGTGGAAGAAATCGCCCTCTGGGTCGACCAGCGCGGCCACTCGGAAGTGGCCGATAGCGTGCGAGAGACTCTGAGTACGTTGGATGGCAATCTGGAGCATATAACACGGGGTATTGCGCAGTTGATGAATGACTGAGTAAGTAGCCGACAGTGTTCGGAATACTTATATGCGCCACGACTTTTCCGAACCTTCTGACAACCGCTTGGGAAATGTCCGGCTTACGGTTGCTCCTCTAACATCGAGTCTTGGATTCCTGCTCACCCGCATAAGGAATTCAATCGATGGCTACTGGATATTTCATTCGCCAGCATGACAAGACCACCTGTGGCGGCAAGGTGCTGGAAGCGGATAACAGCGTCTCGATGTACGGCTTCGCTCACGCCCGCGAAGGTGATCAAGTCTCCTGCGGCAAGGATGGCAAGACCTACGCCATTAATGGTGGGCTCTCCTACATGATCAGCAACGGCAGGCGGGTTGCTGGCACGCTGGACAGCGTCAGCGGTTGCCCCTGCAAAGCCCGACTGGAGCACTCGATAACCTATGCCACCTATGAGTCGCGCAATGATGCGCGGCCATCCCCCCGGGCAACCGCTCAACCAACTGCGCCGGCCGCAACCAGCAACTCGCCAGCGCCGCGTCCCTCCAGCTTTGTCCCGGAGACGAGCCGGCCAAATCCAGCAGCAATGGGGAATGTTGAAGCCCAGGAGCCTGGATTCTACATCGTGCCCAAGAGCACTACGCGTGCAGACCTTGAGGCCTCTTTGTTCCACCTGCGCGATCCGGCCGTGATGGGCAAGTTCAAGTTGCTCAATCCCAATCTGGGTGACGTCAAGGCTGGGTCGATGATTGTGTTGAGTGATCCGAACAATCTGCAATGTACGCGTGAAGAAGCGTTGTTGATGGAAGCGGCGGCTGAGGTGAATCGCGCACTCCAACACCTAAGTACGGAAGAAGCCGACTTCATGGCCCGCCATCATGACGAAATCGTATCGTTTTTAAGTGAAGGCTCGGCAGCGATTGGTATCAGTGCTGTCATGTTCGACACGCACCTGAACAACATGAAGAGTACTTTGGAACAATTGGAGTCGTTGCACCAGCGCACATATTTACAACACGGAACGTTGAAAAGCCCTGAATTTTTATCTGAGCGTAAGCGCTTGATGCTGCAATTGGATAACAGCCTGGGTCCGCTCATACGCAAAGGTATGGGTATACCCGACCACCCAAAGCTGAAAAATGCATTGGGGATCTCCAATCGCCGACTGGTTCATCATTGGAATAAAGCAGGAGCACCTGGACGTATTCCAGGCTATGCGACCCACATCGACGGCTTGGCCAAGGCGAGCAAATACATCAAAACCGGCGGCTGGGTTGGAATTGGGCTGGGTTCATTAGCTTCAGAGTTGAAAATTCGTGAAACATGTCGGATCGGGCGTGAAGATGATTGCCTTAAGGTAAAGCTTACCGAGAGAGGAAAGTTTTTGGGTGGGCTGGCAGGTGGGGCAGCTACAGGTGCGTTGGTCGGACCAACTGCCACAGGAATGTGTGCAGCTATCGGCGCGGGGACAGCTGGGGTGGGCGGAATTGTTTGTGCCTTAGTGGTCGTTGCAGGAGCATCGATTGTGGGTGGTTCTATTGGTGAATCAGGGGGTGAGTTCGTGGGTGAGCAAATCTACAAAACTTCCAATTAACCATGGACAACTATGCTATTAGCTGGATATTGGTATTTTTATCAATCCTAACATCGCTAACCCTTTGGCTTTATACGTCTTATACAAAAATGAATGAGATACTGGAACACCTTTCTAATTGTCGTGCCATCCAGATCAGAAAGCCCATAATGGGAAAAGATCCGTTTGGGCGTTTATTCATGATGGGGACCATTGCCGGTATACTATTAACCCCGAAGCTCTACCTAAGGGATGGCGGCGCAGATCCGCACGACATAGAAAACTTCCCAAAGCATCTGAAGAAGATGATAACCATCCAATATGCACTCTTGGCAGCTTCTGTCATTTCAATGTTTGCACTTTGGGGAACTGGAAAATACATGGGTTGGTTAAAATAACCCAATCAAAACGCCAAGCCCGCCATTCGGCGGGCTTTCATTCCCGATTCATGACCCTCAGCTACCCCCTCACATCCTCTCCACCACCGGCGGATTCCACTTCCCATTCAACGCTTCCGCCTTCGGCCCATACAGCCTCATGGTCAGGTTGAACGGCCCCTTGGGCGCCGGCAGCCAGTTGGCTTCCTTGTCCTTGCCCGGGTTGGCGTGCTGGAAGTACAAATCCAGCGAGCCGTCGTCATTGGTCTTGAACGGCATCCAGCTGCTGACGGCAAAGCGTTCGAGTTCGTTGCCGACCTGGAAGCCTTCCGGGTCGTAGAGGGTGATGGACCAGAAGGCATTGACCGGTGGCGTGGCGCCGGCCGGGAAGTGCAGGCGGTAGGTGTTGGCGCCGTCCAGCGGCTTGCCGTCCTGATCGCCCAGGTTCAGTGGGTAGATCGCGTCTTCAGGCAGGTTGGCGCCCAGGCCGACCTGGGTCACGATGGCGCGCTTTAAGTAGTAGTTGCCGTATACGCCCATGGTGTCGGTGTTCATCGACCAGCCGTTGACCACCCGGGCCAGGCTTTCGACTTTCCACTTCATCAGTTCCTGGGCCTTGGCCGGGACGCTTTCCAGCGCCTGTTTAACTTCTGGCTCAAGGCTGTCGAAGTCGAACGGCTTGCCCGGTTCGATGCCGATACGCTGCATTTGCGCGATGATCGGCTGGTCGGTGCTGTGGGGTGGGTGCAACTTGAGCAGTTCGGCTGCATAGGCGAAGTACTTGGCCGCCGGCATATTGTCGACCTGGAGTTTGGGCGGCGTTTTCATGTCCACGTTAGGGTCGATCACCACTTTGACCGGTACCGGTGGCTTGTCCCATTGCGACAGTGGCGTGACCTTGTAGCCGGCCTGGATCTTGTGCACCGCAGGGTAATCGGCGGCGCCATCGGTCTTGGTGCGGCCGATGATCCACACGTAGGGGGTTGGGGCCGGAAGATGGGTGAAGCCGTCCGGGACGGTGCCCTTCCAGCCGGGTGCGGTGACCAGGAAATTGCCGACCGAGGTGCCAGTGGTGCGCCAGCCGGGAGAAGCGAACACATCGCTCCACATGTCGAGCATCGGCAACAGGTAGTAGCGGCCGTCGGTATCTGGAGCGGAAATCACCAGGGGCTCGGCGGTGAGGTCCAGCCAGGCGATGGAATAGAGGGTATCGAAATTCGAACGCACCACGCCCTTGAAATTGGCTGGCGGGTATTCGGGCACGCTGACGAACATGTTCATCGGCCCCTTGCCGAATGCCTTGCCCGGTTCAATGTTGGTGAACTGCTTGCGGGTGATGTCCATCGACAGCATCGGGTAGAAATAGACATAGGCATCGACCCCGATGGCCGTGGCCTCTTCGCTGGTCACTGGCGCGGCCGACGCGGGGAGTGCTCCCATAACGGCGAGTGCGCAGGCGGCAGCCTTCAATGTATCAATCATTTTTCCATGCCCCGGCAAGGTTGGGCCGAGCAGCCCGGTCATGCAGGTTTAGCATAGGGAGTGGATCCCGGCTCTGAAACAGGCATGAAAAGGCCCGCCGAACAGCGGGCCATGCTTTCAGTCAAGTCACGGCGGCTGCCGTGGCAATGTCGAGCTTCAGGGTTTTACCTTCTATCGGGATTGTCCTTGTCGATATTGCTGTCGCGATTTTTCATCGGGTCTTCCCAATCCTGTGGGCGATTGCCGCCGCCAGTCTGGCCTGGCTTGCCGGGCTGCTGGCCAGGTTGCTGGCCGGCGCCGCCGGTTCTGCCGGAGCCTTGGCCGCCCTTGTCTGGCGAATCCGGGCGCATGCCAGGGTCTTGCTTGCGGGAAGGATCTTGCGGACGTTGTTCGTTAGCCATTTTTTGCACCTCTGAACGAAAGGTCCAGTAAATCTGGGCCGTATTGGTTGGAGGCTGGCTGTTCGGGGATGTGCCTTGCAGTCGACAGACGGTTGAGTTCGATGCCGCCCACTCTGTAAATGATTCGTATTTTTTAAAGGCATCTATAATCGTATCGATCCCGGATCTCGCCTGCTTCCTTGCACAACCACAGGAGCTGCCCGCGCAATGACGACCCTCATCCCTTCCCTGTTCAAATCAGCATTGCTGGCAACCCTGTTGCTCGGCGCAGGCGGCATTGCACGGGCGGCGCCCAGTGCCGAAGGCATCGTGGTCTACAACGCCCAGCATGCCAGCCTGACCAAGGCCTGGGTGGAGGGTTTCACCAAGGAAACCGGGATCAAGGTGACGTTGCGCAATGGTGATGACACCGAGATGAGCAACCAGCTCGTGCAGGAGGGCGCGGCCTCCCCCGCCGATGTATTCCTGACCGAAAACTCGCCGGCCATGGTGCTGGTGGACAATGCCGGTTTGTTCGCGCCGCTGCCGCCTGCCACCCTCGAACAAGTGGCGCCTGCCTATCGTCCGGCCCATGGACGCTGGGTCGGTATCGCCGCGCGTTCTACGGTGTTTGTCTACAACCCGAGCAAACTGGCCGAAGCCGACCTGCCCAAGTCGCTGATGGACCTTGCCGCGCCAAGCTGGAAAAGCCGCTGGGGCGCCTCCCCTGCCGGGGCCGATTTCCAGGCCATCGTCAGTGCGGTGCTGGAGCTCAAGGGGGAAGCTGCCACCCTTGAATGGCTCAAGGGCATGAAAGCCAACTTCACCGCCTACCGTGGCAACAGTTCAGTGATGAAGGCGGTCAATGCCGGGCAAATCGACAGCGGCGTGATCTACCACTACTACCACTTCGTCGACCAGACCAAGACCGGCGAGAACAGCAAGAACACCAAACTCTACTACTTCAAGCACAAGGACCCGGGCGCCTTTGTCAGCATCTCCGGCGGCGGTGTGCTGGCCTCCAGCACGCACCCGGACCAAGCCCAGGCGTTCCTCAAGTGGGTCACCGGCAAGGGCGGCCAGGAAATCCTCAAGACCGGCAAATCCTTCGAGTATGCCGTGGGCCTGAACGCAGAATCCAACCCTGCGCTGCCCGCCTTGCAGACACTCGATGCGCCGGCTGTGGATGCATCGAAACTCAACAGCAAGAAGGCCGTGGAGCTGATGACCGAGGCCGGCCTGCTTTAACTTGATGTCGGGGCCCAACATGCTCCAGGAACGGGTAGCCGTAACCAATTCGACCCTTGCGCCAGCGCTGCCGCAACCGTCACGCCATCCCATGCGGGCGCAAGTCAGTGCCTGGGTCATCGGCCTGGCTGTGCTGGTGTCGTTGCTGGCGCTGTTGCCACTGGCCTTTGTGGTTGGCATTAGCTTGCAGACCGGTTGGGCGACCATCGAGGCATTGGTGTTTCGGCCCCGGGTCGGGGAGCTGCTGGTCAATACGCTGTTGCTGGTGCTGATCACCCTGCCGCTGTGTATCGCCCTGGGCGTGACCCTGGCCTGGTTGACCGAGCGCACCGACCTGCCGGGCCGCCGCGCGTGGTCGCTGCTGGCCGTCGCGCCATTGGCCGTACCGGCGTTCGTGCACAGCTATGCCTGGGTCAGCCTGGTGCCGCCGATCAACGGATTGTTCGCCGGCGTGCTGGTGTCGGTGGTGGCGTATTTCCCGTTTCTCTATTTGCCGGTGTCGGCGACCCTGCGCCGCCTCGACCCGGCCATTGAAGACGTTGCCGAAACGCTCGGGCTCAAGCCTTGGGCGGTATTTTTTCGGGTGGTGCTGCCGCAACTGCGCCTGGCCATCGGCGGCGGCGCGTTGCTGGTGGGGCTGCACCTGCTGGCCGAGTACGGCCTGTACGCGATGATCCGCTTCGATACCTTCACCACAGCCATCTTCGACCAGTTCAAATCCACCTTTAATGGCCCTGCCGCCAACATGTTGGCTGGCGTGCTCGCCCTTAGCTGCCTGCTGCTGTTGACGCTGGAGTCGGCCTGCCGCGGCAAGGCCCGCTATGCCCGGGTCGGCTCCGGCAGCGCGCGGTTGCAACGGCTGGTGCGCCTGAACCGCACCAGCAAGGTGCTGGCACTGCTGCTGATAGTGCTCACCTGCGTTCTGGCCCTCGGGGTGCCGCTGCTGACCCTAGGCGGCTGGTTGCTAGCCGGCGGCGTAGAGGTCTGGCAGGCCAGCGATATCTGGCCGGCACTGCAACAGACACTGCTACTGGCCAGCGTCGGCGCACTGATCACCACCTGTGCTGCCATCCCCGTGGCCTGGCTGTCGGTGCGGGCACCGGGGCGCTTGCCCCGAGTGCTGGAAAGCTGCAACTACATCACCAGTGCATTGCCGGGCATCGTCGTCGCCCTGGCCCTGGTGACCATCACCATCCACGTTGCCCGGCCGCTCTACCAGACGCTCTTCACCGTGCTGCTGGCGTATTTGCTGATGTTCCTGCCCCGGGCGCTGGTCAGCTTGCGCGCCGGTATCGCGCAAGCGCCGATCGAGCTTGAATACATGGCCCGCAGCCTCGGCCGCTCGCCCAGCCGCGCGCTATGGCTGATCACCCTGCGCCTGGCCGCACCGGGTGCGGCAGCCGGTGCGGCGCTGGTGTTTTTGGCGATTACCAACGAGTTGACCGCCACCCTGCTGCTGGCCCCCAGCGGCACCCTGACCCTGGCCACCGGCTTCTGGGCCATGACCAGCGAGATCGACTACGCTGCCGCTGCGCCCTACGCGCTGCTGATGGTCCTGTTGTCCTTACCGCTGACCGGGCTGCTCTACCACCAATCCAAACGCGCGGCCGGCCGATGAACGCCCTGGAACTGACTTCAATCTACAAGGCCTTTGGCCGCCAGCAGGCCCTGGACAATATCTGCCTGTCGGTGCCGGCCGGCAGCCGCACGGCGATTGTCGGCCCATCGGGCTCGGGCAAGACCACCTTGCTGCGGATGATTGCCGGGTTCGAGTTCCCCGATAAGGGCAGCATCACCCTCAACGGCCGGACCCTGGTCAACCACGCCACCGCCGTACCGGCCCATCAGCGCCTGATTGGCTATGTACCGCAAGACGGCGCGCTGTTCCCGCACATGACAGTGGCCGGCAATATCGGCTTCGGCCTGCCGGGCAAGGGGCAGGAAAAACAGCAACGGGTGGCTGAACTCATGGCCATGGTGGCGCTGGAGTCGCACATGCAGCGGCGCTGGCCCCACGAATTGTCCGGTGGCCAGCAACAGCGGGTGGCCCTGGCCCGCGCGCTGGCACAACGGCCACGGCTGATGCTGCTGGATGAGCCGTTCTCGGCCCTGGACACCGGCCTGCGCGCCACCATGCGCAAGACCGTGGCGCGTTTGTTGGCCGAAGCCGGTGTCACCACGATCCTGGTCACTCACGACCAGGCCGAGGCGTTGTCCTTCGCCGATCAACTGGCGGTCATGCGTCAGGGCCGGCTGGTGCAGGCTGGGCAGCCCATGGACTTATACCTGCGGCCAAGGGATGCGGAAACGGCGTTGTTCCTGGGTGATGCGGTAGTGCTGCCGGCCTGGGTCGAAGGCGGTATTGCCACCTGTGAGCTGGGGCGCATCGAGGTGGGTGATTGCAGCCATCGCGGTGAGATGCAGATCATGTTGCGGCCGGAGCAGATTCGCTTGGCCAGTCCGTCATCCGGACCTTCGCAAGGTTGCCTGGGGGTGGTGACCGATTGTGATTTTGGCGGGAATACCAGCACCCTGACAGTGGAGTTGCAGACGCCTGTCAATGGTGCGCGCGCTCATCGCTCCTTGTTGGTGAGAAGCACGGGGGTGAATGCGCCGTTGACGGGCAGTACGGTGCATGTGTCTGCGGTGGGGCATGCTCATGTGTTGATTTGAATTGCGCCAAAGCCTAAAAGTGACGCAGCCTGGCGGCAGCTGCTACGGGACGGTGTGAGGCACGGCTTTCGTAGCAGCTGCCGCCAGGCTGCGTCCGCGATCATCGGCCATCAATAGCCCGCGTCGCCTGCGCCGCTGCTTGCTCCTGGCCGGATTGCCGCAAATCCTGGGCAGCCTTGAGCCAACGCTGCCGCTCCACCTGGGCGGGCAACTGGTTGGGTTTCTGCACCAATACCGCCCAACTCCCCTCCTTCTCCCATGCCGAGGTAAAGTTGCCAAAGTCCAACTGCATACGCCGGTTCATACCCGAACGCAGCAGAACTCGCTGCTTGCGGCTGTCATATCCCACCAGCAGGGCATAACGCGGCTCACCCAGAAACGCCACGCCATCGCTGTAGCGCACCAACACCGGGTAACCCGCCGCCACTTGGGTCAGCAACGCTGGCAGGTTGTGATCCAACGGGTAAACCACCAAGCCGTAGTCACGCGCAACGCTCTCGATCGAGCCTTGCAGGTTGGCCACGCCAGCCGGCAGGTTCAAGGGTTTGTCGAGCAACCCCGGGGTCACGCGCACGCCTTGCTGCGAAAGCATGGCGGCCAGGGCCATGGCCCCGCTCTGGTTGGCGTAGCCACGGTAGAACGGCACGCCGTTGAGCTCCACCCGCTCGGGCAACTTGCGGATCTGAGGGTCGACCTGGCCGGCACAGGCCGCCAGGGTCAAGACCACGGCGCACGCCAGCATCAGGCGTTTGGGCAGGGAGGATTGCAATCGATTGAGCATGAGTCCTTCACTTGTCTGGGCACCGGCTTGTCGAACCGCCGGCCTGGCGCCTGATAATAGGGCCACCATTACCGCGGGTATAGCCTTTGTGTGCAGTGTTCAATCAGCGATAGAGCAAACTGGCCCAAGGCGATAGACCATTGGTCAATGGCTTGAAATATCACAAAGGCTAGAATGACAGTCATGCAAGCCAGAGCTTGCGAAGTCGAAGGAGGCACTCATGAGCCTGGGCATGACCATTTTCATGTTGCTCGGCGCCTGGCTGGCTGTTGCAGCCGCCATGCTGTGGGGGGTGATGCGTATCGTACGGCACCGCCATCATCCTAAAACAGCGGCAAACCACAAGCCGCAAGCTACAAGCAAAAACATCCACGCTTGAAACTTGCGGCTTGAACTTGCCGCTTACCGCTTAAAACTTGCAGCTTAAACCTCTACTGCAGCCCGTTTCTGCCTGGCCCGCCGCGAGAGCATGTTCAAGCCCTCGATAGCGGCAGAGAACGCCATCGCCGCATAGACATAACCCTTGGGTACATGAGCACCGAAACCTTCGGCAATCAGGGTCATGCCGATCATGATCAAGAAGCCCAGGGCCAGCATGACCACCGTCGGGTTGTCGTTGATGAACTTGGCCAGAGGCTCGGCAGCCAGCAGCATTACCAGTACAGCAGCGACGACGGCGATGATCATGATCGGCAAGTGCTCGGTCATGCCCACGGCAGTGATGATGCTGTCGATGGAGAACACGATGTCGAGCATCAGGATCTGCCCGATGGCCGCGGCAAAGCCCAGCGATACCTTCGAGGAAACACTCTCGTCATGCTGCTCGGCCTGGGACACCGGGTCGACACTGTGGTGAATCTCCTTGGTTGCCTTCCACAACAGGAACAGGCCACCGGCGATCAGGATCATGTCTTTCCACGAGAACACCTGGCCGAATACCTCGACGACCGGTTCGGTCAGTTGCACGATGTACGCCACAGTGCTCAACAAGCCCAGGCGCAAGACCAATGCCATGCTGATACCGATGCGACGAGCCTTGGCCCGATGTTGCACCGGCAACTTGTTCGTCAGGATCGAGATGAAGATCAGGTTATCGATACCGAGCACGATCTCCATCACCACCAGGGTCGCCAGGGCAACCCAGGCGGTAGGGCTTGCAGCAAGTTCTAAAAGGTATTCCATGAATCAATCCTGACGTGGCGATGGGGCTGTTAGATTTCTTGAGATTTTTCGTTGTGCTCGCCTTTCGGCTCCGCTTGTTTACCAGACAGGTCCTTGGCCGCATCGTGAATGGCCTGCTGGGCCGCTTCGTTGGTCTGGTCGATCGCCTGCTTGGCTGATTCGGCTGCCTGGTTAAGCATTTGCTGGGCGGTTTTTTCCGCCTGGTCACAACCGCTGATGGCGAACATCGCCAGCACCAGGACCAGCGGAGTACCGATGGATTTCAATTCGATCATGTGTTCCTCACTTATAACGACCAGCCTTCAATACTGGCATCTCGATAGCGCTGCATTCTAAAGACCGCAATACATCAGGAAAATTCGTATTTTCAGCGGCTATACTTCGTTTTTTACGAATCCGGAGCACCTATGCTCAATTACCGACAACTGCATTACTTCTGGGTGGTGGCCAAGACCGGCAGCATCGTGCGTGCCGGCGAGCAGCTCAACCTGACCCCCCAGACCATCAGCGGGCAAATCACCCTGCTCGAACAAACCTACGGTATCGAGCTGTTTCGCCGGGTCGGTCGGCAGCTGGAACTGACCGAGGCCGGGCGCCAGGCCCTTCCCTACGCTGAGCAGATGTTTCAGGTGGGCGCCGAGCTGGAGGCCACCTTGAGGGCGCAGCCGGGCGAGCAACAGATCCTGTTTCGCGTGGGCGTGGCCGACGTGGTGCCCAAATCCATCGTCTACCGCCTGATCGCACCGACCATGGAATTGAGCGAACCGATGCGCATCACCTGCCGCGAAGACAAACTCGAACGCCTGCTCGCCGACCTGGCGATCCAGCGCCTGGACCTGGTGATTTCCGACAGCCCCATGCCCAGCCACCTGGATATCAAGGGTTACAGTCAGAAGCTCGGTGAATGCGGCGTCAGTTTCTTTGCTACCCCCGCATTGGCCGCCACTTGCGCCGGCGGCTTTCCCGGCTGCCTGCATCACGCCCCGCTGTTGATCCCGGGCCCGGAAACCGTGGTACGCAGCCGCCTGTTGCGCTGGTTCGCTGAACACCAACTGCAACCGCGAATTATCGGCGAGTTCGATGACAGTGCCCTGATGCAGGCCTTCGGCCAATCCGGCAGCGGCATTTTCATCGCCCCGAGCGTGATCGCCGAGGAAGTGTGCAAGCAGTACGGGGTCAAGTTGATCGGCCAGACCGATGCCGTGACCGAGTCCTTCTACGCCATTTCAGTGGAGCGCAAGGTCAAGCACCCCGGCATCGTCGCCATCACTGAGGGCGCGCGGCGCGAGTTGTTCACCGCTCATGGCGCAACCTGAGGTGCAAAGCGCCGGCTCATCAGCAACAACGCAAGCAGCGCCGCCAGGGCGATCAATACCGCCGCAGCCAGCCCCAGGTTGACCAGGCCCAGGGTGTCGATGACCCGACCGCCGATCAGCGCCCCCAGGCCAATGCCCAGGTTACCCCCGGCAATGTTGAGCGAGGCAGCGAATGCCGGCGCCTGGGGGGCGGCCTTGATCAGCCGCACATGGCTGACCAGGAACAAGGCCGCCTGGGTCACACCCCAGATGCCCAATGCCACGACCAGGCCGATTTCCGAGTCAATGCTCGGCACCAGTGCCAGCAGGCCCACGACCATAAAGCTGCAGAACACAAGGGAGGCGATCAAGGGATGGCGATCGACCATGCGCCCGCCCAAGCTGTTGCCGATCAGGCCCACCGCACCAAAACCCATCAGGTACCAGCCCACCACCGTGCCATCGAAGCCGGCCAGCCGCTCAAGTATGTCGGCCAGGTAGGTGTAGGCGGTGAACATGCCACTGAATACCAGAATCGACAGCAGCACATGGCCGATCATCAGGGGGCTGCGCAAAATGGCGAATTGCGCCAGCAAGGAGTCCTGCGCGTGGTGGCGCGGGGTGCGGGGCAAGTACCGATACAGCAACAGCGCCTTGGCAAAAGCGACCAGCGCCAGAATGCCGAATGCGCTGCGCCAGCCCAGGGTATCGGCAATCAAGGTGCCCACCGGAATGCCGAAGACGGTAGCGCAAACCACGCCAAAGCTGATTTTCGCAATCGCCCACCCGGCACGATCCGGCCCGACGATGTCCACGGCCGTCTCACTGGCCAAGGCCCAGAAAACCGGCAAGCCAAACGCCGGGATCAGGCGCGCCAGGCCCATTACATAGATGTTCGAGGCCAGCGCCGCCAGGGCGTTGGACAAGCCGAACACAACGAGGATGAGCACAAATAGCTGCTTGCGCTCGAAGCGCGAGCAGTAGGCCGTCAGGAAGGGCCCGCAGCAGGCCACGGTAAACGCGAACAGGGTCACCAGCAGCCCCGCTTGCGAGACGCTCACCTGCAAGTCGCGGGCGATGGCCGGTAACAGGCCGACGATAACGAACTCTGTGGTCAGCACGGTGAAACCTGCGGCCGACAGCAACAGAATGGGTAACAGCATTCAGAACTCCAGAAAACGACGAACGGCCGGGATAGCGAAGAGCCCCCCACCCCAGCCCTCTCCCCTCGGGGAAGGGAGCCGTTCGAGGTGTAGCGGCTCACGCGTATCAGCTCCCTCTCCCCCACGGGGAGAGGGTTGGGGTGAGGGGAGCCCCAGTAGGCCAGCAAAAAAGCAACTATCTTAACATCAAGCCCTACCCCACCACGCGCGCACCGACCGATGCCACGCCCCCGCAATGGCCTGTTGTGCTAAAGTCGCGCCCCTTTTGCGCCAGCCACCCCCGGCGCATGCCCCGGCGCCTCACAGCCAGGCCCACAAGGCCGGCCCATGAACAAAACAGAGAAACATCGATGACCGCTGCCTCCAACCCCGTCATGAACCTGCTCAACCGCACCAGCCTGGTGATGCAGATCGTAATCGGCCTGATTGCCGGTATTGCACTGGCGCTGCTGTTCCCCGCCGCTGCCCTGCAACTGGCCTTCGTCGGCAAGTTGTTTGTCTCAGCCCTCAAAGCCGTTGCGCCGATCCTGGTGTTCGTCCTGGTCATGGCCTCCATCGCCAACCACAAGCACGGCCAGGAAACCCATATCCGCCCCATCCTGGTCTTGTACTTGCTGGGTACCTTTGGTGCTGCCGTGGTGGCAGTGATCGCCAGCATGGTTTTCCCGTCGAGCCTGGCCCTGGTTACTCACGAAGTGCCGGTCAGCGCGCCGGGCGGCATCAGCGAAGTGTTGGAAGGCCTGCTGCTGAGTGTGGTGGACAACCCGGTTAGTGCCCTGATGAACGCCAACTTTATCGGTATCCTGGCCTGGGCCATCGGTTTGGGCATTGCCATCCGCCATGCCGGTGAAACCACCCGTACGGTGCTGGGCGACCTGTCCAATGGCGTTACCCTGATCGTGCGCGCGGTGATCCGCTGTGCGCCGCTGGGCATTTTCGGCCTTGTCGCTTCCACGCTGGCGCAATCGGGACTGGGCGCCCTGCTCGGCTACTTGCACCTGCTGTTGGTGCTGATCGGCTGCATGCTGTTCGTGGCGCTGGTGATGAACCCGCTGATCGTGTTCTGGAAGCTGCGCCGCAACCCTTACCCGCTGGTGCTGACCTGCCTGCGTGAAAGCGGCATCACCGCCTTCTTCACCCGCAGCTCGGCGGCCAACATCCCGGTCAACCTGGCCCTGAGCGAAAAACTGGGCTTGCATGAAGACACCTACTCGGTCTCGATCCCGCTGGGTGCAACCATCAACATGGCCGGTGCGGCGATTACCATCACCGTCCTGACCCTGGCCGCTGTGCACACCCTGGGCATTGCCGTCGACCTGCCGACCGCCGTACTGCTGAGCGTGGTAGCGGCAATCTGCGCCTGTGGCGCTTCGGGCGTGGCTGGTGGTTCGCTGTTGCTGATTCCGCTGGCGTGCAGCCTGTTCGGCATCCCCAGCGAGATCGCCATGCAGGTGGTGGCGGTAGGTTTCATCATCGGCATCCTGCAGGATTCGGCCGAAACCGCGCTGAACTCCTCCACCGACGTGCTCTTCACTGCCGCGGCCTGCCTGGCCAAGGAAGAGCCGACCGTTCGCGCCTGACCGGCAACTGCATGCCCGGCGCCTTGCGCGCCGGGCACGGCTATTGAATCAGAACGCGCCCATGTAGTCGCGCTTGCCCACTTCCACACCGTTATGGCGCAGGATGTCGTAGGCGGTGGCCACGTGGAAGAAGAACTGCGGCAGGCCGTAGGTCAGCAGATAGCTCTGGCCGGTAAAACGCTTCTCCTTGTCGGTGCCTGGGCGGGTGACAATCTCACGCCCTTCCTGGCCGTCGATCTGCGCCGGCTGGATGCCGTCGATGAAGGCCAACACTTTGTTCAGCAAGTCCTGCAGCTCGGCGAAGCTCTGTTCGGTGTCCGGGTAGGACGGCACTTCTACGCCAGCCAGGCGCGCGGACACGCCCTTGGCGAAATCAACGGCGATCTGCACCTGACGGGTCAACGGAAACATATCCGGATACAAACGCGCCTGCAGCAAAACCGCAGGGTCGATTTTCTTGGCCGTGGCATGCGCTTCAGCCTTGGCCAGTACGCCGCCGAGGGCGGTGAGCATCTGTTTGAATACCGGAACGGAGGCTGCGTACAGAGAAATACTCATGAAATATCCTGATTGGTGGTTGAGACAATTGAGCGGTGGCTTGTCTTTGCAGGGGCCGAGCACCTAGGCTAAGGGCTTCACTCCCATAGAGACAGGGCCATGTCCGCCGAACACGATACTCCTTCTGCCGCCACGCTCAACAGCACGGAAATTCGCATCCTGGGTTCGTTGATCGAAAAACAGGCCACCAACCCCGAAACCTACCCCCTGACCCTCAACGCCCTGGTGCTGGCCTGCAACCAGAAAACCAGCCGTGAGCCGGTCACCAACCTGACCCAGGGCCAGGTCGGCCAGAGCCTGCGCGCACTGGAAGGCCGGGGCATGGCCCGCCTGGTAATGGGCAGCCGCGCCGACCGTTGGGAGCATCGCGTCGACAAGGCCATGGAACTGGTACCGGCCCAGGTGGTATTGCTCGGCTTGATGTTCTTGCGTGGCCCGCAGACGGTCAACGAATTGCTGACCCGCAGTAGCCGCATGCACGCCTTCGAAGATACCGAGCAGGTGGTGCACCAGCTCGAGCGCCTGATCGCCCGTGGCTTTGCCCTGTTGATCCCGCGCCAGGCCGGCCAGCGCGAAGACCGCTACACCCACTCCCTGGGCGACCCAGCCGACATCGAGGCCATTCTCGCCGCGCGGCAGAACGGGCCGGAACGCACCTCCAGCCCCGCCGTTTCGGCTGAACGTATCGACGAACTGGAAGCCCGCATCGCCGCCCTCGAAGAGCGCCTGGCACGGCTCGAATAGCTAGCTGCGGGCATACTCGGTTGCCAGCCGGACCTGTTCGGGGTCCGGCCGCACGCCGGTATAGAGCACGAACTGCTCCAGCGCCTGGATAGCGATGACTTCCATACCGGTAATCACCGGTATGCCCCGGGCACGGGCACGCTGGACCATCGGCGTCAGCGCCGGCATGGCCACCACATCGAACACACGCTGCGCCGCATCGATTGCCGATGCTTCAAACGCCAACTCATCGACACCCTCACTGCCGGCCATGCCGATCGGCGTGACATTGATCAGCATCTGTGGCCGCAGCGGACCCAGCTGCGCTTGCCAGGCATAACCACAGGCATCGGCCAGGGCGCGTCCAGCCTGTTCGTTGCGAGCGATGATAGTGCCGTATTGCAGACCGGCATCGCGCAGCGCCGATGCCACTGCCTTGGCCATGCCACCGCTGCCACGCAAGGCAAAGGTGGTGGTGCGGCTCAGGCCGTGGCTGTCGATCAGCTGGCGAATAGCCAGATAATCGGTGTTATAGGCCTTCAGGTGGCCGTTGTTATTGACGATGGTGTTGATCGACTCGATAGCGGCCGCCGAAGGGTCCAGCTCGTCGACCAGGGCGATGCAGGCTTCCTTGTAGGGCATCGACACCCCGCAGCCCCGAATTCCCAAGGCACGTATGCCGGCAATGGCGGCCGGCAGGTCATCGGTGGTCATGGCTTTGTAGTAGTAATCGAGGCCCAACTGTTCGTATAAATGGTTATGAAAACGCACACCGAAGGTACCCGGCCGGCCTGCCAGCGAGATGCATAACACAGTGTCTTTGGATGGAGGCAGAGGCATCGCTTTTTACTCCACGGGGCAAGGCCCCAGTATGCCGTACCAGAGCCTTTCACGGCACCCTTTGACCGCTTGTCCGGCCTTACAAAACCTTTACCCAATTGCTGTGTCACCGCAGGGTTTTTAGCTGTCAAATTGATAACCACGGCGACACTAAACGGGTCTATCGCAGATACCGGCGCCGAGGTACAGAGGATCGATCATGATTCGACAATTTCCCAGGATTGCCTTGCTGATTGGCACGTTGGCCCTGGCCACCCAAGCCACTGCCGGTGGTTACCATCATGGTCATCGTGGTGGCTATTACGGTGCTGGCCCGTTGCTGGGGGCTGCCGTGGTTGGCGCGGTCGTGGGCGCGGCGGTTACCTATGGCAGGCCGGTTTACCAGCCGGTCTACGTGCAGCAGCCAGTCTATGTGCCGCCGCCGGTGTATGTGGCGCCGCCTCCCGGTTACTACTACCAGCCGTACCCGCCGCCACCGCCACCTGCGTATTACCGTGAGCGCTATTACGGCCCGGTGTATTACGGCCCGCCGCGCTGGTAAGGCAACCCGCCCGGGCAGGTCGACACAATGGCCTGCCCTGGCATCGATAACCACTATCGAGCGCGATGATTTCTCCTCGATCACCTGGCGCCGTACCTTAGCGCCATGAACTGAAGGAGACATCCCATGCACTCGGTAAAGATCATGTCTGTCATTGGCAGTGCAGTACCGGCCCCTTTGCGCAAACAAGGTCTGCTGGCGTGCTGGTACCTGGTCCAGAATGGCGAACCGATCAGCGGCCCGCTGACCTCGTTGCCTGCTGCCGAGGCGTTGTTCCAGGCTCTTGCGCCTTCTTCGCTGCACCACTGAGCGAAATCATTGCGTTTTCATCGTGCGTTTGCTCCGCACTCCCTTTGCCCCGCCCCATGGCGGGGTTTTTTATTGAACATTGCCTATACACTTTTTTGGCCTGAGAGAAGATGGCGATAATTTCATTTCCAAATGGATATAAACGCCACCCGGCAATCGACAGTGCCTCGGCCATACTCATAAAATGTAACGGTTTTTCCTATAAAGCCGTTGCATAGACAACTGCGAACTTAACCACTAGTGAGCGCAACACGTGAAAACCTCCCTTTCGATCTTGAGCCTGCTTCTACTCTTCACAGGCACAGCAACCGTCACGTCGACCGCTATAGCCCAACAACCTGCCACAACCGCGCAACGCGACCCCGCTCAACTTCGCCTGGCTTCACGCAGTGCCATGCTGGTTGACCTGCAAACCAACCAAGTGCTGTATTCACGCAACGCCGACCAGGTCAAGTCGATCGCCTCTGTGACCAAGCTGATGACCGCAATGGTCGTACTCGATGCAAAGCAATCGATGAATGAAGTCCTGACGGTGACCATAGCCCAAAACAGGGAAATGAAAGGCATTTATTCCCGCGTTCGGCTCGGCAGCCAGCTCAACCGCCGCGACATGCTGCATATCACCCTGATGTCCTCGGAAAACCGCGCAGCCTCGACCCTGGCCCACAACTACCCGGGCGGTTACAGCGCCTTCATCGCCGCCATGAACGCGAAGGCCAGAGCCTTGGGCATGAGTAAAACGCGCTATGTGGAACCGACGGGGCTGTCGCCCCTCAACGTTTCGACTGCCCGCGACCTGACCAAATTGCTGCTGGCAGCGCGCAACTACCCGCTGCTCAGCGAGTTGAGCACCACACGGGAAAGGACCGTATTTTTCGCCAACCCTCGATACAGCCTGGGCTTTCGCAATACCGACCACCTGGTGACCAAGAACGATTGGGACATCAAGCTGACCAAAACCGGTTTCACCAACCAGGCTGGCCATTGCCTGGTGCTGCTCACCCGCATGGACAACCGCCCGGTGGCCATGGTGATCCTCGATGCTTTTGGCAAGTACACCCACTTCGCCGACGCGACCCGCCTGCGTAAATGGCTGGAAACCGGCAGGGCCGCCCAGGCACCGGCTGTTGCCCTGCGCTACAAGGCTGACAAAGTCGTACAGCAGCCGGTACTCGCCGACTGACACACCCTGCGCTTGCCAGCCCGGGGGCTGGCAAGCCCGTCCGGCTTCACGCCTGGATGTTGACCAACGAACCCGAGGCGCTCTTGCTTTCTTGCAATAACACCTCAGTCAAGGCCGCCATCGCGGTCATCAACGCCGCCGCGGTAGATGCCACCATCGACTGAGCGGCAGCCACCGCCGCGGCCTTGGCCGTTTCATCCTGGTTGCTGGCCTGGGCTTGCTGCAGCAACCGTTGCTGCTCCTGCAATTGCTTTTGCAATTCTTCGATTTGCTTGCGCAGGGCCTTGACGGTATCGGACTCCTCGGTGGCGCTGTCATTGCTCTGCGCAGATTCTGCCTTTGCGCTGCCGGTGACCCGGGACATGTCGACCTTCAGGGGTTCGTCCACAGCTTGCGGGCTCGTGCTGGAGGCGGCGGCAGCTGCCACGTTGATGCTGACCGAGGTAAAATTGACCATATTTTCTCGTCCTGATGATGAATGGTTTCCAGCCCGTACATCGACCGGGCACGTTTAAACTTTAAGCGCCCCCAGCCCCTATCGATTGCATGCATCATCGTTCAATCGTATTCCGCTTCTTCATGATCACCCAACAACCGCCGCTGCCGGGGTGTCGCCGCCGCCAAAACCTCGGGGTTGAATCGCCAATGCAAGTACGGCGAAAACTTCTGCGCCACCATGCGTCGGCCATAGTGCACCTGCAGCAGGTAACGGCTGCGGTCGGCGGTGAGGTTGCGGCTGCCGGCATGCCAGAGTTCGCTGCGCAGCATCAACACATCGCCGGCCCGGCACAGTACCGGTTGCGCGGCCCGGCCCTGCCAATGGCTCTCGCCCTTGGCCGGCGGCCGGCCGGCGCGGTGGCTGCCGGGTATGACCAGGGTCGGGCAGAGGTTGGCGTCGATGTCGTCGAGGTAGATCTGTGCCGTGCAGATCTGCATCGGCATGATGAAGCCCGGATCGGCCAGCAGGCTTTGCGGCAGCTCCATGGCCAGGTAATCCAGGTGCGGTTCCAGGCCGACGAACCCTGGGTGGCAGCGCCAGGCGGTCTGGCCGATGATATGGCAATCACTGCCAAGGGCGGCTTCGGCCAGCTCGATGACCCCGGGCAGGTCCAGGTAAGGCAGCCACAGCGGGTCGCGATTGAACACGCATTTGTAGTGGTCGAGCAGGCCGCTGTAGTCCCAGTGCTGGGGCTTGAGCCGGTCGATGGCGCTGCGCAGGGTCGCCACCCAAGCGCGGTCGAGTACACCGGGCAGCAACACGAAGCCGTCTCGGTGCAGCACCTCCAGACGCTCCGCTGTCGCGCTGGGTGAAGGGTCGATCATCGCCATGCAGGGCTCCCGGCAAGGTTCGAGTCGGTACAACCGTCGTTCAATTCAGAGCGTAGCGAATCTTCCCGGTCAACCCATTATGGCCGCCAAGGATAGCAAGCTGGCACTGCCTGTGATTGGGGCCGCGGCTCCAGGCACTTACACTGGGGGAAAAACGCTGTACCCACAGGAGAACCTGATGAGTCAACGCGCCGGCTTCACCCACATGGACGATGGCACAGCCGAGGATTGGGCCACGATTGCCAGCCATTTTCCCCACTTTGCCGCCACCTTGCCCGACCGCATCCTCAGCCACCTGAAATTGCTCGCTGGCGATTACGGCGGTTTTGCGGTGGACCGCCTGACCCACTCCCTGCAAACCGCCACCCTCGCCTACCGAGGCGGCGAAGACGAGGAATACGTGGTCTGTGCTTTGCTCCATGATATCGGCGACACCCTGGGCACCTACAACCATGCCGACATCGCCGCCGCCATACTCAAGCCCTTCGTCAGCGAACAGAACCTCTGGATGATCGAAAAGCATGGGATCTTCCAGGGCTATTACTTCTTCCATCACCTTGGCATGGACCGGCACCTGCGCGAGCAGTTCAAGGACCATCCACAGTTCAAGCAGACCATTGAATTTTGTGCCCGCTATGACGCCGCAGCCTTCGATCCGGAAGGCGAAACCCTGCCACTGGCGTTCTTCGAGCCCATGCTGCGTCGGGTGTTTGCCAAGCCCAGGCAGTCGCTGTACATGAAAGTCGTTGAGGATGCCAAGGCCTCGGTCGGCAAGGCGAATGGCGCCACTGAGCCCGTTCGCTAGACTTCGCCGCAACTCACAACCGCAGGAGCGATGCCAATGACCGCCACACCCTTGTTGACCGCATTTTTACCCATCGCCCTGGGCATCATCATGCTCGGCCTGGGCCTGTCGCTGACCCTGGCGGACTTCGCCCGGGTGGTGAAATTCCCCAAGCCGGTCATCATCGGGCTGGGCTGCCAACTGGTCGTGTTGCCGTTGATCTGCTTCCTGATCACCAAGGGCTTTGGCCTGGCGCCAGCCCTGGCCGTGGGCCTGATGCTGCTGGCGGCCTCGCCTGGCGGCACCACGGCCAACCTCTACAGCCACCTGGCCCATGGCGACGTGGCCCTGAACGTCACGCTGACAGCGGTAAACTCGGTTATCGCCATCCTGACCATGCCGCTGGTGGTCAACCTGTCGCTGGCGCACTTCATGGAAAGTGAGCAGGCAATCGCGCTGCAATTTGCCAAAGTCCTGCAAGTGTTCGCCATCGTGCTGGTACCGGTCGCCATCGGCATGTTCATCCGCCGCGTGGCGCCGCGCTTCGCTGCGCGGATGGAAAAGCCCATGAAAATCGTTTCGGCATTGTTTCTGGTTGTTGTCGTGGTACTGGCCTTCGCCAAGGATTGGCAAACGGTGATCGACTACGCCCCGGTGGTTGGCCTGGCTGCGCTGCTGTTCAACCTGATGAGCCTGGGCATCGGCTATTTCGTGCCGCGGCTGCTCAAACTGCCCCAGCGCCAGGCCATTGCCATCGGCATGGAAATCGGCATCCACAATGGCACCCTGGCCATTGCCCTGGCCCTGAGCCCGGCACTGCTGAATAACCCGACCATGGCGATACCGGCCGCCATCTACAGCATTCTGATGTTCTTCACTGCCGCAGGTTTTGGTTGGTGGGTCAACGCCGCCCACGGCAAGGAACTGGCGCTCAAGGAAAGCGAAACCGTTCTTTGAGTTTTTAGTGTCAGTAACGGCCTCATCGCGGGCAAGCCCGCTCCTACAAGGCCGGCGCAACCCATGTAGGAGCGAGCTTGCCCGCGATGAGGCCCGCCTGTCCGAACGGCCGGCCAGCAATAATACGAGGTCACGAGAGAACTACACTTAATCAGGCTCCCAACACGGGAAATCGCCATGTCCGAGCCCGCGTTCAATCCCCATGAACATTCGCTCGGGCGGTGGCCTCTAACAGGAGGACACGCAAATGGACGAAGCCAGACTCAATGACTTCATGGGCAAGCTGGTGTCTGACATGGGCGGTGCGGCGATGATCGCCAACATCATCCTTGGCGAAGAATTGGGCCTGTACAAGGCCATGGCCGACAGCCAGCCGATTACCCCCGAAGCCCTGGCCGGCAAGACCGGCTGCAACGCACGCCTGCTGCGCGAGTGGCTCAGTGCCCACGCTGCCAGCGGCTATATGGAACACCGCGACGGGCAGTTCCGCCTGCCCGAAGAACAGGCCATGGCATTGGCCATCGAGGATTCACCGGTCTATATCGCCGGCGGCGCGGTAGTGGTGGCGGCACTTTTCCACGACAAGGACAAACTGGTCCGCGCCATGCGTGGCGATGGCGCCCTGGCCTGGGGCGACCACCACCCTTGCATGTTCAGCGGTACCGAACGCTTCTTCAGGCCTGGCTACCGCAGCCATCTGGTCGCCGAGTGGTTGCCGGCGTTGGACGGCGTGGTAGACAAATTAAAGGCTGGCGCGAAAGTCGCCGATGTCGGCTGTGGCCACGGTGCCTCGACCGTGATCCTGGCCCAGGCCTTCCCGAAATCGAGTTTCATCGGTTTCGATTATCACGCCCCTTCCATCGACGTGGCCACGCAACGGGCAGCCGAAGGCGGCGTGTCAGATCGCGCGCGCTTCGCCAAGCACTCGGCCAAGGACTACCCGGGCAATGACTATGACCTTATCTGCTACTTCGACTGCCTGCACGACATGGGCGACCCGGTCGGTGCGGCCAGGCATGCCTATCAATCGCTCAAGCCCGATGGCACGGTGCTGTTGGTGGAACCTTATGCCAACGACAAGCTCGACGACAACGTGACGCCGGTCGGGCGCCTGTTTTATGCAGCGTCGACCTTCATTTGCACACCCAACTCGTTGTCCCAGGAAGTGGGCCTGGGCCTGGGTGCACAGGCGGGGGAAAAGCGCTTGCGCGATGTATTTACCGAAGCCGGCTTCAAGGATTTCCGCCGGGCGACGGAAACGCCATTCAACTTGATCCTGGAGGCGCGCAAGTAGACAGGTAGTTTCCTTGTTTATGGAAGATTCCATGGTGTCTGCCAAGGCCTCATCGCCGGCAATCGGAATGCCGCACCACCGGCTCCCACAGTGACCGGGGCACCCCGTAAATATTCGGATCGACACAAGATCCTGTGGGAGATTCTATGGTTCAGGGGAAGCTCTCAAGCAGCTTTTGACACGT
>CAYVPI010000024.1:0-45108 GCA_964453495.1 uncultured Pseudomonas sp. | reverse complement strand
TTGGTGTTGACCACGATCAGCCCGGCGCGCAAGGCGCCGAACACGGCAATCGGGTGATGCAAGACGTTGGGCATCTGCACCGCAATACGGTCGCCGGGCGCAAGGTCGGTGTGCTGTTGCAGGTAGGCGGCAAAGGCTGCGGAGTAACGCTCGACTTGCGCATAGCTTAAGGTAACGCCCATATTGCTGAACGCCGGCCTATCGGCGAACTTCTTGCAAGAGCGTTCAAAAACCTCGATTACCGATTTATAGGCACCCAGGTCCAGTTGTGAAGGGACGCCTGCAGGGCGCTTATCGTTCCAGAAATCAGGTTGCATTATTCTTGTCCTCTTACCTGCGCCGGTCCTGGCCGTTCCGCCTGTTTGTGCGTACGGATCTTTTTCGACGTTAGCAGTTAAAGAGGGCCTGGCAAACAGACAACCCTGCGTCATTTACATTGTGAATCTTATTGCTGGCCCGACTGCAATCACGACCATGGGCTATACACTGTCCTCAACCAGTAGGGAAACGCCATGAACCACGATGCCTTTTGGCTGCCGGCCTGCGACCATTGCAGCCTTTACGTCTATCAATGGCTTCCCGAAGGCCCACCCAAAGCCGTGGTTTTGCTGGCCCATGGCATGGCCGAACATGCCGCCCGCTATGCTCGCCTGGGCGCAGCCCTGGCCGCTGCTGGCTATGCCCTGTATGCCCATGACCAGCGTGGCCATGGCCGTAGCGCCGAATCGGGTACCTTGGGCCTGTACGCCAAGAGCAACGGTTGGTGCAAGGTGGTCGATGACCTGGGGCTGCTCAGCCAGCATATTGGCGTGCATTTTCCCGGTACACCCTTGTTTGTGTTTGGCCACAGCATGGGCAGTTACATCGCCCAGGCCTACCTGTTGCACCACAGCGCCAGCCTGCAAGGCGCCATTCTCAGTGGCTCGAATTTCCAGCCCGTGGCGTTGTACCGCGCTGCCAGCCTGATCGCCCGCCTGGAGCGCTGGCGCCAGGGGCCGACCGGGCGCAGCGCCTTGATCGAATGGCTGTCGTTCGGCAGTTTCAACAATGCTTTCAAGCCAACGCGCACGGCGTTCGACTGGCTCAGCCGCGACTCTGCCGAAGTCGACAAGTACACCAACGACTCCTTGTGCGGCTTTCGCTGCACCAACCAACTGTGGCTGGACCTGCTCGGCGGCCTTCAGCAAATCAGCAAACCGGCCAATCTGGCCCAGGTCGACCCCAACCTGCCCATACTGATCATTGGCGGTGAATGTGATCCGGTGAGCGCCGGCAAACGTCTGAATGACCTGTGCGCTGCATTTCGTCGGGCCGGGAACCAGCACGTGCAGCTCAAGCTCTATGCTCAGGCTCGCCACGAAGTGTTGAATGAAACCAACCGCGAAGAAGTCACTGCGGATGTGATTGCCTGGCTCGACCAGGCAACAAGCCTGCGCAGACCGGCGCGTACCGAGTAGTTTTTCTCTTATTTGTCCAAGGATTGCTTGCCAATGACCCAGGTCACCAACACCCCTTACGAAGCCCTTGAAATCGGCCAGACCGCCAGCTACAGCAAGACCGTCGAGGAACGCGACATCCAGCTGTTCGCAGCCATGTCCGGTGACCACAACCCGGTACACCTGGACGCCGAATTCGCTGCCGCCAGTATGTTCAAGGAGCGTATCGCCCACGGTATGTTCAGCGGTGCGCTGATCAGCGCCGCCGTGGCCTGCGAATTGCCAGGGCCCGGGACCATTTACCTGGGCCAGCAAATGAGCTTCCAGAAACCCGTAAAAATCGGCGACACCCTGACCGTGCGCCTGGAAATCCTCGAAAAACTGCCTAAATTCCGCGTGCGCATCGCGACCCGGGTCTTCAACCAGCGCGACGAGCTGGTGGTTGATGGCGAAGCCGAGATCCTCGCCCCGCGCAAGCAACAGACCGTGAACTTGCCGACCCTGCCGCCGATCAGCATCGGCTGATTGTTGTCGCCCGGACCTATAGCTGGCTAAGGCGCTGTTTGATGAAGCGCTTCTCAGGTTCCAGCCGGGTCAGGCCCAGTGCTGTTTCAAACGCACTGCGTGCCTGCTCGGTGAGCCCCAGCTGGCGACAGAACTGCGCCTTGGCGCAATAGGCCAGATGATAATCCTGCAACTGCCCGCGGGCCAGGATCGCCTCCACCAATGCCAACCCTGTCGCCGGGCCGTCGCGCTGGGCAATCGCCGCCGCGCGGTTAAGCTCGATGACCGCCGAAGGTTGCGCGCGCAACAGCACATCGTACAAGCCAATGATCTGTTCCCAATCGGTTTGTGCCGCTGTCGGCGCTTCGGCATGCACGGCTGCAATAGCCGCTTGCAGGCAATAAGGGCCGAAGTCGCGACTGCGCAATGCCTGCTCCACCAACATACAACCTTCGGCAATCAGGGCAGTATCCCAACGTGAACGGTCTTGTTCGTCGAGTACCACTAACTCACCCTCGGCCGAGGTCCGCGCCTGGTTACGTGAGGCTTGCAGCAGCATCAGCGCCAATAGGCCCATGACTTCAGGGTCCGGCAGCAGCTCCAGCAGCAACCGCCCCAGACGGATGGCTTCCTCACACAGTTCATTGCGCGTCAGGTTGGGGCCGCTGGAGGCTGAATAACCTTCGTTGAACACCAGATAAACGACCCTCAGCACGGAATCCAGGCGCTCGGCCAACTCTGCCCGGACAGGCACCTGATAGGGTATCCCTGCTTCGCGAATCTTGACCTTGGCGCGCACGATGCGTTGCGCGATGGTCGAGGGGCTGGTCAAGAACGCCCGGGCGATTTCTTCGGTCTTCAGGTCGCAGACCTCACGCAACGTCAGGGGCACTTGGGCGTCGGCCGCCAGCGCCGGGTGGCAGCAGGTGAAGATCAGCCGCAAACGATCGTCCTCCACATCCTCATCTGCCATGTCCGGCGCCTCAAGGGTTTCCAGGGCTTGCGCCAGTCGCGCCTGGGAGACATCGAAACGAGCCCGACGGCGCAGGCCGTCAATCGCCTTGAATCGGCCGGTGGACACCAGCCAGGCACGTGGATTGGCCGGCACGCCGTCGCGCTGCCAACGCTCCACGGCAATAAAGAAGGCTTCATGCAGCGCCTCTTCGGCCAGGTCGAAGTCACCGAGCAAGCGAATCAACGTCGCCAGGATGCGCCGCGAATCCTGGCGATAGACAGCCTCGACCTGCTGGCGAACCTCGACTTCGCCCACCATCAGTTCGGCATCTTGTGGGCCAAGACCTCCACCAGGCGGTCCAGGCTTTCCCCCCAGCCACGGTAGAAGCCCATCTCTTCATGGGCCTGTCGGTCGGCATCGCGCCAATGTAGCGCCCGGGCGGTGAAACGTGTCATGTCGAGCACCTCATCGAAGGTAATGATGGCTGTCACAAATGCCCTTTTCGAAGGGATCCACCCCGGGATAAAGGCATCGGTGAAAACAATCCGTTGCGGCTCGAGAATTTCCAGGAACACCGCCTCATTGAGATATTCACTGCCATCCGGGGCACACAAAACAGTACGAAAAACGCCTCCAACCCACAGCTCCATTTCGCAGATCGGCGTGGTCATGCCGTGCGGCCCCCACCATTGGGCCAGTAGCTCGGGCTCGGTCCAGGCCCGGAATACCTTGATGCGTGGTGCGTCGATCAAACGACTGATGGATAGCTCGTGCTCGGCCAACCTTGCTCCGAACAGTTGAAGGTTCATCTTGTTATTCTCCGCAGGTTCAGGGGTTGAGCTGCCTGACCGGCCGTACCTCCACGCTGCCTACCCGGGCGGCCGGAATCTTGCCGGCAATCTGCAAGGCCTCATTGAGGTCCCGGGCGTCGATGAGATAGAACCCAGCCAGCTGTTCCTTGGTTTCGGCAAATGGGCCATCGGTAATGCTCATGTGCCCATTGCGCATGCGCACGGTAGTCGCGGTCTGTATCGAGGCCAGCGCCTCGGCGGCAAGCATGCGACCACTCCCCTGTACGGTTTCAGCGTAAGCCAGGCATTCGGCATCGGCCGGGCTGTCCGGGTCGCTGTGCAACAGGCCTTCGTCGCAATAGACCAGACACAGATATTTCATGGAAACCTCCAGGGTACATAATCAACTATGGCTGCTGATCGGACTTTTTGCGAAAGCGCAATTGGGCATAACACTGCGGTTTTTCAGTTCAAGGCTTGAGGTTGAACAAGGCCACGTTGGTTTCCATGTCAAAAGGCGCCGACCAATGCTCGTGCACCACCTGCCATTGCCCGCCGATACGCTTGTAGCCGGCAGTCACGCGAATGTACCCACTGTTGTCTTCGCCCTCCTGTGGTGCCGGGCCGCAGCGGGTCAGCCAATGGGCGAATGCGACATCCCCGGCTGCGGCGACCTGCACTTGCTCAAACTCGAAAATGCCGCCACCCGGGCATTGCGCCATACAGAACTCCCAATGGGCGCGGTAGCTTTGCTTGCCTTTGAATTGCAGGGCCTTGACCGCGTCGAAGGCGACGATATCGTCGGCATAAGGTTGTACGATGGCATCAATGTCCTTGGCCACCACGGCGCGATGCCAGCGCTCGATCAGTTGGCGAACTTCGGTTTCGGCGGTATTGGCGGTAACGTTGGTGTTCATGAGTGCTCTCCTGATTGGTATCGCATGACATTTCAAGCGAAGTCACAGGTAGTCGTTTGACCATGGGCAAAATCGACAGACTCAACCGAACTTTGAAGAATCAGCGTCGAGTACACGACAAGAGAGACTTCGATGCACACACGCCTTGTACCCTACGCAGCACTCAGCGCCGTGCAGGTGGAACAGTTGAAGCAGCTCGAAGTGCACCTTGGGCAACGATCGGCATCAGGCGATATCGGGTCGGCGCTGCACACCTTGCTCGACCGCCCGGCGCCCGGCATCAAGGGCTTTACCCTGCTGGTCGATGACGTGCCCCTGGCATTTCTGTTGCTCAAGCGCCCGCCCTTTCTGCCGGCCTGGGCGGCCGACGATGCGGCCACGCTGCATGCCTTTCAGGTGGATCGACGCCACCAGGGCCATGGCCTGGGCAGGGCCTGCCTGCAGGCGTTGCCTGCGATTGCGCGTAGCGCCTGGCCGCAAATCAACCAATTGATGCTTTCGGTCGACCCGCAAAACCTGGCCGCGCTCAACCTCTACCTTTCCGAGGGCTGGGTCGATTGCGGCAACGCTTATCGGGCCAAGGTGGGCTATGAACGCAAGCTGGTGCTCAAGCTCTCGACTTGAGTGGCAACCAGATTTCGACTGTGCCGGTACCTGTATCTGGATTGAAGTCCGCGCTGTATCGCTCGAACTCAGGGGCGTCCGCCGCCTGCTCGCCGGAGCGAGGCAACCATTGGGTGCCGATGGCCGCGAAGGTTTTGGCGAGGGTGGCGATGGGGCCTTGGTGTTGGAACACCGCGTACCGCTGGGGCTCTAGCACCACCGCGTGAAACTTGTCAGGCAACCCCTTGGTGGTCTTCACCCGCACACCGGCGATGTACTCGAAACTGCCACGGCCATCCGGATTGCAACACACCCCGTAGGTTTCTCCACCCTGCTGCTCGGGAACCTTGCCTATATATGGGCCGAACTTTTCCCATAAGTCTGGGATACCGTTGTTGGTCTCCAGGGTGTAGCGCTGGCCGAACCCGGCAATGATGAACGAAGTTCCATTTTCATAACGCACCGGGGCAAACCCCGAATCCTGTTGGCCTGACATGTTGCTTGCTCATTAAGGCGAATGACTTGAAACAACATAGTCGCTTCTGCGCAGGCGTCGAAGTTTTCTTGCGGGCCTGATCAGCTTTGCGCTAGCGTTCAGCGCAATACCGCCCGTGCGAAGCCCTATCCATGGCCCTGATCACTGAACACCTGCATGCCTGCGGCCTGGTCGAATCGTCCTGGGTCAAAGCCTGCGCTGCCAGCTTCCCCAGGCATACCCACGACGAATATGTAATTGGTGCAAACCTGGCGATGTACTCGAAACTGCCACGGCCATCCGGATTGCAACACACCCCGTAGGTTTCTCCACCCTGCTGCTCGGGAACCTTGCCTATATATGGGCCGAACTTTTCCCATAAGTCTGGGATACCGTTGTTGGTCTCCAGGGTGTAGCGCTGGCCGAACCCGGCAATGATGAACGAAGTTCCATTTTCATAACGCACCGGGGCAAACCCCGAATCCTGTTGGCCTGACATGTTGCTTGCTCATTAAGGCGAATGACTTGAAACAACATAGTCGCTTCTGCGCAGGCGTCGAAGTTTTCTTGCGGGCCTGATCAGCTTTGCGCTAGCGTTCAGCGCAATACCGCCCGTGCGAAGCCCTATCCATGGCCCTGATCACTGAACACCTGCATGCCTGCGGCCTGGTCGAATCGTCCTGGGTCAAAGCCTGCGCTGCCAGCTTCCCCAGGCATACCCACGACGAATATGTAATTGGTGCAAACCTGGCAGGTACCGAACGAATCTGGCTCGACGGCAAGGTCATCGAGGCGCCGGTTGGCAGCGTGACCCTGTACAACCCCTTGGCAGTACAAGGCTCGGACTTCGGCCCCGAGGGGGTCGAGTACATCAGCCTGCACCTCGACCCACAGGCATTGCGCCAAGTCATCGTCGACAACAACCTGGACCACCCGCAAGCCTGCCCGACCTTCGAGCAAGGCGTGTTGCAGAATCCAGCGCTGTTCAAGGCCATCGTCGAATTCGCCCAGGTTTATCCCGAGCAAGGCGCCGAGCAGGAAGAGGCTTTTGTCAGCCTGCTATGCCAACTGCTCGAACGGGGCCCGATCAAAACTGGAGAACAAAGCGACGGCCTCAAGCAGGCCAGAGAGTTCATGCACACGCACTTGGGTCAGAAACTCGAACTCGACGACCTCGCCCGGGTGGCCGGTTTGAGCAAGTACCACTTCGTGCGCTGCTTCAAGAAAGAGACCGGGCTTGCGCCCTTGCAATACCAGATGCAATTGCGCCTGATCGAGGCCCGCAAACGTCTGCGCCAACGCCAGCACCCACTGGATGTGGCCAATGCTCTGGGTTTTTACGACCAGAGCCATTTCATCAATGCCTACCGCAAGGTAATGGGGATTACGCCGCAGGCGTATAGCGCAGCATTGCGGGGTTAATGCCGGTTAAAAATCAGCGCTATAGGTAGCAGCTGGCGAAGCCTGCGTCCGAGTGCGCAGCGCTCGTAAAACCAGATTGCGCGGTCTTTCTCAAAGCACCGCGTCGTTGGATTTCACGACTGCTGCGCACTCGGACGCAGGCCCGGCCAGCTGCTACAACTGTGGTCAGCCTCCCGGTTCAATGACTTCCCAGCATCCCGACATTGGACTTTTTCGCCTTTTTCTCATGGCGCTTTTCAATGGCGGTCTTGGCGGGTTTTTTCTTGGTGGCTTTTTTCGCATCGAGACCTTTCATGGTCAGGCCCTCCGTTTCAGGCAGCGCCGCTCTGGCGCCGCAGAACCTGATTATAGACCCGCTGGCACAAGGGGGGCGGCGAGGATGAATTCCCGATAGCCGGAGACGATCACATAGAAAGCGAAGTAGCAAAAAATGCCTGCCGAGGCGAAATAGGAGTACTTGAGCAGCTTGTCGCCCAGCAATTTGCCGCCATGGGTGGCGGCCAGGCACAGGGAGAGGGTCCAGGCCAGCCCTGCGCAGAAAAAGCCCGCCAGGAACAGGCCGGCCTCCATGGTACCGCCGCTGCCGGAGCGGGAAATCAGTACGCCACCGACAGCCGCGAACCAGAGGATCGCGCTGGGCGACGACATGGCCAGGAAAATACCCCGGGAAAACTCCTTCCAGCCGGAGCCGATGAACACTTCTGCGTCCGTCGTCATCGCTGTGGTGCTGCCCAAAGCCGCCAACAACATCTTCACGGCGAAGTACACCAGCAGCACCGAACCGCCGAGCCACAACACCCAGCGCACGGTTTCGTACTGCAGCAGCACGGTCATACCGGCAAGCGCAGCGATGGCGTAGATCAAATCACCAACACAGGTGCCCAACCCCAGCCAGAAACCCTGCATGTAACCGCGCTGCATGGCCAGGGTGATCATGGCGATATTGGCCACGCCGATGTCCAGGCACAGGGAAAGACTCAAGAGAAAACCGTTGGAAAACGCCATGAAGGATCTGCCGGCAGGAAAATGATTACGTACATTGAAACAGCCAGTCCCTTCTGCGGTATTGGAAAAAATTGCCCTGCCGGAGGCGTTTTTTCAGGCTCACTCCTCCTTCGCCTTCCTGATCCGCCAGGCAATCGAGCCGATCACCAGCAGCGCGATAGGCGCCAGGTACAGGCTGGCTTGCTTGGGAGTCCAGTCCAGCCCCAAGGTGTGCAGGCCGCCATACAGGAACTTGAACAGGCTCAGCAGGTAGTAGGTGATCGCAATGAGCGACAGCCCCTCGACTGCCTTTTGAATCTTGATCTGGGTAGTCGCGCGGGTGTGCAGGCTGTGCAGGATTTCCATGTTCTGCTCTTCGACCTCCACCTGGACCCGGGCCTGCAACAGCTCACCCAGGTTGGCGACGCTGTCGCTCAGGCGCTCCAGCCGATGATTGGTGGCCGAGCAGTAACGTACCGTCGGCTTGAAGCGGCGCTCGATGAACACCCCCAACCGCTGGCAGTCGCCAACGTGGGTTTCGCGCAGCTCGGCGATGCGCTCGAAAACAATTTGCGCATAGGCTTCGGCAGCGCTGAAACGCCGGCGAGACTGGGCGGTGGTCCGCACGATTTTGGCCGACAGCGCAGAGATGTCACTGAGGATCAGCCGTGCCGTTGCACTGTTGGCACTGGCGTTCTGGTCCGACAGCTTGGCCCATTCTTCGTCGAAGGCTTCGAGTTGCAGGCTGACCTCCTTGGCCACCGGCAAGGCCAGGGAGGCCATCATCCGATAGGTTTCAATCTCCAGCAGGCGGCGCACCATGCGCCCCAATCGATAGGCATTGAGCTTGCGATTGATCAACAACAGCCGGTTGCTGCCGCTTTCGGTGAGTTTGAAATCGCTCCAGACGATGGCGTCGCTGTTGCCAATGTTCGAACCGGCCGGGTCCTTGAAACCATAGCGGGCGGTGTCGCCCTGCCAGCTTTGCTCGGACTCGACCAGGATCTGCGTGGCGTTGATCAGCAAGTGCTCGTGGCCCTGCACCAGTGCCATCAGGTTGGCCGGAAATGCAGGCCAGAGCGCTTCATCGCCGACCCTGGGTACCACCAGGGTCATGGACAAAAATTCGGTGTGGCGCTCCCACTTCAGATCAAAGCCGTCGAACTTGAGCAAGCCCTGGGCTTGGTTTCGCGGCTGCGCATTGCCTTGGGCCGGGGCGGGATAGAGACGGTCCATGACTTCTTCCAACGCGCCGTTACGCTGCAGCAACGCAAGGTTATACACATGCGCCGGTGCGCTGAAGTACACCGAGGGGCGGGCATGAAGTTCGTTATGCAGTTCGAATCGCAAGGCGTGCATGGCGCAATCATCGCAGGGGAGTATCCAGCAGTGACGCCGCAACAAATGGCGTGGTCACCAGGCGCTGGGCGCAGGTCGATACCGTGACGCCGGGGCGCGATCATGCGTCATCACTCAAAGGGCCGGTTGCAGCCCTGTGGCTAACCAGAAAGCGAGTTCGAACAATGATCAGCGAATTGAAAGTTGAAGACATTCAACTGGGCGAAGGCAAGGAAGTCGTCAAGGGCGCCTTGATCACGACCCACTACACCGGCACCCTGGAAAACGGTACGGTTTTCGACTCTTCCCATGAACGCGGCAAGCCTTTCCAGTGCGTCATCGGCACCGGCCGTGTGATCAAGGGCTGGGACCAGGGCATGATGGGCATGAAGGTCGGCGGCAAGCGCAAGCTCTACGTGCCCGCAAGCCTGGCCTATGGCGAAAGCGAGTTCGGTGCGCACATCAAGCCTAATTCCGATCTCATCTTCGAAGTGGAACTGCTGGAAGTGCTGACTCGCGACGAGTGACCGTGTGGGAGCGGACCTGGCCGCGAAGGGTTGCGCAGCAGCCCCGAAAAAACCCTGTAAGGGACCGCGCTGCGGTCCTTCGCGGCCAAGGTCCGCTCCTACAAACATCTCTCACAGAAATTCACAATCGCTGCGCCAGGATGGCCACCAGCGTCTATGCTCTTCCCCACGATGTTGCGCATGCCCTGTTTCTCAATAGCCCCACACGGAACGTAAGCCTATGAAACCACTTCGCACCCTGACCCATGCCATTGCCCTCGCCTCGCTCATGTCGGCAGCGAGTTTTTCGGCCTTTGCCGAAGACATACTGATCAAAGGCACCGCGATCGAAGATGACGTGGTCACCAAAATCCTGGCGATCGATCCCAACACGCGTATCGTGACGGTCGAAGGCCCCGACAATAGCCAGGTAAAGATCCAGCTGAGTGATCAAAACAAGAACATAGGCAACCTGAAAGTCGGCGATCAGGTCAACGTCCATGTGAACCGTTCCGTCGCCACAGTGTTGAACACAGACGAAGATATCAAAGCACCGAGCGCCACCAGCGAAGCCGGCATCATGCGTGCCACCCCAGACAACCCTAACCCTGGTGGCGAGGCGTACCGCCAGATCAGGGTCACCTCGAAAATCACCAAGATCGACCTGAACAAGCATGAAGTCACGCTGATGCCACCTCAAGGCAAGGAAAAAGTTGTCGAGGTCAAAGATCCAGAACTCCAGTCGCGCATGAAAAACCTCAAGGTCGGCCAGAGCATCGATATCATCTATACCGATGTCCTAAGAATCACCACTCAACACGAAGGCTGATTCTCGGTTTCGCATGACTTGCGCATAATCTGCCAAGCCACCCTGGTCTGTCCGGGATGGCTTTGCAGCGCTGGAGCTGGAGAAGTAACCGATGAAAATGCTTTGCATAGCCCTCCCCTTGCTGGCGCTGGCCGGCTGTTCGTCCTTCAGTGCCGACCCCGAACAGGTAACCCAGGTCCCGAGTGACCGGCTGCTGGCCTACCAACAACCTGTCGAGGGCGGCGGCCAGATCGTCGTCAACCGGGATGTCGGCATGCTCGGGGGTGGCTGCTACGTTGCGGTATTGATTGACCGCCAGGTCGCCGCGCGTATCGGCATTGGCGAAGAAGCCCGCTTCGAAGTGCCTGCGGGTTCGCGCATCGTCGGCATCGGTATCGACGAGCAGGACGATACCCTGTGCGGCATGGGCCGGCTCAACCGCGAATTGGCGGTGGAGCTCGAGGCCGGTGGGCGTAAACAATTTCGAATCGTCAGTGAAGCCAAGAGCGGTTTCGGCATCAAGCCAGAAACCCAGTGATCAATGCAGCCCATGCGCCAGGTGGCTACGACGCCAGGCGGCGGGTGGCGTGCCGAACTCGCGACGAAACGCCCGGCTGAACGCCGTATCGGTCTGGTAGCCGACGTCTTCGGCAATCCGCGCCAGCGGCGCGTTGCTGTGGCAGAGCAGGTTCGAGGCCATGAGCATGCGCCATTGGGTCAGGTACTGCATGGGTGAACTGCCGACCAAAAGCTGAAAGCGTTCGGCCAGCACCGAGCGCGAGGTGCTCGCGGTACGGGCCAGCTCTTCCAGGGTCCAGGCATGGGCCGGGCTCTGGTGCAAGGCATTGAGGGCAACCCCGACGATACGATCACCGACACCGGCCAGCCAACCGGTGCGCCCTTCGCCCAGCTCATGCATGTGCAAGCGCAGCACTTCGATAAACAAGACTTCAGCCAGCTTGGCCAGCACGCCCGCCCCGCCCGGCCTTGGCGAGCGCGCCTCATTCAAGGCGTAGCGCACGGATGTTTCCAGCCACAGACCGGCGCTGGAGTCGCGGACATTCACCTTGACCACGGGTGCCAGCCCGTTCAACAGCAAACTGGCCAGGCGCGCATCGCAAGCCAGGTAGCCACATACCAGCCGTGTAACGGCACCGCCCCCGCCAAAATTCAATTGCCGCGGCCGCCGCGCCAGCACTTCATCCAGGCGCCCGCCAGCTGCCGGCGGCAAACCGGGCGCCGAAGTCATGCGGTGGGCGTGCCCCTGGGGAAAGATGACCACATCACCGGCCACCAAGTGCAGCGGTGGTTGCGCGCCGAGCTCGACATAACACTCGCCTTCGGTGATCAGGTGAAAAATCACCACGCACTCGGCACCCGGCTCCAGCAACGGGGCCACCGAGTCGGCACGGGGTGATTGATAACACCAGGGCGCAGTGAACCGGGCGTTGATAAAGATCGCGCCCACCAGGTGCACTACCTTGAGGATTTGCGACAGAGCGTCCATCTGCCATTTACCCGGGCCTTAGCCCGTTGATTTTGAGCGCCTCGTGGCGTTTCGCCTAGGGTTTGGCTTCTTGCCACCGGATGAATGGAGGGCTTGCCGGACGTTCGGGCAAGTATCGGCGACGCACGGGCAGGACGCCGGCGAATTTGCGCGCGATAGTTGTGCCATACGCAGCAAGCGATGCGTATCCCGTCTTCCTTGAAGTGGAGGTAGTCATGCCAAAGTATCTTATCGAACGAGAGATCCCAGGCGCAGGCGCGCTCACCGAACGAGACCTCAAGGCGATCTCGCAAAAATCCTGCAGGGTTCTGGAACAACTCGGCTCGCAAGTGCAGTGGCAGCAAAGTTACGTCACCGGCAACAAACTCTATTGCGTGTACATCTCCCCGAACGAGCAACTGATCCGCGAACACGCCGAACGTGGTGGTTTCCCCGCCAACAGCATCGCGCAAATCAGCACCATCATCGACCCCACCACGGCAGAGTGATGCCACCTGGCATATATCAATTACAAGAGGCCAGTTTGATGAGTACTCCTATTGATCTTGCTGCACTGAAAAGCCGCCAGATGGCTGCCTGGGCCAGCGGCGACTACGCCGTGATCGGCACCACCCTGCAACTAGTCGGCGAACAACTCGCCGAAGCCTGCGATCTGCGCTATGACGAGCGCGTGCTCGATGTCGCCGCCGGCAATGGCAATGCGACCCTCGCCGCCGCCCGCCGTGGCGCCAGGGTGACCTCCACCGACTATGTCGCGCATTTGCTCGAACGTGGCCAGGAACGAGCCCGGGCCGAGCACCTGGACGTGCAGTTTCAGGAGGCCGACGCAGAAAACCTGCCATTTGCGGACGCCAGCTTCGATGTGGTGCTGTCGACCTTCGGCGTGATGTTCACCCCCGATCACGCCAAGTCATCCAGCGAAATGATCCGCGTGTGCCGCCCCGGGGGCCGTATCGGCCTTGCCAACTGGACGCCGGAAGGATTTATCGGGCAAGTGTTCAAAACCCTCGGCCGCCATGTGCCGCCCCCTGCCGGCGTGCAACCTCCTTCTTTGTGGGGTACCGAAGCACATCTGCAGACACTGTTTGGCGAACACGCCGGGGAAATCGCTGTGACGCCCCGGCAATTCAATTTTCGCTACCGCTCTGCCGCACATTTCCTCGAGGTGTTCCGCACCTGGTACGGGCCGGTGCACAAGGCTTTCGCCAGTCTTCCCGCAGATCGCACCGCAGCCTTGGAGCAGGACCTGCTCGAACTGTTGAACCGTTGCAACCGCGCGGGGCCACAGTCGTTGGTGGTACCCAGCGAATACCTTGAAACGGTCATCACCCTAGTTCATTAAGACGATGACACCCACGGTTTTAACCAAGAGGATCACTGCATAGCCCAATAACAAAAACGAGGGAGTACCAATGAGCACATGGAGCATTCGCCTGAGCGCCATCACCCTGGCCGCCGCCCTGTCATGGGGTACCCACAGCGAGCCAGCCCTGGCCACAGGTGATGCTCCTGTGCCATTGGCCCCGGCAACAATCGACGCCACGCTGTCACCTGAAGCGCTCGGTGAGTTGGTGAAAACCGCGTATTTCTGGGGGTTGTCACAAGTCGGTTACTACGAGCTACGTTATGTATTCACCCAAGATGCGCGCATGCCGGCCTATCGTGGACTGAACCGCCTGGCGCAAAACCGTCAGCTGCTCACGGCCAAGGACCGCTACGCCACCACCCCCAATGCCTCGACCCTGTACAGCGGCGGCTTCTTCGATGTCTCGCGCCAGCCCATGGTCGTCACCACCTCGAAGGTCGAAGATGGGCGCTATTGGAGCATCCAGGCGGCCGACGCCTACGCCAACTGGTTCTTTGTCACCGGCAGCCAGTTCATCGAAAACAAACCCCAGCGTTTCCTCATCATCGGGCCAACCTGGCGCGGTACATTGCCGGCAGGTTTCACCGCCAGCCAGATCATTCGCGCGCCATCGGACAGTTTCGTCATCACCGCCCGCATAGGCCTCAAGACCCGCGACACACAGGACTTTGACCTCGCCTACCAACTGATGGACGGGCTGTCGATGATGCCGCTCGACCGCTGGCAACAGGCGGGCGAGAAAAACGTCCCCCTCGATCAACAACCCAAGGTTGCGGCTACTTACCGTTCATTCCCACGCATGGCGCAGATACCCGACATCGCCCGGCAAATGACCGTTACCGACTACCTGCAACTGCTGAGCCTGGTGATCAACGACCCGAGCATCCGCCGGCCAGCCGACTCGGCGAAAGAGGCGGCAACCTTGCAGCAGCTGGCCCGACTTGGTTTGCGCGAAGGCTCGATGTTCGACCCCGCCACCCTCAACGAGGCGCAGACAGCCACAGCGACCAAAGCCTTCCAAGAGGCACGCCAACAGGCGCGGGACAGGTTCAATGCCGCCCAGGTCGACATGAATGGCTGGAAACTGCAAACCAGCCTGTTCTATGACAGCAACGACTACTTGCTGCGCGCAGGTACTGCCGATTACGCCTGGGGCAGCCCCGTGCCCTATCAGTCGCACACTATCGGCTTTGCCATGAACGACGCCCAGGGCCACTCCCTCGACGCCACGCAACCTTACACCCTGACCTTCAAGGTTGATGATCTGCCACCGGTCACCGAATTCTGGGAGCTGCCGGTGTATGACGACGATGGCTACTTCATCGACAACCCACTCAACCGCTACAGTGCTACCAGCGGCCAGCTAGAGGCCAACGCCTACAGCGTGGAGAACGGCACAGTGACGTTCTACCTGCAGAATCAACCACCGCGCGATCCCGCACAGCTGCGCAACTGGTTGCCAACACCGAAATCGGGGGCTTTTCGCTTGGCGGCACGTTTTTATGGCCCAACCTCTCCACTGGTTGATGGCAGCTATTCGATGCCCGGAATCGTGCGCGCAGATTCGGTAAACTGAATACAAAACAGGCTCGCTTTGGCTCTATGGCAAAATGCCTGCACCCGCTAACTTTCTAACCGAGCCAGTCGCGCAAATAGCTGCTATAAAATGTCCGCACCTTCGAGCCCTGTCCACTGAGCTGAATATGCTGACATCGGAAGACGCCGAGCCCCTACGAGAAAGCGAAAAAACCATGGCACTGGCGCTTGCCGGCAGTGCCACGGGCGTATGGGATCGAAATGTCGCCACCGGCGAAATCCACTATTCGGCAGGCTGGAAGGCCATCCTGGGTTACGCCGAGCATGAGCTGAGCAACCAGATCGAAGACAGTTACGAGCGCCTGCACCCGGCTGACCGCGATTATGTGAAAGCGACCATCCAGGCCCACTTCGAACAGCAGACCGAACACTACGAAGTCGAACACCGCATCCGCTGCAAGGATGGCAGCTACAAATGGATATCCAGCCGCGGCAAGGTGGTCAGCCGCGACAGCGACGGCAAGCCGCTGCGCATGATCGGCACCACCAACGACATTTCCGCCATGCGCGCCATGTCGGACAAACTGCAACAGACCGTCGACCTGATGACCAGCCTGACCGATGAAGTACCGGGCCTGGTCTTCCAGTATCGTTTGATGGCCGATGCCACCTCGTTCATTTCCTACGCCAGCGCCGGGATTCGGGATATCTATGAACTGACACCCGAGCAGGTCGCCAAACACACCGACGCAATCGATGCGCTCATCCACCCCCACGACCTTGCTGCCTATCGCGCATCCTTCGAGGTTTCCGCCAGCCAGCTCACCCCTTGGCACTGCGAATACCGCGTGCGCCTGCCCCGCCAGGGCCTGCGTTGGCGCCAGGGCGATGCCAAGCCGCGCCGCCTGGAAGACGGCAGCACGCTCTGGCATGGCTTCATTACCGACGTGACCGAGCGCAAGCGTATCGAGGCCGAGTTGCAGGAGTTCGCCACCGTCGACTTCCTCACCCAACTGCCCAACCGGCGCCATTTCATGATGCAGATCGAAGCCGAATTGGCCCTGATCCAGCGCAGCGGCGAGCACTGCGCTGCCGTGCTGATGTGCGACTTGGACCACTTCAAGACCATCAACGACCGTTGGGGCCATGCCGTGGGCGATCAGGCGCTCAAGCATTTCGCCAGCATCCTGAGCGACCAACTGGGTGAAACCGACCTGGCCGGCCGGGTGGGTGGCGAAGAATTTGCCGTGGTCCTCAGTGGCGCCGATATTGCCGAAGCCACGGCTTTCGCGCGGTTGATGCAACAACGCATCGCGGCATTGCCCTTGCTCGAAGGCGACCAACACATCCCCTTGACCGTCAGTGTGGGCGTGGCCGCCATGAGCGCTAACGACCCCAGCGCCCATTGCGCGCTGTCACGCAGCGACCTGGCGCTGTACCGCGCCAAGGAAAACGGCCGCAACCGCATCGAGTGCCACTGAAGGCACATTCGCGTCAGGATTTCAGTGCGCCTGAGGCCTTGGCGGCATGGGTGGCGATCAAGTCCATCAGCGGTGGCGACAGGCAGTCATAAGGCTCAAGGCCCAGCGTCTTCAAGCGTGCACGTACTTCTCCCATCATCGATGGGTCGGTGCCCGACTCGATAATCGAAGAAACAAACGCGGCAAACTGCGGCGCCGACCAGCCTTGGTCCGCTGACAATTCCGTGTGGATGAAGTCATAACCATACAAGGGGTGCGCAGTGTTCTCGATGCGCCCGTACATATGCACGCCACATTGGCTGCAAGCATGACGCTGGACGGTGGCCTTGGGATCGACCACGGCAAGTTTTTCAGCATGGTCGACAACCCGCAGCTTGTCTCGCGGGACCACCGCGATCATCGAAAACAACGCGCCCTTGGGTTTCCAGCACTTGGTACAGCCGCAGGCATGGTTGAACGCCGACTGTGCGTCGACCTGGACCCGCACCGGGTCCTGCGTGCACTTGCATACCAGGGTGCCGCCCTTGAAATCGTCGCTGCCGGCTGAAAAGCCCTTGTCGACAGACGGATGGATCGAAAATGCAGCAGTCATTTTCCACCTCCGCAGTGATGTCATCTAATACTAGAGCCAACACAGAAGCGACGCGTGTTACTGGTCTGGAAAAGAGGACGCCCCGTGAGCATACAACTGAATCACACCATCGTCTGGTGCCGGGACAAGCACATCTCGGCGAGCTTCCTGACCGACATCCTCGGCCTGCCGGCGGCGGTGCCCTTTGGGCCGATGCTGGTGGTCAAGATGAGCAACGATGTCTCGCTGGACTACTACGACAACGACGACTTTTCATCCCAGCACTATGCCTTCATGCTGGGCCCGCAAGAGTATGCCGCCGCGTTCGAGCGGGTCCGCCAACGCGGCCTGGCATACTGGGGCGACCCGGGCAAACATCGCCCCGGCGAAACCTACGAGCATAACGGCGACCGGGGTTTCTACTTCGATGACCCCGACGGCCATTTGCTGGAAGTCATCACGCGCCCCTGATTCAGGCGTGCGCCAGAATCTGCGCATAGCGTTGCCGATCAATATTGGCACCACTGAGCACCACGGCCACTCTGGCCCCCAGTTGGCGTTCGCGCTCCTGAATCAAGGCTGCCAGAGCAGCGGCACCTGCGCCTTCGGCCGTATTGTGGGTATCTTCATGGAAGATGCACATGGCATTGGCGATTTCTTTGTCGCTGACCCGCACGATGCGAGCCGCACCCCTGCGGATGATCTCAAAGGCTTCCTGAGCAGGTTGGCGACATGCCATGCCATCGGCGAAGGTATTTGCCGTCTCGGTAGTGACAATGCGCCGCTGCTCGAAGCTCTGGGCATACGCATCTGCCGCAGAGGACACCACACCAACAATTTCGGTATCGAGCCCCAACAGGTCGCGCACCTGAATCAAGCCGCAAATGCCCGAACCCATGCCGATCGGCACATATACCGTACGCAGCCCCTGCACCGCTTCGAGCAATTCGAGTGCATAGGTGGCGACACCACGAATCAAGTCTGGATGAAACGCCGGCACGCTTTCATAGCCATGCAATTGCGCCTGGCGGGCGGCTTCACCGCGCGCCTCGTCGAAGTCCTGCCCATATTCGATCAGTTCGGCGCCCATGGCGCGCATGGCGGCATTTTTCTCCCGAGAGTTGCCTTGCGGCACCACGATGATGATCGGCAAGCCGGCACTGCGCGCCGCCAGGGCCAGGCTTTGACCATGGTTGCCGCGAGTGGCGGTGACCAATCCCTTCACGCCCGGCAGGCGCTCAAGCAACGCCTGGACATACAACAGGCCGCCTCGGACCTTGAAAGCGCCGGTCGGCGCATGGTTTTCATGCTTGACCCACACCTCGCAGCCCAGCCGCTCGGCCAGACGCGGCCAGGCGTACTGCGGAGTTGGCGGGACATGCCGATGAACATGCTGAGCGGCTTTGCGCATGGCGGTCAAATCGAACATTGGAGCACCTGTCAGGAGTGGATTTGATCCGATCATAAAGGCGCTGCATCGTATCGGTGAACCGTTATATTGCCTAACCGTCGCTGGACGCGGCAGGCTGCGTCACGCGCGCGAAGCGGGCGCAATAAGCCGGATAAGACAGTTGCTGCTACGCCGATCATGGTGTGATGGTTGCACAGTGCAAGGCAGGTTCTATTCTGGATCTTGGAAAAAATCTTCCATCGCGCTCATCAAGGCTGCCCATGACAGACCGTATCGAAAGAGAAGTTCGCCTCAAGACCTCGATTGCCCAAGTGTGGAAAGTGCTGGCCAATGCCGAGCATTTCGGTAAGTGGTTCGGCGTGGCACTGCAGGGCCAGGAGTTCAAGGTCGGCGCCCAGACACGGGGGCATATCACCTACCCGGGCTATGACCACCTGATCATGGACGTGCACGTGGAGCGTATCGATCCGCCGCACCAGTTGTGCTTTCGCTGGCACCCCTATGCCATTGACCCGGCCCGGGACTATTCGCAAGAGCCCACTACCCAGGTGGTATTCCGGCTGCAGGAATTGGCTGAAGGCACGCTATTGCGCCTGGTCGAGGCTGGATTTGACAAGATTCCGATCGAGCGTCGCGACGAAGCCTACAAGATGAACAGCAGCGGTTGGGATCAACAGATGATCAACATCAAGCGCTATCTGGAGGATTGAAGCCAGCGTTGTATCAGAAATTCGTGCAACCGTTACCCATCACACGGTATTCAATGGTGTGGCGCTGGCCCTGGTGATCTTCATAAGTCATTTGCGCCGGTACCACTTCGCACACATCCGGGATGGCCGACAGGTGCACGACCTTGGCAATATCGAGTTTCTGCGAATAGTTGTACTGGACGACATCGGGCTGGCTGACGGGCTGAACTTCGCCGGCCGCAGCCAGGCTCGAGAAGCCGATCAGGGCAATCGTTAACAGTGTTTTCATGGTAGTTGGCCTTTAAAGCAATCCACGCTTTCGATTGACTTCATTTGCCGAAGGGGCGGGAGAAGTTGTTGCACGCAAACAAACGCAACACGAAGTACCTTATCCTTGGCGGTCACCGCTGGGGATATAGATAGCTTACTATTTAATTTTCTGGTTTAAAGCCTGATCCCCGACATTCACTTTTACGCAAAACGTAACAATAGCCCGAGACTGTCACACCGTGCCCACCTTGCACTACGGTCGATTGCCCGAACCATTACACCCCTTGCTCGACAAGTTTTACCGCGAGCAGCGCTCGCCCATGCGTGCTGCCAACGATGCGCAATTGTGGGTAGCCAAGGAGAGGGAGATCATTGCCGGCCTGTCTCTGCGCCCGCTGCGCGAAGGCTTCTGGCTGACCGGCTTGCTGGTGGATAAAGGCCGGCGCAATCAAGGCTTGGCGCGCGGCCTGATTGACCACGTACAGCGACAATGCGGCGGGGTAATCTGGTTGTTTTGCCACCCCGAGCTCGAAGGCTTTTATGCCCGCTCAGGCTTCAGCGTGGCAGCCGACCTGCCCTACGAACTCTGCGAGAAACTGGTGCGTTACCAGCGTAGCAAGCCGCTGGTAGCACTGGAGTGGGTGCCGCCTCAGGGTAACGCCGAATCAGAAATGCTCGGCGTCGAGGGAATGATCGCGGCCCAGCCCTGAGACGTGTTGTTTTTCATGAGGGTGGCCGTCGTGGTCGAAATCCTTGTGGCCCGGGTCTTTGCCTTCGGCGGACATGTGTTCGATGACTGCATTCATTTCCGCCCCCAGCAACAGCACCGCCGCAGAAATATAGAAATACAGCAACAGCACGATGATCGCGCCGATGCTGCCGTACATGGCGTTGTAGTCGGCAAAGGTCTTGACGTAAAAGCCAAAGCCCAGCGAGGCGGCTATCCACACCACCACCGCCAACACCGAGCCTGGGGTGATAAAGCGAAACTCCTGCTTTACATCCGGCATGACGTAGTAGATCGAAGCCACGGCCATCATCAGCAGCACGATGATCACCGGCCAGCGCAGTATCGTCCACAAGGTCACGATGAACTCTTCCATGCCGATCTGCCCGGCCAGCCACGTCATGACCTGGGGGCCGGTGACCATCAACGCGGCCGCGATCAGCAGCATGCCGGCAATGCCAATCGTGTAGACAATCGACAGGGGAAAGCGCTTCCAGATGGGCCGCCCTTCCACCACGTCGTAGGCGGCGTTCATCGCGCTCATCATCAGGCGCACACCGGCCGAGGCGGTCCACAGGGCGATGACGATACCGACTGACAGCAGCCCGCCCTTCGATTGCTGCAGCTGGTCGATCACCGGGTTGACCTGCTCCAACGCTTGTGGCGGCAGCACCAACTCCGATTGCAGGCGCAACCAGGAGAAGAAATCCGGCAGATGCAGGAAGCCGATCAAGGCGATCAGGAAAAGAATGAAGGGAAAAAGGGAAAACAGCATCTGATAGGCGAGTGCCGATGCATAGGTCGACATTTCGTCGTCAAGAAACTCGTGGACCGTACGAAACAGCACCCGGCCCAGCGACAATCCGCGTAAATCCGGAAAGAACATAGCGTCTCCTTGCCGCCTATGGTTGTCAGTCTGCCGTGTATCAAAGGCACGGTGGCGTACTTCTTACATCAAACCACCTTAGTTGACGACCGCAAAGTGTTTCCATGCCTGGCCAGTCGCAAACGGCCATCCCCAGGGATGACCGTCTGCTGATACCCGCAAAACTCATGGCTTTTTAATCGCATCCTTGACCTTGCCAACGGTTTGCTGGGCTTCTCCCTTGCGTTCCTGCAGTTCGCCTTCCTGGCGCAGCCGTTCATTGTCGGTGGCCTTGCCCACGCCTTGCTTGACGTTGCCCACTGCTTCGTTGGCCAAGCCTTTCACTTTGTCTTTAGTGCCACTCATGATGTTTCTCCTCGGGTTGTCAAAGTCGACAAGAGATGGACCCGAAGCTGATCAGCAGAGTTTCAATTTGTTTGATTCATTGCCCCGCGCGCTGGCCGCCGAATCCGGCAAACAGCACAGGGATGGGGCTTGTGGAGTGATCGAGCACTTTTAACTTTATGTTTCCGGGCGTTCCTACCAGAATGCACGGCATTCTTTGACGTTGTGCTGAAGATTCACACCTGTAGGAACCTTATGAAACTCGACAAACCCCTGGCCATTGCGCGCCGCAACAAAGAACTCGGCGGCGCGGTGCTGGGCGTCAACAACTGCCACTTCACCCTGCTCGACGCCAAGCGCAATATCTGGTGGTTCGATATCCCGGTCTCGCGCCTGCAGATTGGCCAATACGAGTGGGTGCACCTGCTGATGCACAACCCCAAGACCGATGAGTTGTTTCACCTGAAGGTGCCGACGGTGTACATGCGCGAGCGACTCGAAGGCCTGGTGGTACGCAACGCCGGCAAGCGCAAGTCCACGGTCAGCCTGGAACTGAGTGCCGACAAGGACTCCTTCCTCAAGGATGTGCGCCCTGCCGGCACTGGCGTGGGTTTCGCCCAGTTCCTGCAAGCCTGATGCTGCAAGCCTGGGCCCTGCCCGGGCTCAGCTCAGTTCGATGCGGTCGGCGTGGATGACAATCTTGCCTTCTCTGTAGAGGGCACCGATCGCTTTCTTGAAGTTGCCCTTGCTCACCCCGAACAAGTCGCTGATGACTTGCGGGTCACTCTTGTCGCTGACCGCCAGCACGCCCTTGTTCTCGCGTAACTTGTCGAGAATCTTGCTGTGCAGGCTTTGGCTCGCATCCTGACCGACCGGCTGCAGGCTCAAGGCAATCTTGCCGTCGGCGCGCAGCTCCTTGATATAACCTTTCTCCTGCTTGCCAGAGCGCAGGAACTTGAACACTTCGTTCTTGTGGATCAGGCCCCAATGCTTGTTGTTGATGATCGCCTTGAAACCCATGTCGGTTTCTTCGACCACCAGCAAGTCGACTTCCTGGCCTACGGTGTAGTTGGCCGGCACCTTGTCCAGGTAGCGGTCCAGGCGTGCGGTGGCGGTAATGCGGCGGGTGCGTTTGTCCAGGTAGGCGTGCACCACACAATACTGCCCGGCGCTCATCTGGCGCTTCTCTTCGGAGAACGGCAGCAGCAGATCCTTGGGCAAGCCCCAGTCCAGGAATACACCGATACTGTTGACTTCGACGACTTTCAAACTGGCGAATTCGCCAACTTGAAGTTTGGTTTTTTCTGTCGTCGCAATTAATTTATCTTCGCTGTCCAGATAAACAAAAACATTCAACCAGTCTTCATCTTCGCTGGGAATATCTTTGGGAATATAGCGATTAGGCAGCAGAATTTCGCCGTCTGCGCCACCGTCCAGATATAAACCGAAATCTGTATGTTTAACCACTTGCAAGCTGTTGTAGCGACCGATTAAAGCCATGTCCGGAAATCCTCATTGCGTGGGCGCATTCTACCCGAGATTGCCGCGTTTGCCTTGCCAAGCGTGCGCAGTGCCCGATTTTCGTGGGCTGCGACCCAGGGTCGCGGTCGCGACCGGCCAGCGCTGGCAAACTGCGCCTCAGCCTGGCCAGACTTCCCATGAAAAAACAGCGAGTTAGCAAATTATTGGGCCCTGCAACTTTCTCCGATCGTCGCTATTGACTGATTTATTTGATGCCGATAGCTGGCTAACAAAAAACCTGATTATTCGTGTACAATGGCTGGCCATATTGAATTTCCAGACAGGTTATTGGCAGCCATGCGCGTAAAAGCATCCAACAGCAAAGTGAAGCCAGCCCCCGCCGTAGAAACCAGCGAATCGATCAACGAGCAGATCGCCGCGTTTCTGAAATCCGGTGGTGAGATCCAGCAAATCGCCAAAGGCGTCAGTGGCCAGACTTTCGCGCCAACCAAGCACATCAGCCTGGGCAAGAAATAAGCAACACCTTCCTGCGTAACACCCGAGGCCCGTGGGCGCCCTGATATCACTCAGGCAAAGCCCACCGCCCTCGCTTCCCCATCCCTGCGTACGCCTGCAACACAAAACTCCCCCCTGTTGAACTGCCTGTGCGCAAGTTGTTCTATAAAGACAAGCATGCCTTCGCAAGGAATCGACCATGTATCGCTGCTTGCTGGTGCCACTGCGCGTGTTCACGCTGTTGATTTTGTGCACCCTGATGCCGGCCTGCGACCGGGTCGACCTGGCCTACCGCAACCTCGACATCATCATCCCGTGGACGCTCAACGACTACCTGGACATGAACGCCACGCAGAAGGCCTGGTTCAAGGAACGCCTGGCCACCCACCTGCGCTGGCATTGCAGCACCCAACTGCCGCTTTACCTGGCATGGCTGGACCGGGCCGAGCAAATGGTGGTCGACAACGAAGTCAGCGACCAACAACTGCAAGCACGCACCCAGGAGGTGAAACAGGCCATCGCCGAAGTCGCTGAGGCGGTCACCCCTTCGGCGGTGGATTTGCTGCGTGGGCTCGATGACGAGCAGGTCCGCGAGATGCGCCAGGCCTTCAACGAAGATATCCGCAAGCGCCAGGAGAAATACGTACGCACGCCACTGGACAAACAAATCAGTGGGCGCGCTGCACGCATGGTCAAGCGCCTGACGCCCTGGATAGGCGAGTTGACGCCCGAACAGCGCGTGCGCGTACAAGCCTGGTCACAATCGTTGGGTGAGCAGAATCGCCTGTGGATCGACAACCGCGCCCATTGGCAGGCGCAGATGAGCGCCGCGCTGGACGAGCGCCAGAGCCCCGATTTCCCGCGCCAGGTCCTGCGCCTGCTCAAGGACCGCGAGGGCCTGTGGACACCCGAGTACCGCCAAGCCTACGAGCGCACCGAAAAGGCCGCGCGCAGCCTGCTGGTGGACCTGATGAAGACCAGCACCCCGGCGCAGCGCCAGCACCTGGTGGATAAGCTCGCCGACGTACGCCAGGACTTTCGCCAGCTCAAGTGCCTGAAATACGCCGGTTCCTGAAGCCGATGCCGTCTTATTCGTCGCGGCCCTTGCGCCGGTAAGGGAACACGTCGATCACCTTGCCATCACGAATCGCTCCCTGCAGGCCTTTCCAGTAGTCGGCATCGTAAAGCTCCCCGTGCAGCTGGCTGAACAGCCGACGTTGGCCGGAATCGGCGAACAGGAAGGGCGGAAACTCCTCGGGGAATACATCCAGCGGACCGATCGAGTACCAGGGCTCCGAGGCCATTTCGTCTTCGGGGAAGCGCGGTGGCGGGATATGGCGGAAGTTGGCTTCGGTGAGAAAGCAGATCTCGTCGTAGTCGTAGAACACCACACGGCCGTGACGGGTAACACCGAAATTTTTCAGCAGCATGTCACCGGGGAAGATGTTGGCCGCCGCCAGCTGTTTGATTGCCAGGCCATAGTCGTCCAACGCCTCACGCACCTGTGCTTCGTTGGCGTTCTCCAGGTAGAGGTTCAACGGGGTCATGCGCCGCTCGGTCCAGCAGTGGCGGATCAGCACCGTGTCGCCTTCTACCGCCACCGTGCGGGTCGCCACTTCCAGCAATTCGGCCAGGCAGTCGGGGTCGAACTTGCTCAGGGGAAAACGAAAATCGGAGAACTCCTGGGTATCGGCCATGCGCCCGACCCGGTCGACGCTTTTCACCAGGCGGTACTTCTCGATCACCGTGGCGCGGTCGACGCTCTTGGACGGCGAGAAGCGATCCTTGATGATTTTGAACACGGTATTGAAGCCTGGCAGGGTGAACACACTCATCACCATGCCGCGCACGCCCGGCGCCATGATGAAGCGGTCGTCGGTGTTGGCCAGGTGGTTGATCAGGGCCCGGTAGAACTCCGACTTGCCGTGCTTGTAGAAACCAATCGAGGTGTACAGCTCGGCGATGTGCTTGCCTGGCAGGATACGCTTGAGAAAACCGACGAACTCGGCCGGCACCGGTACGTCGACCATGAAATACGAACGGGTGAAGGAGAAGATGATCGACACTTCCGCTTCGTCGGTGATCAGCGCATCGATCTGGATCCCCTTGCCCTCGCGGTGCAGCAGGGGAATCACCAGCGGCCATTGCTCATCCTGGTTGAACAGTCGCCCCACAAGGTAGGCGCCCTTGTTGCGGTACAGCACCGGGCTGAACAGCTCGACGCTCAATGCCGGGTCCTTGCACACCCAGTCGGGCAAGCTTTCGCGCAACTCACCTTCGAGCCGGTGCAAATCGCCCTCAAGGTCGGCATATGGCACGTCGAAGCAATAGTCGTTGAAGATCCGCCCGAGCATACTCGACAGCGCACCTTCAGGCCGATAGACACGCGTCTGCGCTGCCCGCTCATGACCGCGCATGGAGGGCCGAGTAGTATGGATGAACATGCAGCCATCACTGATCAGGTCATGGCTGAACAGCCCGCAGAAGATCGAGTTGTACCAGGTTTCGGCCAGCTCATCGTCCAGGCGCAGGTCAATCAAACTGATGTAGGCACTCTTGACCAGCGGCCAGAGCGCCACGTCCAGCAATGCTTCCTGGTCGAAGCCATCGCGCAGCCAGCCGGTGACTTCACTGACCTTCTCTTCATACAGGTTGATACGTGCGGCCGAAGCGCTCTGGGTTGCCTGCCAGTGGGCCTGTTCGAAACGCTCGCGCGCACCATCGGTGATCTGGCGAAAGTGTTCCCGGTAATCGTCGAAGCCATCGAGGATCTTGCGAGCGATATCAGCGGCCGGCCATTGCTGGGGCATAACGAGTCCTCTGCGGGCTGTGCAAAAGCCTGAGCTTATCCATCGGCTGGGGTTTGGAAAAGGGTAATGTGCGGTGTCACTTATGGCCTCATCGCGGGCAAGCCCGCTCCTACATGGGCCACGAACATCCTGTAGGAGCGGGCTTGCCCGCGATGGGGCGCAAAAATTCAACCGCAACATACCGATTGCACACCCACCCCCACTCAGCAACACTCCCACCCCGCCCAAGGATCTGGAGACCATCGTGAGCATCACCGCCATTGTCCAACTACTGGTGCTCGCCGCCATCTGGGGCGCGAGTTTCCTGTTCATGCGCATCATCGCACCGGTGATCGGCGCAATGCCCACGGCGTTTTTCCGCGTGTCGATTGCCGCTCTCGGCTTGCTGGTGATCCTGGCCTTGATGCGCATCGACTGGAATTTTCGCGGCAAATTCAAGACTGCGCTGGTACTGGGCATGATCAACTCAGGCATTCCCGCAGCCCTGTACTCGGTAGCCGCCCAGGTACTACCCGCTGGTTACTCAGCCATTTTCAACGCCACCACACCACTGATGGGCGTTCTCATCGGCACTCTGTGTTTTGGCGAGTCGATGACCCCGGGCAAGTTGGCCGGGATTTTCCTGGGATTGTTTGGTGTGGGTGTACTGAGCGGGGCCGGGCCAGTGCAGTTCGACCTGGCATTGCTGCAAGGCGCCCTCGCCTGCCTCGGCGCTACCACGTGCTACGGTTTCGCCGGTTTCCTGGCACGGCGCTGGCTGGATCAGCGCGGCGGGCTCGACAGCCGCCTGTCAGCCCTGGGCAGCATGCTCGGCGCCACCTTGTTGTTATTGCCCTTGTTCGGCTACAGCGTATTAACCCAACCACCGGCCAACTGGGGCGGCTGGAATGTCTGGTTGTCCTTGCTTGGGCTGGGACTGGTCTGCACGGCGCTGGCTTACATCCTGTATTTCCGCCTGATCAGCGAGATAGGCCCGGTCAAATCCATGACGGTGACTTTCATGATCCCGCCCTTCGGCGTGCTCTGGGGGGCCTGGCTGCTCGATGAGCCCTTGTCCATGGGCCACTTGTACGGTGGCGTAATGATTGCCGTGGCCCTCTGGCTGGTACTCAAGCCCGCCAGGCTTGCCGATCATCCCGACAACCCGCGGACCAGGCCCTGGCCAGTAAAAACTGGCCAGAGTGGAAAACACGAATGTTGAATTTGTAACACAGCCGATTATTGCTGGTTTTCCTGTTCGGTGAACAAATCACTGAACAACATGCTCGACAGGTAACGCTCACCCGAGTCCGGCAGGATGACCACGATGGTCTTGCCTTGCATTTCCGGCTTCTCGGCAAGACGCACAGCCGCAGCCATCGCCGCGCCGCAGGAGATCCCGCACAGGATGCCTTCTTCCTGCATCAGGCGCAGGGCCATGGCCTTGGATTCTTCGTCGCTGACCAACTCGACCTGGTCGACCATCGACAGATCAAGATTTTTCGGTACGAAGCCTGCGCCGATGCCCTGGATCTTGTGCGGGCTGGGCTTGATCTCTTCACCTGCCAGCGCCTGGGTGATCACTGGCGAGACCTCTGGCTCGACGGCCACCGAAAGAATGGGCTTGCCCTTGGTGTTCTTGATGTAGCGCGATATGCCGGTAATGGTGCCGCCGGTACCCACGCCTGCCACCAGCACATCGACAGCACCATCGGTGTCGTTCCAGATTTCAGGGCCAGTGGTTTTTTCGTGGATGGCCGGGTTGGCCGGATTGTCGAACTGTTGCGGCATGAAGTATTGGGTGGTATCGCTGGCGATCTCGGCAGCTTTCTCGATTGCACCCTTCATCCCCTTGGCCGGCTCAGTCAACACCAACTCTGCCCCCAGGGCCTTGAGCACCTTGCGTCGCTCGATGCTCATCGACGCCGGCATGGTCAGCAGCAACTTATAACCGCGCGCGGCGGCCACGAAGGCAAGGCCGATGCCCGTGTTGCCGGACGTGGGCTCGACAATGGTCATGCCAGGCTTGAGCCTGCCGTTGCTTTCTGCGTCCCAGATCATGTTCGCACCGATCCGGCACTTGACCGAGTAACCCGGATTACGGCCCTCGATCTTGGCCAGTATGGTCACGCCACGCGGAGCGATACGGTTGATCTGGACCAACGGCGTGTTACCGATGGAATGGGCATTATCAGCAAAAATACGGCTCATTGCGGGGGTCCTTTTTACACCGTCTCAAACCTTAAAGGTTATGCTTCGCCCCCCAGTGCGTCCACCCCTGCGAACGGATCCACCTGGTAACAGTCAATGACTGTATAGACCGGCATGGAACCTGCCCATGAAACGTCGCTATCGCTGGGTGCTCTGGAGCTTGAGCACCCTGGCCGTACTGCTGCTTGCCCTGCATTTTGCGCTGCCCTGGCTGGTGCGTGACTACCTCAACGACAAATTGTCCAACATGGGCGAGTATCGCGGCCAGATCGCCGATGTTGACCTGGCGCTATGGCGGGGGGCCTACAAAATCAACGGCCTGAAAATCGTCAAGGCCAGCGGCAAGGTGCCGGTGCCCTTCCTTGAGGCACCGCTGATCGACCTGTCGGTCAGCTGGCACTCGCTGTGGTACGAGCGCGCCGTGGTGGCTGAAGTGCAATTTCTGCGGCCACAGCTGAATTTTGTCGATGGGGGCGCCAACAAGCAGGCGTCGCAGACTGGCCGGGGCACCGATTGGCGCGCCCAGTTGGACAAGCTTTTGCCCATCACGCTCAACGAAGTGCGCATCCGTGAAGGGGTGATCACCTTTCGCAACTTCAACTCCAAACCGCCCGTTAAACTCGAAGCCACCCAAGTCAACGCCGATGCGTTCAACCTCACCAATGTCGAGGACGCGGAGGGTAAACGTGATGCGCGTTTTGCGGCCAAGGCCTTATTGTTCAACCATGCCAAGCTCGAAACCGCCGCCACCTTCGACCCCTTGAGCGACTTCCAGGATTTCGAGTTTCGCTTGCGCACCACAGGCATCCAGTTGCGCAGGCTCAACGATTTTGCCAGCGCCTACGGCAAGTTCGATTTCAATGCTGGCAGCGGCGATGTGGTCATCGAGGCCAAGGCCAACAAAGGGCAGCTCAGCGGCTATATCAAGCCGCTGCTGCATGATGTCGACGTGTTTGACTGGGAGCAGGACGTAAAGCATGAAGACAAAGGCTTCTTTCGCTCGATTTGGGAGGCGATCGTAGGCACGACCGAGACTGCGCTGAAGAATCAGCGCAAGGACCAGTTCGCCACCCGGGTGGAACTCAAGGGCAACGTGCACCAACGTGATGTCAGTGGCCTGCAGGCGTTCTTCGAGATCCTGCGCAACGGTTTTGTCGAAGCCTTCAACACGCGCTACGAACAGCCACCGCCAAAAAGTTGACCAAATCAAGAGATTACGGCCAATTCAGAGACTGAATAAGCCGCCTGCGTTCACAGTCGACCAGAGCCCGCGTTATAGTCGTGCATAAATTTAATTCCGTCGGCGGCAAACCGCTTGGCAATACGTTCGAGGATGGGCAGATGAAGTTCGAAGGCACCAGCGCATACGTCGCTACAAACGACCTCAAACTTGCGGTCAACGCAGCGATTACCCTGCAGCGGCCGCTGTTGGTCAAGGGCGAGCCCGGTACCGGCAAGACCATGCTGGCCGAACAACTGGCTGAATCCTTCGGCACCAAGTTGATCACCTGGCACATCAAGTCCACCACCAAGGCGCATCAAGGTCTCTACGAGTACGACGCGGTCAGCCGCCTGCGTGACTCGCAGCTGGGCGTGGACAAGGTCCACGATGTGCGCAACTACCTGAAAAAGGGCAAGCTGTGGGAGGCTTTCGAGGCCCAGGAGCGGGTTATCCTGCTGATCGACGAGATCGACAAGGCCGATATCGAGTTCCCCAACGACCTGTTGCAGGAACTCGACAAGATGGAGTTCTACGTTTACGAGACCGATGAAACGATCAAGGCCAAGCAACGCCCGATCATCATCATTACCTCCAACAACGAGAAAGAACTGCCCGACGCCTTCCTGCGCCGTTGCTTTTTCCACTACATCGCCTTCCCGGACCGCACCACGATGCAGCAGATCGTCGATGTGCACTACCCCAACATCAAGAAGGAACTGGTCAGCGAAGCCCTCGATGTTTTCTTCGACGTGCGCAAGGTACCGGGCCTGAAGAAAAAACCCTCGACGTCCGAACTGGTCGACTGGCTCAAGCTGCTGATGGCCGACAACATCGGCGAGGCAGTGCTGCGCGAACGCGATCCAACCAAGGCTATCCCACCGCTGGCCGGTGCCTTGGTCAAGAACGAGCAAGACGTGCAATTGCTCGAGCGCCTGGCGTTCATGAGCCGTCGCGGCAATCGCTGATCATTCAACCTGGATCAAAGGGCGACAGCCATGCTGCTCAACCTGTTCAACGAAATGCGCGCAGCCAAGGTACCGGTGTCGGTACGCGAGCTGCTCGACCTGATCAACGCGCTCAAGCAGCGCGTGACCTTCGCCGACATGGACGAGTTCTACTACCTGTCGCGGGCCATCCTGGTGAAGGACGAACGCCATTTCGACAAGTTCGACCGGGCGTTCGGTGCCTATTTCAACGGGCTGGACAAGCTCGACGAACACTTGCAGGCGCTGATCCCCGAGGATTGGCTGCGCAAGGAGTTCGAGCGCTCGCTCAGCGATGAAGAGCGGGCGCAGATCCAGTCCCTGGGCGGCCTGGACAAGCTGATCGAAGAATTCAAGAAACGCCTGGAAGAACAGAAGGAACGCCATGCCGGTGGTAACAAGTGGATCGGCACCGGTGGTACCAGCCCGTTCGGCTCCGGCGGCTTCAACCCCGAAGGCATTCGCGTGGGCGATGCCGGCAAGCGCCAGGGCAAAGCGGTTAAGGTGTGGGACCAGCGCGAGTACAAAAACCTCGACGACCAGGTCGAATTGGGCACGCGTAACATCAAGGTGGCCCTGCGCCGCTTGCGCAAGTTTGCCCGCCAGGGTGCGGCCGAAGAGCTGGATATCGACGGCACCATCGACCACACCGCCCGCGATGCCGGCCTGTTGAACATTCAGATGCGTCCGGAACGGCGCAATACCGTCAAGCTGCTGTTGCTGTTCGATATCGGTGGCTCGATGGATGCCCACGTAAAAGTCTGCGAAGAACTGTTCTCGGCCTGCAAGACCGAGTTCAAACACCTGGAGTATTACTACTTCCACAACTTCGTCTACGAGTCGGTGTGGAAGAACAACATGCGCCGCACCTCCGAACGCACCTCTACCCAGGACCTGCTGCACAAGTACGGCGCCGACTACAAGGTGATCTTCGTCGGCGATGCCGCCATGGCGCCTTACGAAATCACCCAGGCCGGTGGCAGCGTCGAGCACTGGAACGAAGAGCCCGGCTATGTGTGGATGCAACGCTTCAAGGAGAAATTCAAGAAGCTTATCTGGATCAACCCCTACCCCAAGGACACTTGGAACTACACCGCTTCGACCAAGCTTGTGCGTGACTTGATCGAGGATCAGATGTATCCGTTGACCTTGCGTGGGTTGGAGGAAGGGATGCGGTTTCTTTCGAAGTAATCGGGGGCTGCATAGGGCCTATCGCGGGCAAGCCCGCTCCTACAAAGATCCGTGTAGGAGCGGGCTTGCCCGCGATGAGGCCGGCCCAGGCACAACCAATCTCACCCCAAAAACCGCCCCAGAAACTGCCTGTGCTGCTCATGCGCCGTGTCCTGCACCACCGGGCTCAACCGCACCACCGCCCCAGGCAAACACTGCGCCAGCCGCGCCAACGCCAGTGGCGTCAACGCCCCCAACCGTGGATAGCCACCAATGGTCTGGCGATCATTGAGCAGCACGATCGGTTGCCCATCCGGCGGCACCTGAATTGCACCCAGCGGTATCCCTTCGGAAATCATCGGCTTGCCCAGGTACTTCAATTCGGGCCCGAGCAGGCGAATGCCCATGCGGTCGGCGCGGGTGTCCAGGGTCCATGGCGAGTTGAAGGCATCGAACAGGCTTTGCCCGCTGAATTCACCGATCTGCGCCCCTAGCACCACATCCAGTGGTTGAGGGCGGGCAAGCTCGGGGATCAACTCATTCGGCAGGTTGCGCACTGCCGGCAGCCGGTCGGCAAAGTTTAACACCTGCCCCTTGGCCAAGGCCTTACCAAACCCATCCAGCCCCCCCAGCTCTTCTCGCACCACGCACGCCGAACTGCCCAGCACCTTGGGTGCGTCGAAACCACCCGGAGCTGCCAGATACGCACGGGCGCCGAGCAATGGCCGGGTGAACTGCAAGCGCTGGCCTGCGCCCATGGCAAAGCTGCGCCAGGGCGCCAGTGGTTGTCCATCCAGTGTGGCCCCCAGGTCGGCACCGGCCACTGCCAGTACGCAATCCTGCTCGGCGACCAGGGTCAGGCCACCGAGCGTCACTTCCACAACAGTAGCGTCCAGGTCATTGCCCAACAGCCAGTTGGCCCAGGACATCGACACCCAATCCAGTGCGCCGCCCTGGGTCACGCCCAGATGGCGAACACCGAAGCGTCCAGCGTCCTGCAGCAAACACAGCGGTGTGCTGGCTTCGATCAACAAGTGGCTCATGCCTGGCCCTCCTGAGGCGTGTCGTCACCGCCCAGGCTAATGAATACGTCATGGTTGACCGGTACGAAACATACTCGGTCACCCGGTTGCAGCAGGCTGTAGCCTTCGCGCTGGCGATCGAACAGCTTGCTCGGCGTACGCCCGATCAGGTTCCAGCCGCCAGGCGATACCGCAGGGTAGGCCGCGGTTTGGCGCTCGGCGATACCGACGCTGCCGGCGGCCACGCGTTTACGTGGCGTGTCCAGGCGTGGTGCGGCCAGTTGCTCGTCAACCAGGCCCATGAAGGCAAACCCGGGAGCGAAACCCAGGGCGAAGACCTGGTACTCACGGCCACTGTGACGCGCAATCACTTGCTCTACAGTCTCGCCGCTACGCTGGGCCAGCAACGTGAGTTCGGGGCCAACACTTGGGTCGTACCAGACGGGAATCTCATGGCAGCGCCCGCTTTCGCCGGTGTCGGGCTGCAGGTTTTGCAGCGCCAGCGCGACGTTTTCCCGCGCCGCACGGGGCGACAGGCGGGTCATGTCGTAATGCACCATCAGGGTGGTATAGGACGGCACCAGATCGATCAGCCCCTCGGCGAACACTGTGCGCAGCCTTTGGCCCGCGGCCAGCATCCACGGCATATTGGCTTCGTCGATGGCATCGAACAGCCGCACCATCAGGCAATCGATGGCCACGACTTCAATACGCGCCTTCATGAGCCGAACTGCCGGTCGAGGGCTTCGCGAATACGCTGCACCGCCGCGATCGAGCTGGCATTGTCGCCATGCACGCACAGGGTATCGGCCATCAGCACCAGTTCACTGCCATCACTGGCAACCAGGGGTTCGCCCTTGGCCAGGCGCAGGGCCTGCTCGACGATGCGCTCGGGGTCGTGGTGCACCGCGCCCGGCAGTTGCCGCGAAACCAGGCAGCCCGCTGCGTCGTAGGCACGATCGGCAAACGCTTCAAACCACAGCGTCACACCCAGTTCATCACCCAGCGCCTGGGCGACACTGTTGTCGCGGGTGGCCATGAGCATCAGCGGCAGATGGCGATCATAGGCCACCACCGCCTTGATCACGGTGCGCAGGATATCGGGATTGGCCATCATGTCGTTATACAGCGCCCCATGGGGTTTGACATAGGCAACCCGGGCACCTTGGACCCGGCAGATGCCATCAAGGGCGCCGATCTGGTAATGCAGCAGGTCTTCTATTTCCTGTGCGCTGCAGGCCATGGAACGGCGGCCGAAACCGACCAGGTCCGGGTAGGCCGGGTGCGCACCGATCATCACGTTCCGGGCCAGGGCCAGGGCCACTGTCTTGCGCATGATGCCAGGGTCGCCGGCATGGAAACCGCAGGCGATGTTGGCGCAGTCGATGTAAGGCATGACCTCGGCATCCAGGCCCATGGTCCAGTTGCCGAAACTTTCACCCATATCGCAATTCAATAACAGGCGGCTCACGGTTGCTGCTCCTGTGTACGTGTCGGTAGTCCTTGCTGGCGCAGCATAACGCCAGCAATGCATGGCAGTGGGTTCATATCAGCGGGCTTCGAGTTCTTTGCCACGGGTTTCCGGCAGGCTCAGCGCAGCCAGGATCACAACGCCATAAGACACCGCGGCAAAGCCACCGATCCCCAGGCCCAGCGGCACCTTCTGGCTCAGCAAACCGATCAGCAGCGGGAACAAGGCGGCCAGGGCGCGACCGATGTTGTAGCAGAAACCCTGGCCCGAACCGCGGATGCGGGTCGGAAACAGCTCGGTGAGAAACGCACCCATGCCGCTGAAAATACCCGAAGCGAAGAACCCCAGTGGAAAGCCCAACCAGAGCATCACGCCATCGCTGACTTTCATCTGGGTGTACAGCAACACAATGATGAAAGAGCCGACCGCGAACAGGATGAAGTTCTTCTTGCGGCCCAGCAGATCGGTCAGGTAGGCACTGATCACATAACCCACGTATGAACCGAAGATCACCATCGCCAGGTAACCGCCAGTGCCCAGCACGCTCAAGCCACGCTCGTTCTTGAGGAAGGTCGGCAACCAGGAGGTGATCGCGTAATAGCCACCCAGGGCACCGGTGGTCAGCAGCGAAGCGCGCACGGTGGTAAAGAGCATGCCGGGGGCAAAAATCTCGTAGAACTTCGAGGGCGCCTCGGCCGTTTCATTGGCCTTGGCAGCACGGTAGACCTCAGGGTCCTTGACCAGGCGGCGCACGAAGATAACGAAGATCGCCGGCACCAGCCCCAGCAGGAACAGCGCCCGCCAGGCGTCTTCGGGATCGAGCAGCGAAAACAGCACAGCATAGAGAATGGCGGTAAGGCCCCAACCCAGCGCCCAGCCCGACTGCACCATGCCGACCGCCTTGCCACGGTCCTGGGCACGAATGACTTCGCCGATCAGCACCGCGCCGGCTGTCCATTCGCCGCCAAAGCCGAAGCCCATCAGGGTACGGGCAATCAACAGCTGCTCGTAGTTCTGGGCAAAACCGCAAAGGAAGGTGAAGAAAGCGAACCACAGAACCGTCAGCTGCAGCGTGCGCACACGGCCGATGCGGTCCGAGAGGATGCCGGCAATCCAGCCGCCCAGGGCAGAGGCAATCAGGGTGCTGGTGTGAATCAGGCCCGCCTGGCCGGTGGTGATACCCCACATGGCGATCAGGGTCGGGATGACGAAACTGAGCATCTGGGTGTCCATGCCGTCCAGACCGTAACCGATCTTGCAGCTCCAGAAGGTCCGCCGCTCCTGCTTGCCGATGTTGCGATACCAGGTAAAGGGGCCGTTGACGGCACTTGCCTCGACCTGCTCCAGCACGCCCGACTTGTTCATGGGGGACTACTCCACTTCAACTTATTGGTATTGTTTTACAGCCGACGAAGTTCATCGTGGCCTGGAGCCCATTTTTGGGCGCTGGGGCCACAGGCGTCCAACGAGAAAAAATGGGTGTCTGGCATAAGAAAAATTTGATTGCGTCACGCGAAGCGAGTGCACCATGAATCTCAAATTCCTCGAAACCTTCGTCTGGGTCGCCCGGCTCAAGAGCTTTCGCCTGACCGCCGACAAGCTGTTCACCACCCAGGCTTCGATCTCCAGCCGCATTGCCGCGCTGGAGGGTGAACTGGGGGTCAAGCTGTTCTTGCGCGATTCGCGAGGGGTGCGCTTGACCCCTGAAGGCGTCAAGGTGCTCGACTACGCAGAACAGATGCTCGACACCGCTAAGGCGCTCAAGCAATCGCTGGACAGCACCCGGCAGAAAAGCGGGCGCATCCGCATCGGCGTCATGGACACGGTGATTCATACCTGGCTCAGCCCATTGGTTTCGGAACTGATGGAGCGTTACCCGCAGGTGGAAATCGAACTGGTGGCCGATACGGCACTGAACCTCTGCGATCAGCTGCAAAAGGGCTTTCTCGACCTGATCCTGCAAACCGACCTGTTGCGCCAGGAATCCATCCGCAGCCAGGAATTGGCGACCTACCCCATGGGCTGGATCGTCGCCAGCCACTCGATCCACAACCGTCATTACGCTTCACTGGCCGAGCTGGCCCAGGAGCGGATCGTCACATTCTCGAAAAACTCCCGCCCGCACCAGGACATCCTCGCTCTGCTGCAGGCCAACGGCGTCAGCGCGCCACGGCTCAACTGCGTGAATTCCGTGGCGGCAATTACCCGGCTACTGCGAGACGGCTTCGGTATCGGCGCCTTGCCCCCGGCGCTGGTCAGCGAGGAGCTGGCCCGGGGCGAGCTGATTTTACTGGAAATGGCACAGCAGCCACCGAGCCTTGAAGTGGTGGTGTCCTGGCAGGTGGGGGTCGAATGGGTCGATGAAGTGGTCGCGTTGTGTCACAGCGTGCTGCAACACTATGCCAGCAAGGCTGGGCCTGGGCAGATCATCCTGGCCTGAGGCCTAGCGCTCGATACGTACCGGTACGGTCTTGCTGCGACCGCCGAAGATCACCCAGCCGACCAACAGCAGAAGGCTTTCCACCACCCAGGCCAGCAGCAGCGCACAGGCCAGGCCCCAGGCAATGGCCTCGGGCGCCAGGAGGATCTGGTAGCTGTAGCCCTTGAGGGTTTCATCACGCAGTTGCGGGTCGGCGGCGGCAATCACGTGCCAGGCGCGGGCATACCAGGGGCCTTGCAGTGCCTGCCATTCAGCTTCCAGCAAGCGATTGCGGCCAAGCAGGCTGGCGATGCTGTCGGAATCGCTCTGGAACACCGGGTCTGCGCTGGCCCGGTAGTGCGCCACCAGGGCTTGCAGGTCACCGTTGAAGAAACGCGCTGCGGTGTCGTTGAAGCCCTTGAGGCCCTGGCGGGCTTCACTCAAGTGCGCTTCGACCCGCTGACTGTAGTCATTGATCAGGCCAGGCACTTGCACCCCCACCAGCAAACCGAAGGCAAATATCACCAATCGCAGGTAGCTTCGCAGCATGACACTCTTCCCTATTCAGTCCGGCCTTGGCTGACGCACTCACCACGCCGCCACAGGCTCCATTGACCAGGCTCGTAGCGGTTCCAGGTTTCGTTTTCGGTCAAAGGTTCGGTGGCGATCACCGTGACCACATCGTTGGGTGTGGTTTCGGCCTGGAAGTCGACGATGACATCCACATCTTTCAAGCGTGCAGGACCGAAGGGTGCCCGCCGGGTGATATGGACCAGCTTGGTCGAACAGAAGCAAAACAGCCAGTCGCCGTCGCTGAGCAAGCAATTGAACACGCCCTGGCCGCGATACTCAGCGCAGGCAGCGACCAGCTCGGGCAACAATTGCTCGACGTCGACCGGCTCGGGGAACCCCGTGCGTACCCGGTTGAGCAAGTTGCAGAACGCCGCTTCACTGTCGGTGTCGCCCACCGGCCGGTAAAAGCCAACCTCGGGCTCAAAGCCGGCCAACTGCCCGTTATGGGCGAAACACCAGTTGCGCCCCCACAGTTCGCGGACAAAGGGGTGGGTATTGGACAGGCAGACCTTGCCGATATTGGCCTGGCGGATGTGGCCGATAACCACTTCGCTCTTGATCGGATAACGCTGCACCAGGTTGGCGACTTCCGATTCGCTGCTGGCCGCCGGGTCCTGGAACACGCGCAGGCCACGCCCCTCGTAGAAGCCGATGCCCCAGCCATCGCGGTGGGGGCCGGTGCGCCCGCCCCGTTGCATCAGCCCGGTAAAGCTGAAAACGATATCGGTCGGCACGTTGGCGCTCATGCCCAGTAACTCACACATGCTTGGATTCTCGCTTCAGGCGGCAAACTTACAAACGCGGTTCGACCCGCATACGGCCACCAGCAGGGGGCTGCGGCGGTCTGCGCCCATAGCGGTCATCGCTGTCGGCTGCGAATGGCTCGTCCTGGGCAGGCGGTTCGTAAGCGTCCTGTTGCGCGGCGGCAGCTTCGGCCTGCTCGCGCCGTGCACGGGCGCGCTTTTGTGCGGGCCAACGCAGCAGGCAAAACACGGCATACAACCCGAAGGCGATCATGCCGTACATGGCCAGGTCTGAAATCGCCCGCCAGACGTTGTTCCCGACTTTGAACAGCAGATCGAGGGCCGTGATGGCCACCGCTGGCGCGAATTTTTCCTTGACCGGATCGATGATGGTCGGGGTCAGCAACAGCACCGCCATCAGTATCCACAAAGGCTCGCGCAGCCAACGCCACATCCAGCGGGTCATCAGGCACCACACCAGCAGGCAGCCCAAGGCGGCGAAGGCGTAGAGGCCCCAGGCGAGCAGATAATCGTTCTCGGTCATGGCGTCCGTGGCAAGGTAGGCAAATAGGCGCTTATGATAACGACTTTTCGCCGCGCAGGCGCCCCTTGTTGCTGCCAGCCTCCGAGCGGCTGCCGGGCCCAGCGGTTATCCTCAGCATAGAGAGCCTCGCATGTCCTCACCCGTCAACGCCCCAAGCGCCCCTATTGCCCGCCTGGCAGCCGGCGCCGACCCTTATGCCTGGTTGCAGGTGCGTGACGAGGAAGAGGTGCTCGATTACCTCAAGGCCGAAAACCTCTACCAGGAGGCGCAGCTGGCCGACCAGGCGCAACTGCGCGAACAACTGTTCGAAGAAATCCGCGCACGCATCCGCGAGACCGATCTGTCGCTGGCCTCGCCCTGGGGGCCCTACCTGTATTACACCCGCACCACCGCCGGCGATGAGTACCCGCGCCACTACCGCTGCCCCCGCCCGGCCGACGACTCCCCCACGGTCGACGAAAGCCAGGAGGAGCTGTTGCTCGACCCCAATGAACTGGCTGCCGGCGGCTTCCTGTCGCTGGGCGCGTTCAATATCAGCCCCGACCACAAGCGCCTGGCCTATAGCCTGGACACCAGTGGCGACGAGGTCTACCGCCTGTATGTGAAAGAACTCGCCAGCGGCGTGATGCGCGAACTGCCGTTCGAAGATTGCGACGGCAGCATGACCTGGGCCAATGACAGCCAGACCCTGTTCTTCGCCGAACTGGACGACACCCATCGCCCATACAAGCTGTATCGTCATCATCTGGGCGGTTCAGAGGTGCACGAAGTCTTTCACGAGCCCGACGGGCGCTTCTTCCTGCACTGCTACCGTTCAAGTTCCGAACGTCAACTGATCCTGCTGCTCAACAGCAAGACCACCAGCGAAGCCTGGACGCTCGACGCCGAGCATCCGGAGAAAGCCTTTGCCTGCATGGCGCCGCGGGTCGAGCACCACGAATACTACCCTGACCACGGCCAGCTCGATGGCGTGTGGACCTGGTTTGTGCGCAGCAATCAGGACGGCATCAACTTTGCCCTGTTCCAAACGCCCGACCTGGGCCAGACACCGCTGCGCGAGCAGTGGCAACGGCTGGTAGCCCATCGCAACGACATCATGCTTGAAGGCATCAGCCTCAATGCCTCTGCATTGACCCTGAGCTTGCGCGAAGGCGGCCTGCCGATCATCGAAGTGCACCCCCAGGGCCTGGCCCCCTATCGTGTGCAATTGCCCGATGCCGCCTACAGCCTGTACGTGCAAGACAGTCTTGAGTTCGTCAGCACCTGCGTACGCCTGCGCTATGAATCGCTCAACCGGCCAGCCCAGGTGCGCCAATTGACACTGTGCAATGGCGAGCAGAAAGTTTTGAAAGAAACGCCTGTGCTCGGCCCGTTTGACGCCGATGCCTATGTCAGCCACCGCCTTTGGGCAACCGCCGCCGACGGCACGCGTGTGCCGATCAGCCTGGTGACCCGTCGCGAAGACCAGGACAAGCCCGTACCGCTTTACTTGTACGGCTACGGCGCCTATGGCGAAAGCCTCGACCCCTGGTTCTCCCATGCCCGCCTGAGCCTGCTCGAACGTGGCGTGGGTTTTGCCATCGCCCATGTGCGCGGTGGTGGGGAGTTGGGCGAGGCCTGGTACCGGGCCGGCAAGCAGGAACACAAGCACAACACCTTCAGCGACTTCATCGCCTGTGCCGAACACTTGATCGCGGCAGGCGTCACCAGCAGCGAGCAACTGGTCATCAGCGGCGGCAGCGCCGGCGGCCTGCTGATCGGTGCAGTGCTCAACCAGCGCCCGGAGCTGTTCAAGGCAGCCATCGCCGAGGTGCCGTTCGTCGATGTACTCAACACCATGCTCGACCCCGACCTGCCGCTGACCGTAACCGAGTACGACGAATGGGGTAACCCCCAGGACCCGGCGGTGTACAAGCGGATCAAGGCTTATGCGCCTTATGAGAATGTGACAGCCCAGGACTATCCGGCCTTGCTGGTAGTGGCCGGTTACAACGACAGCCGCGTGCAGTACTGGGAAGCGGCCAAGTGGGTGGCCAAGCTGCGGGCACGCAAGACCGACGACAACCTGCTGCTGCTCAAGACCGAGCTCGGTGCGGGTCATGGTGGCATGAGCGGGCGGTATCAGGGGTTGCGGGATGTGGCGTTGGAGTATGGGTTTGTGTTCAAGGTGTTGGGGATAGTGTAAGCCGCTGCACCGCTATCGCGGGCAAGCCCGCTCCTACAAGGATTGCGCAAAGCTCTGTAGGAGCGGGCTTGCCCGCGATGAGGCCCAAAAGCCCAACACCCTACCCCTCAGGCACCCTGGGCTTCTCCTGCCTCGGCTCCAACCCCGGCAACGGCTGGTCCCGGGGCGGCACCGGCACCTTGATCGGCGGCAACAGCGGCGAGCCCTTGTTGATGCTGCCCGCCTTTGGCACGCTCGGTGCCACCACCTGCGGATACGGCGTAGGGGTCGCAGTACCCGGCGCACCCGGTGCGGGTCCGCTGCCGCTACGTCCTGGTAGGCCCACCACCTGTGCCAAGGTAATGGCCAGCACGGCAACGACAATCACCGATATAATCGAACGTTTCATCTATGGCTCCGTCGCCAGACGAACAGTGTCTGCCTTCAGGCTACTCCCAACGCGGCAAAGTTGCCCTCCCCCCTCGAGAAATCCATGAAACGTTTTGTTCTGCTCGACACCACCCCGATTCCCGAAAACGGCGGTGCCCTGTGCCTGTTCGAGTATGGCGAGGATTTCGTCATCAAGATCCAGGGCGGCGATGGCGGGCAACTCATGAATACCCGCATGCACGGCTCCGAAGACGCCCTGGCCGAAATCCCCTGCCGCAAGGTTGCCGGCCGGCCCGGTTCGCGGGTACTGATCGGCGGGCTGGGCATGGGCTTCACCCTGGCTTCGGCGCTCAAGCACCTGGGCAAGGGCGCCGAAGTGGTGGTGGCCGAACTGGTCCCCGGCGTGGTCGAGTGGAACCGCGGCCCGTTAGGTGAAAAATCCGGCCGGCCGTTGCTGGACCCACGCACGACCATTCGTCAGGAGGACGTGGCCAAGGTCCTGCAGGCCGAACCTGCTGGCTTCGACGCAATCATGCTCGACGTCGACAACGGCCCCGAAGGCCTGACCCAGAAAGCCAACAGTTGGCTGTATTCGGCCGGCGGCCTGAGTGCCTGCGCCCGCGCCTTGCGCCCCAAGGGGGTGCTGGCCGTGTGGTCCGCCAGTGCCGATCGACACTTTTCCGATAAATTACGCAAGGCCGGTTTCAAGGCCGAAGAAGTCCAGGTCTTCGCCCATGGCAACAAGGGCACCCGCCATACCATCTGGATTGCGGAAAAACTCAAAGGCTGAGCAACGCGCTAAACTGCTGTCATAACCGTATCAAAGCCAATAAAGGTGAACCCATGAGTTCGGCAACACCCCCATCCAACACCGCCAAGCTCGACCGCATTCTCGCCGACGCCCAGCGCGACCGGGAGATGGGCTATCGCGATAAAGCGCTGAAAATGTACCCGCACGTATGCGGTCGTTGTGCCCGTGAATTCTCCGGCAAGCGCCTGAGCGAGCTGACCGTGCATCACCGTGACCACAACCATGACAATAATCCCCAGGACGGTTCCAACTGGGAGTTGCTCTGCCTGTACTGTCACGACAACGAGCACTCGCGCTACACCGACCAGCAGTACTACGCCGAAGGCTCGCTCAGCACGCCGAAAATCGCCAAGGCCACGCACAATCCTTTCGCTGCCCTGGCCGGGATGATGAAGAAAGACGATTGACCGACCGCCACGCGCCGGCAAGCCCTATAATCGCGGTTTTTTTCGTGAAGGCACCGGCTCGTGGCAAACAAACGGTACAGCTGCATTGGTTTGTATAATCCCAAATCACCGGAGAACGTCGGCTCGGTGATGCGCGCTGCAGGCTGTTACGGCGTCAATTCGGTGTTCTACACCGGCAAGCGCTATGAGCGCGCCCGTGACTTTGTCACTGACACCAAGCGCGTTCACTACGACATCCCATTGATCGGCATCGATGACCTGCAAAAGATCATCCCGCTGGGCTGTACGCCTGTGGCGGTCGAGCTGGTCGATGGTGCGCGCCCGTTGCCCGAATACACCCACCCGGACCGAGCCATTTACATTTTCGGCCCCGAAGACGGCTCCCTGGACCAGAGTGTGCGCGACTGGTGCGAAGATACGATCTATATTCCCACCACTGGCTGCATGAACCTGGCCGCTACGGTCAACGTGGTGCTGTACGACCGCATGGCCAAAGGCAACAACACCCGTTCGGGCCCTAAATTCAAATGATCAAGCCCTCACACCAAGGGAACAGCCCGGCGTACTGGCAGTCTGCATAATATCGATGCGCCCCACACCAGGAGAATGATCATGAGCGACCGCGAGCTTATCGAATCCCCCTTGCTGCAGAGCAAGGCCGAACACAACGTCCAGGGCTGGGAGCGCGCAGGCTCCGTGGCCGGCGGCGTCATCATGGTCGGCAAGGGCCTGCGCCGTGGCGGATTGTTTGGCTTGATCCAGATCGCCATCGGCGGCGTCGCCCTGGCCCGCGGTATTACCGGCCACAGTTCGGCCAAGAGCCTGCTCGAAAAAGGCCGCCGCGACCTGGACAACATCCGGGCGCAGATCGAGCGTACCGGGGCTGAGTTGAATGCGATGAAAAATCGCAAGCCTTGATTCTGGCCGCGCCGCTACCCTCGTAGCAGCTGCCGCCAGGCTGCGTCGCAGGCAACTCGATGTAACGCCCTGACGCAGCCTTACGGCAGCTGCTACAGGAGCAGGCTCGCTATTGCAGCAACTTGCTCGCCAGCACCCGCGACGGCTCGCCGATCACGCTTTCGCTGATCTGAATGAACTCCGGCGTCGTCACCCGGCCCAGGCGCATCAGCGCCTGGGTGACATCGTCCAGTGAGCGCTTGTCGCGGGTTTGCAGGCGAATTTCACGGTCCAGATCCTGCAGCAATAAAACGCTGCGAGCGATTGTCGCCTGGTTGACCTTCTCTCCCCGCAAAGTGGTGACCTTGCGGCTGCCCTTGGTCAACTGCAATTGCAGGTTCTGGTAGCGTTCATCGCTTATTCCGCCGGCGCGGCGTACCAGTTCGATGGCGTAATACTCGGCCAGGCCCTTGTCGATCCAGTCGCTGCCCTCGTGACCTTCGATGCGTCCCAGCACATGGACCAGTTCACGGACCAACGGGCTGGCACCACTCTCGCTGACCAGCGGCCGCGCGCTGTGCATGAAGATCGAGTTGTTCGCCCCCTGAGCCACTCGCAACATCGGGTCACCCGCTCCGACAACCAGGAGCTTTGCCGGCGTGCGTGCGAATACCGACTGCAATTGCGGCCAGACGAACGTCATCAAGGTCAGCACATCCATGCGCCGCATGCCCTGGGCCTGGGGGGCGACAACGCTGACTTCCGTCTCGCCCAGGCGTGTACGGCGGCTGCCGACGGTACCGGACAGCATCCAGCCGGTCGGCCGGTCGAACAAACGCGAAACATCATCGATGCGAAAGCGGTTCTTGCCGATACGTGGCCAGGCCGTTTCGATGCTTTTCCAGCCGGGAGGCAATTCGAAGGTCAGGCGGGCTACCAGTTCGATTCCGTCCTGTTGGTCCAGGCGTGCACCAGGCACCAACTGATCACCACGGAACAATGCCCAGGCCGGCGTCATGCGGCTGTCGAAGCTGCCGTTTTTGAGCGCATGACTGAGCCGCACACGGTAGCTGAGGCTGGCAGTGCCGGCAGCCGGGCGCCACAGGCCACGCTTGCCGTCGGCCTGCAATTGCCAGGTCCCATCGGCCTTGAAATCCGAATAGTCGCGACCCTCGCCCAGGTTGAAATCCAGGCTACGCACTGCCGCGCCATCGGACAGCGTCAGGCGCACCTCGGCCTGGTCACTCTGTGGCAACAATTGCACCCGGTAATCGAGATCGACTTTCTTCGCAGCCCAAAGCATTGGGCTCGACAACAGCAACAACACAGCCAGTAGCAGACGGCCCGACACTCGCATACAGACTCCCTTCACTCAAGCCACGCCTTAACCTGCACGGAAAATCAGATAATCTTCCCAGTCGTCTTCGGCGACATCCTTCTCGCTGAGCATGCGCCCGGACTGAGAAATCCGCTGCTTGTGAACCTGTTCGCGATCGCCGCACACCAAGTGGTGCCAACGCGGTAAATCCTTGCCCTCGCTGACCAGGCGATAACCGCATGTCGGTGGCAGCCAGGTGAATTGGTCGGCCTGGCCCGGCGTGAGCGCAATGCAATCGGGCACCAGGGCACGGCGATTGGGGTAGTCGGTGCACTGGCAGGTGGTCAGGTCCAGCAGCTTGCAGGCGACGCGCGTGTAATAGACCGAATTGTCGTCTTCGTCTTCGAGCTTTTGCAGGCAGCACAGGCCACAGCCATCACACAGCGACTCCCATTCACCCTGGTCGAGCTGCTCGAGGGTCTTGCGCTTC
>CAYVPI010000023.1:0-45912 GCA_964453495.1 uncultured Pseudomonas sp. | reverse complement strand
TAACCTTGTTCAATTGTTTTCGATCGTTATAAGCAAAGTTCATAATCGAAGCTTATAGCCAAACAATGCACTATTTTATGGCGGTTGCGTTACACATTAGTGCACCGTTAACGCAACCGCGTTACTTATAGGAACATTCAATCAGCCGCGATAGTAGCGTTGTGGAACAAATGGCATTTTGCTTACAAGCAAAGGCACCTTTTTCCCACGAACAATCGCCCATACGGGTGTATCAATAGCGATATAAGCGCTGTCGAGGTAGCCCATGGCTAAAGGTCCGCCCAGAGTCGGGCCGAAACCACCGCTGCACACAGCGCCGATGATGTCGCCTGCTTCGTTGACGATTTCCGCGCCTTCACGCACCGGTGTACGTTCCTGAGGCAACAGGCCCACACGCTTGCGGTTGACGCCGGCTTGTTGTTGCGCGAACACAGTCTCTGCGCCAGGGAAGCCGCCGGCCCGTGCGCCATCGGCGCGACGTGGCTTGGAGATGGCCCACAGCAGGCTGGCCTCGATCGGAGTGGTCTCGGTGTTCATGTCGTGGCCGTAGAGGCACAGGCCGGCTTCCAGGCGCAGGGAGTCGCGAGCGCCGAGGCCGATGGCCGCCACTTCAGGCTCAGCCAGCAGCGCGCGCGCCAAGACTTCGGCGTTGGCGGCCGGTACGGAGATTTCGAAGCCGTCTTCACCGGTGTAGCCCGAACGGCTGACAAAGCATTCGACACCCAGCAGTTTCACTCGGGTGAACTGCATGAAAGTCATCTTCGCGACTTCAGGCGCCAGACGAGCGAGCACGGTCACGGCAGCCGGGCCTTGCAGGGCCAGCAGCGCGCGTTCTTCGAACAGCGGTTCGATTGTGCACTGGTCGCCAATGTGCTTTTGCAGATGCGCAAGGTCCTGATCCTTGCAGGCGGCGTTGACCACCAGGAACAGTTCGTCGTTACCCAGGTTGGCGACCATCAGGTCGTCGAGGATGCCGCCAGTCTCGTTGGTGAACATCGCGTAACGCTGCATGCCCACCGGCAGGTCGATGATGTCCACCGGCACCAGGGTTTCCAGGGCCTTGGCGGCATTGGCGCCGGTCAGGCGGATCTGGCCCATGTGCGAGACATCGAACAGCCCGGCCTGATCACGGGTGTGCTGGTGTTCTTTCATCACGCCCAGCGGGTATTGCACCGGCATGTCATAGCCGGCGAACGGCACCATGCGCGCGCCGAGTTCGATGTGCAGTGCGTGCAACGGGGTTTTCAACAGTTGTTCGGTGGACATATTCAGCTCCTGAAGAAGTGTGCAGGTGAGCGCACATCAGCACTCGATAATGTTGACCGCGAGACCGCCACGGGCGGTCTCCTTGTATTTGCTTTTCATGTCGGCGCCGGTCTGGCGCATGGTGCGGATGACTTTGTCGAGGGAGACGTAGTGCTGGCCGTCCCCGCGCAAGGCCATGCGCACCGCATTGATGGCCTTGACCGAGCCCATGGCATTGCGTTCGATGCACGGGACCTGGACCAACCCGCCAATCGGGTCGCAGGTCAGCCCCAGGTTATGTTCCATGCCGATCTCGGCAGCGTTCTCGACCTGCTGCACTGTGCCACCGAGCACCTCGCACAAGGCACCGGCGGCCATGGAACAGGCCACGCCGACTTCGCCCTGGCAGCCGACTTCGGCACCGGAGATCGAGGCGTTTTCTTTATAGAGGATGCCGATGGCGGCGGCGGTGAGCAGGAAGCGCACCACGCCGTCTTCGTTGGCGCCCGGAATAAAGCGCACGTAGTAATGCAGCACGGCGGGGATGATGCCGGCCGCGCCATTGGTGGGGGCGGTGACCACACGGCCGCCGCTGGCGTTTTCTTCGTTCACCGCCAGGGCATAAAGGTTGACCCAGTCCAGTACTGACAGAGCATCGCGCAGCGCCGCTTCCGGGTGCGTGCACAAATGCCGGTGCAGGGCCGGGGCGCGGCGCTTGACCTTCAGGCCTCCGGGCAGAATGCCTTCATTGCGGCAACCGGCAGCGACGCAGTCCTGCATCACTTGCCAGATTTTCAAAAGGCCCGCACGGGTCTCGGCTTCGGGGCGCCAGGCGCTTTCATTGGCCAGCATCACCTGGCTGATGGACAGGCCATAGGTGCTGCAATGGCCGAGCAGGTCCTTGGCGCTTTTGAAGGGGAAGGTCAGCGGGGTGCTGTCCTCGACGATGCGGTCGGCGCCGGCGGCGCCTTCATCGACGACGAAACCGCCGCCGACCGAATAGTATTCACGGCTTCTGGTTTGCAGGCCGGCGGCATCGAAAGCACGAAAGATCATGCCGTTGGGGTGATAGGCCAGCGGTTTGCGAATCATCGCCAGGTGGAGTTTTTCGTTGAATTCAATACTGTGTTCACCGAGCAGGTTCAAGCGCCCACTGCTGCGGATTTCCTGCAGGCGATCAGCGATGGACTCAGTGTTCACGGTATCCGGATGTTCACCTTCCAGGCCAAGGAGTACGGCTTTGTCGCTGCCGTGGCCCTTGCCGGTGGCGCCGAGCGAGCCATAGAGCTCGACTTTGACGCAGGTAGTGGTAGTCAGCAGCCCGTCACGGCGCAAGCCTTCGACGAAGCGTGCCGCGGCACGCATGGGGCCGACGGTATGGGAGCTGGAGGGGCCGATGCCGATTTTGAACAGGTCGAACACACTTAAAGACATGGTTGTTCTCCGGTTTCTTCTTATTGGGGGGGGCGGCTTTTGTGGGAGGGGCCCTGGCCGCGAAGGACCGCGCAGCGGTCCCGGTTCCAGGATTCATGACTTGAAAGCGGGAACCGGGGCTGCCACGCAGCCCTTCGCGGCCTGGGCCGCTCCTACATGGCCGCAGCCAGCAAAGGTGTAATCGTAAGCTTAGTCCTGATAGCTCTCAATCGACGGGCAAGCGCACACCAGGTTGCGGTCACCGAACACGTTGTCGACGCGACCGACCGGTGGCCAGTACTTGCCTTCGATCAGGGACGCCACCGGGTAGACCGCCTGTTCGCGGCTGTAGGGGTGAGCCCACTCGCCGGCCAGTTCCAGCGCCGTGTGCGGGGCGTTCTTGAGCGGGTTGTCGTCCTTGTCCAGGGTGCCGTTTTCCACTGCGCGGATTTCTTCGCGGATGCGGATCATGGCGTCGCAGAAGCGGTCCAGTTCTTCCTTGGATTCGCTTTCGGTCGGCTCGATCATCAGCGTGCCGGCGACCGGGAAGGACATGGTCGGGGCGTGGAAGCCGAAGTCGATCAGGCGCTTGGCCACATCGTCGACGCTGATGCCGCTGGTTTCCTTGAGCGGGCGCAGGTCGAGGATGCACTCGTGTGCAACCAGGCCATTGCTGCCGGTGTAAAGGACCGGGAAGTGTTCTTCCAGGCGGCGTGAGATGTAGTTGGCATTGAGGATCGCCAGCTGCGAGGCACGCTTGAGGCCTTCGCCGCCCATCATGCGGATGTACATCCAGGTGATCGGCAGGATGCTCGCGCTGCCGAACGGCGCTGCGCACACGGCGCCTTCCTTGCGTTCCATGTGGCCGTGGCCTGGCAGGAATGGCGCCAGGTGCGACTTGACGCCGATCGGGCCGACGCCCGGGCCGCCACCGCCATGAGGGATGCAGAAGGTTTTGTGCAGGTTCAGGTGCGAGACGTCGCCGCCGAATTTGCCCGGGGCGCACAGGCCGACCATGGCGTTCATGTTGGCGCCGTCGATGTACACCTGGCCGCCGTTGTCGTGGACGATCGCGCAGATCTCGCGGATGCCTTCCTCGAATACACCGTGGGTGGACGGGTAGGTGATCATCAGCGCGGCGAGGTGCTCGCGGTGCTCAATGGCCTTGGCGCGCAGGTCTTCGATGTCGACGTTGCCACGGGCATCGCAGGCGGTCACGACCACGCGCATGCCGGCCATATGGGCGGTAGCGGGGTTGGTGCCGTGGGCCGAGGACGGAATCAGGCAGATGTCGCGACGATCTTCGCCACGGCTCTGGTGATAGGCACGAATGGCCAAGAGGCCTGCGTATTCGCCCTGGGAGCCGGCATTGGGCTGCAGCGACACGGCGTCATAGCCGGTGGCGGCGCACAGCATTGCTTCCAGCTCGTCGGTCAGCAGTTGGTAACCCTTGCTCTGCTCGGCAGGGGCGAAGGGGTGCAGGTTGCCGAATTCGGCCCAGGTCACCGGGATCATTTCGCTGGCGGCATTGAGCTTCATGGTGCACGAACCCAGCGGGATCATGGTGCGGTCCAGTGCCAGGTCCTTGTCGGCCAGGCGACGCAGGTAGCGCATCAGCTCGGTTTCGGAGTGATAACGGTTGAACACCGGGTGGCTGAGGATGGCCGACTCACGTACCAGCGCTTGCGGAATACGCGATTCAACGCTGGCAGCCACGGCGGCGAAGTCAGGCAGTGCCTGGCCGGCGGTTGCAAACAGTTGCCACAGGGCTTCGACATCGGCCTGGCGGCTGGTTTCGTCCAGGGACAGGCCCAGGCGCTGGGCGTCGATTTCACGCAGGTTGAACTGCTGGCCACGGGCCTTGGCGTGCAGTTCAGCGGTGGCGGCACCTGAGTTCAGGGTCAGGGTGTCGAAGAAAAATTCCTGTTCGACGGTCACGCCAAGGGCGCTGAGGCCCTTGGCCAGGATTGCGGTCAGCTGGTGGGTGCGGCGGGCGATCTGCTGCAGGCCTTTTGGACCGTGATACACCGCGTACATGCTGGCGATGTTGGCCAGCAGGACCTGCGCGGTGCAGATGTTGCTGGTGGCCTTTTCGCGACGGATGTGTTGCTCGCGGGTCTGCATGGCCAGGCGCAGGGCCGGCTTGCCGAAACGGTCGATGGACATGCCGACCAGGCGGCCCGGCATGTCGCGCTTGAAGGCTTCGCGGGTCGAGAAGTAAGCAGCATGCGGGCCGCCGAAGCCCAGCGGCACGCCGAAGCGTTGGGCGCTGCCGATGGCGACGTCGGCACCGAACTCGCCGGGCGGGGTCAGCAGGGTCAGGGCCAGCAGGTCGGCGGCTACCGCTACCAGGGCGTTGGCGGCGTGGAAGCGTTCGGTCAGTTTGCGGTAGTCGAACAGGTCGCCGTTGCTGGCCGGGTATTGCAGCAGGGCGCCGAAGAACGCGCTGACGTCAGTCAGTTCGCGCTCGTCGCCAACCACCACTTCGATGCCCAGCGGCTCGGCACGGGTACGCAGCACGTCGAGGGTCTGGGGGTGGCAGTGGCTGGAGGCGAAGAAGGCGTGGCTGCTCTTGTTCTTGCTCAGGCGTTTGCAGAAGGTCATGGCTTCGGCAGCGGCGGTGGCTTCGTCGAGCAGGGAGGCGTTGGCGATCGGCAGGCCGGTGAGGTCGCTGATCAGGGTCTGGAAGTTCAGCAGCGCTTCGAGACGGCCCTGGGAAATTTCTGGCTGGTACGGGGTGTAGGCGGTGTACCAGGCCGGGTTTTCCAGCAGGTTGCGCAGGATCGGCGCCGGGGTGTGGGTGTTGTAGTAACCCTGACCGATGAACGTCTTGAACAGTTGGTTCTGGCTGGCGATGGCCTTGATGGCCGCCAGGGCATCGGCCTCGCTCTGACCGGCCGGCATGTCGAGCACGCTGGTGCCCTTGATGCTGTCCGGAATCACGCTGGCGCTCAGTGCTTCGAGGCTGTCAAAACCCAGGGTCTGGAGCATGCTTTGCTCGTCGGCCTGGCGCGGGCCGATGTGGCGCGCGATGAATTCGTTGTCGGTGCTGAGGTTGATAGTAGTGGTCATGGCGGTTCCTCAGGCGTCGGCGTTGGCTTTGATCAGGCGGTCGTAGGCGTCTTGATCGAGCAGTTGGGCTACGGCGGCCGCGTCGGCCGGAATGAAGCGGAAGAACCAGCCTTCACCCAATGGATCTTCGTTGACCAATTCAGGGCTGTCATTGAGAACTGGGTTGGTTTCGACCACTTCCCCGTCCAACGGCATATAGACACCGCTAGCAGCTTTGACCGATTCAACGGTCGCTGCCTCAGCGCCCTTGTCATAGCTCTGGAGCTCCGGAAGCTGCACATAAACCACGTCACCCAAGGCGTTTTGCGCGAAAGCGGTGATGCCGACAGTCACGCTGCCGTCAGCTTCGGTACGCAGCCATTCGTGGTCTTCAGTAAAACGCAACTCGCTCATGGGTCTTCCTCGGGGGACAGCCTGTGTCCGGTGGGTGCGATAGGTAGCTCATGCTGGGCAGAGCCTGGATGGCAAGGCACAAGCAAAAACACGGCCACATTTAGCTATATCCATATATATCAATGGCTTAAAGCTAAGTTCGGGTATTGGGAGATCAGCAGCTGTAGCGAAATCGCTACAGTTGCTGTGGTACGGAAAAAATCTTAAGAGGATCAAAGCCTTGCACAGCGCGTGTTGACAGCCTCTGTAGCGATATCGTTACGCTGTAGCGTTTTCAGTACGGTTGCAGGTCGCTTTCAGGACTTGCTGGGGATGCCGTACTTGCGCAAGCGGTGGGCGATGGCGGTATGGGAGGTTTGCAGGCGGCTGGCCAGCTGCCGCGTGGAGGGGTAGTTGAGGTAAAGCCTTTCCAGCAGGGCTTTCTCGTAGTCTTCCATGGCCTGTTCCAGGCTGTCGACTTCAGTATCGTGCTGGCGCGCCACGGACGTGCCGGCGATATCCAGGTCGCCAATGTCGACCAGGCTGCTTTCGCTGATAGCAGCGGCGCGGAAGATTACGTTCTGCAATTGCCGCACGTTGCCTGGCCAGCGATTACCCAGCAGTGCCGGGTAAGTGCCCGGTGCCAGGCGGCAGACCGGCCGCTGGATCTGGGTGCAGGCCTGCTGCATGAAATACCGCGCCAGCAGCAGGATGTCCTGGCCGCGCTCGCGCAGCGGCGGCACTTCCAGGTTCAGCACGTTGAGGCGGTAGAACAGGTCTTCGCGGAAGGTGCCTTCACCGACCATTTTTTCCAGGTCGCGGTGGGTGGCGCTGAGGATGCGCACGTTGACCTTGACCTCGCGGTCCCCACCGACCCGGCGAAAGGTGCCGTCGTTGAGAAAGCGCAACAGCTTGGCTTGCAGGTACGGCGACATTTCACCGATTTCATCGAGAAACACCGTGCCCTGGTTGGCCAACTCCATCAAGCCGGGCTTGCCGCCACGTTGTGCACCGGTAAAGGCGCCCGGGGCATAGCCAAACAGTTCACTTTCCGCCAGGTTTTCTGGCAAGGCCGCGCAGTTCAGGGCCAGAAACGGCGCGCCGTGGCGGCTGCTGATGGCATGACAGGCACGCGCCACCAACTCTTTGCCGGTGCCGGTCTCGCCGTGGATCAGCAGCGGTGCATCCAGCGTTGCCACGCGCTGGGCGCGGGCCTTGAGGGTGCGGATGGGCGGTGAGTCACCGAGCAGGGCATCGAAGCCTTCGGCGTGGTCGTGATGCAGGGCGGACAGGCGTTCGCCGATGCGGCTGGGCTGGTACAGGGTCAGCAACGCACCGGCGTTGGTGATGGGGGTGGCGTCGAGCAGCAGCGTCTGGCCGTCGACGACGATCTCGCGCATGGGCAGGCGAAAACCGTGTTCGAGCAAGGCATCGAGCAGGCCAGGGTCACCAAACAGATCGCTGACTGATTCTCCCGCCGGCTCACGGCCGTATAAGGCAATCAGGGCTGGATTGGCCAGCAATACATGGCCGGCGCTGTCAAGGGCTAATACCGGGTCGGTCATGGCAGCCAGCAGGGCATCGAGTTGCAGGTGACGACGCTGCCCAGGGAGGATGTCGACCACAGTGACGGCCTGCACACCGCGCACGCTGAACAGGGCATCGCGCAGCTCTTCGAGCACTTGCGGGCTGAGGGTGGGCGCATCGATGTAGACGTTGGGCGGCACCATCTCCACCGCATCCAGGTTGAGATTGCGAGCGCCGAGCAGTGCGAGTACTTCCTGGGTGATGCCGACGCGGTCGATGAAGCTGACGTGGATACGCATGGGGCGCTAAGGGTTCTGGGCAGCGGGGGCGGCAATTATGCCTTGTGATGGGGTGGTTGGTGAAATCGCCTGAGTAGCAGCTGCCGCCAGGCTGCTGCTACGAGGGTGAGGGGTTATTCGAAATCCTTGATGTCGACCGGGTCGCCGGATTTGATCGCGAGCTTTTCGCGGATGTCTTCGAACATCTTGTCGTAGATCTTGTTGTTCACATGGACCTGGATCTGTTGATCCGCCGGTACGCCATACTTTACGAAGATCTTGGAAAAGTCGCGGGTGAAATTGAACGCCTCTTCCTTGGGCAGGAAGAATTCTTCTTTCACGTCCTTGCCCTGGATCTGGCCATGCACTGTGAAGCGCACACCTTTGCCCTTGGACGGGTCCTGATCGACCTTGTATTCGACATTCAGGTCGTAACTGTGGTCGCTTGGCTGCAGCGCGGTACGCTCGACGTGCAAGTGCCCGGGTTCGAATTTGGCCATAGGGTTACTCCTTCGCAAGATGGCAAGGGCGGGCCGTTGGCCCGCCCTTGATTTAACGGTAGCTGATGCCGGGCTTGGCCGTAGTGACGCGAGTGCCTTTGGTCCCTTGGACAATGCCTTCGATATCGGGCAGCGAACCGATGACTGCAACCTTGCCGGTAATGCGTGCAAACTCGCACGCGGCCTGCACTTTCGGGCCCATGGAGCCGGCTGCGAAGCCGAGACGTTCCAGTTCGTCCGGGTGGGCTTGGGCGACGGCCTTCTGGGTCGGTTTGCCCCAATCGATATAGGCGCCATCGACGTCGGTGGCAATGACCAGCAGGTCGGCCTTCAGCTCCTGGGCCAGCAGGGACGAGCACAGGTCCTTGTCGATCACCGCTTCCACGCCGCTGAGCAGCTTGCCGCTTTCATCGTACATGGTCGGAATGCCACCGCCGCCAGCACAGATCACGACGGTTTTCTTTTCCAGCAGCCAAGTGATCGGGCGAATTTCAAAAATGCGTTTTGGCCGTGGGCTGGCCACTACGCGGCGGAATTTGTCGCCATCAGGTTTGACCACCCAGCCTTTTTCCTGGGCCAGGCGCTCGGCGTCCTCTTTGCTGTAGACCGGGCCGATGAACTTGGTCGGGTCCTGGAAGGCCGGGTCTTTGCCGTCGACTTCAACTTGGGTCAGCAGGGTGGCGAACGGCACTTCGAAGGGCAGCAGGTTGCCCAGCTCCTGTTCGATGATGTAACCGATCATGCCCTCGGTTTCTGCCCCGAGCACGTCCAGGGGATAGGCTTCGTCCGGCTTGTAGGATTGGGCCTGCAAAGACAACAGGCCAACCTGCGGGCCGTTACCGTGGGCGATGACCAGCTCATTGCCCGGGTGAACCTTGGCGATCTGTTCGGTGGCGATGCGGATATTGGCGCGCTGATTGTCCGCGGTCATGGGCTCGCCACGACGCAGCAGGGCGTTACCGCCCAATGCAACAACGATACGCATGGTGTGTTCCTTCTACGAAAAAGTGAGCGCCCCAATTCCCTTGTAGGAGCGGGCTTGCCCGCGATATGGGCGGCGCGGTGTGTCAGGTGCGCCGCCTCGCGGGCCAGCCCGCTCCTACAAAGGCAGGAGCGGTCGGGCCTTTACAGGTCAGCCAGGGTCGACACCAGGATCGCCTTGATGGTGTGCATGCGGTTCTCCGCTTGCTCGAAGGCGATGCAGGCAGGCGACTCGAACACGTCGTCGGTCACTTCGATTCCGTTTTTCAGGTTCGGATACTGCTCGGCGATCTGTTTTCCGACCTTGGTGTCGCAGTTGTGGAAGGCCGGCAGGCAGTGCATGAACTTGGTGCGTGGGTTGCCGCTAGCTTTCATCAGCTCGGCGTTGACTTGGTAGGGCAGCAGCTGTTGGATGCGCTCGGCCCAGGCTTCAACGGGCTCGCCCATCGAAACCCAAACGTCGGTATGGATGAAGTCGACGCCCTTGACCGCGGCTTTCGGGTCTTCGGTCAGGGTGATGCGTGCGCCGCTTTCTTCCGCGTACTTCTTGCAGCGAGCGACCAGGTCGTCAAGGGGCCACAAGGCTTTAGGGGCACAGATGCGTACGTCCATGCCGAGCTTGGCACCGATCAGCAGCAGGGAGTTACCCATGTTGTTGCGGGCGTCGCCCAGGTAGGCATAGCTGATGTCGTGCAGGGGCTTGTCGCTGTGCTCACGCATGGTCAGCACGTCAGCGATCATCTGGGTCGGGTGGTATTCGTCGGTCAAACCGTTAAACACAGGCACGCCGGCGAACTTGGCCAGCTCTTCGACGATTTCCTGCTTGAAGCCGCGGTATTCGATGGCATCGTACATGCGCCCGAGCACCCGGGCGGTGTCCTTCATGCTCTCCTTGTGGCCGATTTGCGAGGAGTTCGGGTCGATGTAGGTGACGTTGGCGCCTTGGTCATAGGCGGCCACTTCGAAGGCGCAGCGGGTGCGGGTCGAAGTTTTTTCGAAGATCAGGGCGATGTTGTTGCCTTTGAGGTGCTGCTGTTCGGTGCCGGTGTACTTGGCGCGCTTCAGGTCGCGGGAAAGGTCGAGCAGGTACCGCAGTTCGCGAGTGGTGTGGTGTTCCAGGCTCAGCAGGTTACGGTTGTGAATGTTGAACGCCATGATGATTCTCCTTGAATTCGGTGAAAGGCCCGGCCTGCACCGGGTAGGTGCGGCCGGGCTGATGGTCGTTTAGTAGTCGATAGGGTCGCGGATAATCGGGCAGGTCATGCAGTGGCCACCGCCCCGGCCCCGGCCCAGTTCGCCGGCGCTGATGGTGATGACTTCCACGCCGGCCTTGCGCAGCAGGGTGTTGGTGTAGGTGTTGCGGTCATAGCCAATCACCACGCCGGGTTCCACTGCCACCACGTTGTTACCGTCGTCCCACTGTTCGCGTTCGGCGGCGAAGCTGTTGCCGCCGGTCTCGACCACGCGCAGTTTTTTCAGATTCAGAGCCGCGCCGACGGTGTCGATGAAGTTGGTTTTTTCACGGCGCAGATCGATGCCATTGGGTTTGCTTTCATCGGGGCGCAGGGTGAAGGGCACGATCTGATTCACCACTTCTGGGAAGACCGTGACCAGGTCGCGGTCGCAGAAGCTGAACACGGTGTCCAGGTGCATGGCTGCGCGAGATTTCGGCAGGCCGGCAACGACCACGCGTTCCACGGCCTTGTTCTTGAACAGGTTCTGCGCCAGTTGACCGATGGCCTGGTGCGAGGTGCGCTCGCCCATACCGATCAGGACCACGCCGTTGCCAATCGGCATGACGTCACCGCCTTCGAGGGTGGCGGCACCGTGATCCTTGTCCGGGTCACCGTACCAGATCTGGAAGTCGGCGTTGGTGAACTCGGGGTGGAACTTGTAGATGGCGCTGGTCAGCAGGGTTTCCTGACGACGGGCCGGCCAGTACATGGGGTTCAGGGTCACACCACCGTAAATCCAGCAGGTGGTGTCGCGGGTGAATTGGGTATTGGGCAGGGGCGGCAGGATGAAGCTGGAGTGGCCAAGGAAGTTGCGGAACATCTGGATGGCCTGGCCACCGAAGGCGTCGGGCAGGTCATCGGCCGACACGCCGCCAATCAGGAATTCGGCGATCTGGCGCGGTTCCAGGCTGCGCAGCCAGCCGTTTATCGGGTCGACCAGGCCGACACCGACACTGTTGGGAGTGACCTTGCGTTCCAGGATCCAGTCCAGCGCGTCTTTCTGGGCAACGATGTCCGTTAACAGGTTGTGCATCTCCAGCACGTCGATGCCACGCTCGCGCATCTTGGTGACGAAGTCGAAGTGGTCTCGCTTGGCCTGATTAACCCAGAGTACATCGTCGAACAGCAATTCATCGCAGTTGTTCGGGGTCAGGCGCTGGTGCGCCAGGCCAGGAGAGCAAACCATCACTTTGCGAAGTTTGCCGGCTTCGGAATGCACGCCGTATTTAACTTTTTCCGTGGACATTTTTCATTTCCTCCAAAGATTCAAAAACGGGTGTTACAGCGTTAAAAAGCCGTCATAGAGGCCGTAGGCTGCGACCAGCGCGCCAATGACCACAGCGGCAAAAAGCAATTTCTCCACGTTGGTAAAAATCGGTTGGCCCAGCTCACGTTTGGCCTTGGCAAACAGGATTGCGCCAGGGGCATAGAGCAGGGCAGAGAGCAGCAGGTATTTGACCCCGCCGGCATACAGCAGCCAGATCGCATAGATCAGGGCAACCGCGCCGATGAACAGGTCCTTCTTGCGTTCAGCCAGTGCTTGTTCGTAGCTCTCGCCACGAAATGCGATCAGGAAGGCATAGGCCGCCGACCACAGGTAAGGCACCAGAATCATCGAGGTTGCGAGGTAGATCAGCGACAGGTAGGTACTGGCCGAGAACAGCGTGATGACCAGGAAAATCTGAACCATGGCGTTGGTCAGCCACAGGGCATTGACCGGTACGTGGTTCTCGTTTTCCTTGCGCAGGAACTCCGGCATGGTGTGGTCCTTGGCTGCGGCGAACATGATCTCCGCGCACAGCAGTACCCAGGACAAGAGGGCGCCGAGCAGCGAGATGATCAGGCCGACGCTGATCAGCACTGCACCCCAGTGACCGACCACATGCTCAAGCACGGCCGCCATCGATGGGTTTTGCAGTTTGGCCAGTTCCGGTTGAGTCATGATGCCCAGTGACAGGACGTTGACCAGCACCAAAAACAGCAACACGGTGATAAAGCCGATGACCGTGGCCTTACCGACGTCCGAGCGTTTTTCTGCACGGGCCGAGAAGATGCTCGCACCTTCGATACCGATGAACACCCAGACGGTGACCAGCATCATGTTGCGCACCTGGTTCATCACCGTGCCCAGCTCAGGGTTCATCGAACCCCAGATGTCGGCGGTGAAAATATCCAGCTTGAACGCGAATATCGCAATGAGGACGAACAGTGCCAGTGGCACGACCTTGGCCACGGTGGTGACCAGGTTGATGAACGCGGCTTCCTTGATCCCGCGCAGCACCAGGAAGTGCACGGCCCACAGCAGCACCGAAGCGCCGATGATCGCCGCCACGGTATTGCCTTCACCGAAGATCGGGAAGAAATACCCAAGGGTGCTGAACAGCAGTACGAAGTAACCGACGTTACCCAGCCAGGCACTGATCCAGTACCCCCAGGCCGATGAAAAGCCCATGTAGTCGCCGAACCCCGCCTTGGCGTAGGCATACACCCCGCCATCGAGGTCTGGCTTGCGGTTGGCCAGGGTCTGGAACACAAAGGCCAGGGTCAGCATACCGACGGCGGTGATGGCCCAGCCGATAAGTACAGCGCCGACATCGGCGCTTGCCGCCATGTTTTGCGGCAGCGAAAAGATACCGCCACCAATCATCGAACCCACTACAAGGGCGACTAACGCGCCGAGCCGTAGTTTTCCGGGAGATTCCGACATTGCAATACTCCAGTCCAGGAGAAGTGAGGCACTAGAATAAGTCTAGTGAATGTCTCGATAGCTGATTTAGATCAGTTTCAGTGCAACAATTCATGGCGATTCGCATACCTGAAAGTGTTGACGATGACGGTGGCGTGGGTGATGCGACAATCCATGTGCGCGGGTCCCTCCATGCTTGTTTTAGAGCTGTCGCTCATGTAGCTGCGATGTTTGAAGCTAGCCACTTTTTGGCGAAACGCAAATTTTCCTGATTAAAATTCCTATGGGTTTGCGTTTGTTGCGTGGCTACACAAAACTCACCATCTAGTTTACTCGCTGATAGACTTCCTAGTTATGACAGTGCAGCGCTTATGGGCTATTGATAATAAACAGCGTGGCACCGTTCATATTTAGTCGTGCAGGCGACATTACGCTGTAGAAAAAGGACGCAAGGGGACCAGACATGTCCGAATCCGGGCAAAAACTCAAACTCGGGGCACTGATCGCGCTGGTGGTGGGGTCGATGATCGGCGGCGGGATTTTTTCCCTGCCGCAAAACATGGCCGCACGCGCTGACGCCGGCGCGGTGCTGATCGGTTGGGGCATTACGGCTGTGGGTATGCTGGCCCTGGCGTTCGTGTTCCAGATTCTGGCCAACCGCAAGCCGGAACTGGACTCGGGTGTGTATGCCTATGCCAAGGCCGGGTTTGGCGACTACATGGGGTTCTCGTCGGCCTGGGGTTATTGGATCAGCGCCTGGTTGGGTAACGTTGGCTACTTCGTCCTTTTATTCAGCACCCTGGGGTTCTACGTGCCGATGTTCGGTGAGGGCAATACGCCTATAGCCATTGCCTGCGCCTCGCTGCTGTTGTGGGCCGTGCATTTTCTGGTGATGCGCGGGATCAAGGAAGCGGCGTTCATCAACCAGGTCACCACCGTGGCCAAGATCGTGCCGCTGCTGATGTTCATTGTTATCGCGGCCGTGGCCTTCAAGGCCGATATCTTTACCCGCGACCTGTGGGGCCAGAGCAACCCGAAGTTCGGCAGCGTCATGGATCAGGTGCGCAACATGATGCTGGTGACGGTCTTCGTCTTCATCGGTATCGAGGGCGCCAGCGTCTACTCAGGACGGGCGCAACGCCGTTCGGACGTGGGCAAGGCCACGGTGATCGGTTTTCTCGGGGTGCTGGCACTGTTGGTGCTGGTCAACGTGCTGTCGCTGGGTGTCATGACTCAACCGGAACTGGAGAGGCTACAGAATCCTTCACTGGCGTCGGTGCTCGAACATATCGTCGGGCCATGGGGCGCATTACTGATCAGCCTGGGCCTGGCGGTGTCGCTGCTGGGCGCGCTGTTGTCCTGGGCGTTGCTGTGCGCCGAGATTCTGTATGCCACGGCACGGGACCAGACCATGCCGCGCTTTCTGGCCAAGGAGAATGCCAACCACGTGCCGGTCAATGCCCTGTGGCTGACCAACTGCATGATCCAGGGATTCTTGCTCATCACGCTGGTCTCGGCTGGTACCTACACCAGCCTGATTTACCTGGCCTCGTCGATGATCCTGGTGCCATACCTGTGGTCGGCGGCCTATGCGGTGCTGCTTGGCCTGCGCGGGGAAACCTATGCAGGTCAGGGCGGGGAGCGCTGGAAGGATTTGCTGATTGGCCTTGTGGCGCTGATCTATGCGGTCTGGTTGTTGTATGCCGGTGGGCTTAAATATCTGCTGCTGTCGGCGTTGCTCTATGCGCCCGGGGTGATCCTCTTTGCCCGAGCCAAGCATGAGCAGGGTTTGCCGTTGTTTACCGGGTGGGAGAAGCTGATTTTCCTGGCGGTGCTGGTGGGGGCGGGGTTGGCGGCATATGGGCTGTATAGCGGCGTTCTTTCGTTGTAACTCCCCTCACTCCAGCCCTCTCCCCCTAGGGGAGAGGGAGCTTATCGTCCCTTAGGGGGAGAGGGCTGGGGTGAGGGGGAGCGGCCTCATCGGTGTCGCGTAGGTCAAACCCGAAACTGATCCATCAACTTCATCTGCTGGGAAGACAACGCATTGAGCTGACTGCTCACCTGGGCCGATTCGGCGGCCTGGCTGGTCAGGGTTTCGGTCACGCCGCGAATGGCCGAGACATTGCGGTTGACCTCTTCGGCCACTGCGCTCTGTTGCTCGGCGGCGCTGGCGATTTGCAGGTTCATGTCGCTGATCACCGTGACCGCTTCGCTGATCTTGTCCAGTGCCTGTACGGCCTGGTGAATCTGCCCGGCGTTTTCCTGAGCCTTTTCGTGGCTTGAATGCATGGTCGCGACCACGCCGCGGGTGTTGTTCTGGATGCGCTCGATGACCAGGCGGATTTCTTCCACCGAATCCTGGGTGCGCCTGGCCAGGTTGCGTACTTCATCGGCGACCACGGCAAAACCGCGTCCGCTTTCACCGGCGCGCGCAGCTTCGATGGCGGCGTTGAGGGCCAGCAGGTTGGTTTGCTCCGCGATGCTGCGGATCACTTCCAGCACTGAACCAATCTGCTCGCTGTTGACCGCCAGCGCTTCGACTTCGCCCACGGCCTTGCTCACTTCGTTGGCCAGCAGGGTAATGTCGCGGGTGCTGCGCTCGATGATAGCCATCCCCTCCTTGGCCGATTGATCGGCACCGCGGGCCGCGCTCGCTGCGCTTGAGGCGCTGTTGGCAACATCATGGGCAGTGGCGCTCATTTCATTGGAGGCGGTGGCCACCTGATCGATTTCGCGGAACTGGATCTGCATGCCGTCACTGGTCTGACGGGCGATTTCCGAAGACTGGTCAGCGGTGGCCCGGGCTTCGGTGATGCTTTGCTTGATCTGCGCGATGATCGGTTGCAGCTTGTCGAGGAAGCGATTGAACCAGCTGACCAGGGCGCCCAGCTCATCCTGTTTGTTGTAGTGCAGGCGTTGGGTCAGGTCGCCGTCGCCGCTGGCAATGGCCTTGAGCATGGCGGCCACCTGGTCGATCGGCCGGGTCACGCCAGTGGCGGTCAGCCACATCAACAGCAGCCCGGCCACGCCGGCGCAGGCAGCAATCAGCAATGCCTTGATCGTGCCGCTGGTTTGCGCCTCATCGAGGATGCCTTGCAGTTTTGCCGCATCGGCCAGCAGTACCTGCTCGGGCAGGTCGATGATCACACCCCAGGGCTTGGCAGTTGGGATCGGTGTGATCGGGTAGACGGCGCGAATCACATCGCCTTGTTTGAAGACTTGCGGGCTGCCGCTGTCCAGCGCCTGTTGCAATGCCTTGGCGTCGTCACTCAGCACCTGGTTGAGGGTCTTGCCGATTTTGCTGGCGTCGTCACTGTTGGCGGCGAGCAAGCCGGTGCTGGAGGCGATCAGCATGTGCCCGGCACTGTTGAATAGCTCGCGCTGGGAGGCAGTGGCGGACGCCTGCAACGAATCCAGGGCCAGGTCGACACCCATTACCGCAAGCACTTTGCCCTCGACGATCAATGGCACTGCGATCGTTGTCATCAGTACTTGTTTGTCGCCAACTTCGTCCAGGTAAGGTTCGAGCAGGCACGCCCTGGCGTTGTCCCTGGCACAGGTGTACCAGATGTTGTAGGGCGTACCACTGAGGTTCAGGTCGGTCTTGGTCAGGTCTTCTTCGACGATCAGGGTATTGATCCCTGTCCCGCCGACGCGGCTCCAGTAGGTGGAAAGGCGACCTGTGTCGTTGCTGCTGCGCGCGGTGTCGTTGACGAACTCGCTGTCTTTGCCGTCGAGCGCGTTGGGTTCGAACGACAACCAGATGCCCAGCACGCCGGTATTGCGTTGGAAGGCGGACTTGAGCGCCAGGTTGATTTCTTCACGCAAGGCGCCTGGGTCCATTGAGCGGGTCTGGCCCATGGTGCGCATGTCGCGCACCTGATCCGCCAGCGTGGTGATCAGCAACAGGTTTTCGCTGAAGGTTTTTTGCATGGCCACGGCCTTTTCGGCGGCCTTGGCCTGTAACAGATTCTCAACACTCATGGTCAGCATGCGGGTGCTGGCCTGGCCGACCATCTGGTCGTTCTGCTGAGTTTGATGAAGGTTCATCCCGACCACGAGGGCCACTACGCCGAGCAGGCAGAGGCCGGACAACAGGACGATTTTCAGGCGAATCGAAAGCGTGTCGAACATGGGAATTCTCGCGAATGGACGGGCCGGGTGAAAAACCGGGCACAAGGTGCCCGGTGCGCCAGATCCATTTAGCGCCAACGGTTTATCGGCGCGTGGGACAATTCCGTTAGTTTTATTTGACGTTTTGTCGTCCGTTCGAGGCTTACTGAGCGTTAAAAAGGGCCAGGCAGTTGTCTAGCATGCGGTTCGAGAAGCCCCATTCATTGTCATACCAAGCCAATACTTTGAGCAGTTTGCCGTTGGCCTTGGTGTGGTTGGCGTCAAAAATAGATGACAGCGGGTTGTGATTGAAGTCGCAAGACACCAGCGGCAGGCTGTTGTAGCCGAGAATCCGCGAATGCTGGCTGGCTTCCTTGAACAGCGCGTTGATTTCGTCGGCACTGGCTTCGCGCTTGAGATTCACCGTGAGGTCGACCAGCGACACATTGATGACCGGTACCCGCACGGCCATGCCGGTCAGTTTGCCCGCCAGTTCCGGCAGCACCAGGCCAACGGCTTCGGCAGCACCGGTCTTGCTCGGGATCATCGACTGGGTGGCCGAACGCGCGCGGAAGGGGTCGCTGTGGTAAACATCGGTGAGGTTCTGGTCGTTGGTATAGGCATGGATGGTGGTCATCAAGCCCTGCTCGATGCCCAGCTCGCGGTGCAGTACCTGGGCGATCGGTGCCAGGCAGTTGGTGGTGCATGAAGCGTTGGAAATGATCTGGTGCGACTGGCGCAGGATATCGTGGTTGACCCCGTAGACCACCGTTGCATCGGCGCCCTTGGCCGGTGCGGAGATAATGACTTTGCGCGCACCGGCGGTAATATGGCCGGCTGCCTTGGCCCGGTCGGTAAAATGACCGGTGCATTCGAACACCACATCGACCGCTTCGGCTTTCCAGGGCAGGTCGACGGGGTGGCGGATGGCGCTGACGGCAATGCGGTCGCCATTGACCGTAAGGCTTTCCTGGTCGAACTCGACACTGGCATCGAAAATCCCGTGGACACTGTCGTACTTGAGCAAGTGCGCGTTCATGGCACTGTTGCCCAGGTCGTTAATGGCGACGACCTGCAGGTCCTGACGGTAGCCTTGGGTATACAGTGCGCGAAGGACGTTGCGGCCGATGCGGCCAAAGCCGTTGATTGCGATGCGAAGCGTCATAGCCGTACCTCTGGCAGATTGTGCGAAGCCCCCGGGAGAGGGAAAAGCGCTCGAGAAATCTGTTTTTGTTGTTGGAATTACAAGATTATTCGTAAAAAAATAGAAAACAACCCTTTTTAATGGCAATATTTTGTTCAATCTACAACGAGTGACTGCCCGGTCCGTTCCTGTCGACGTCAATCGAAGCCCTATGCCTTGAGCCTAGGCTGGGTTTCGAATAAAGGGAAACGGCTGCACAGGTCACACCCATAGCCTGGAGTTCAACACATGCATCCCCGCGTTCTTGAAGTCACCGAACGGCTGATCGCCCGTAGTCGCCAAACGCGCGAGCGTTACCTGCAGCTGATTCGGGGCGCGGCCAGCGATGGCCCGCAACGCGCCAGGCTGCAATGTGCCAACTTCGCCCATGGCGTGGCCGGCTGCGGCGCGCAGGACAAGCAAACCCTGCGAATGATGAACGCCGCCAACGTGGCGATCGTGTCGTCTTACAACGACATGCTCTCGGCGCACCAGCCTTATGAGCATTACCCGGAACAGATCAAGCAGGCCCTGCGCGAGATCGGCTCGGTCGGTCAGTTCGCCGGTGGCGTGCCAGCCATGTGCGATGGCGTCACCCAGGGCGAGCCCGGCATGGAGCTGGGTATCGCCAGCCGTGAAGTGATCGCGCTGTCTACCGCCGTGGCCCTTTCTCACAACATGTTCGATGCCACCCTGTGCCTGGGCATCTGCGACAAGATCGTCCCGGGCTTGTTGATGGGCGCGCTGCGCTTTGGCCACTTGCCGACCATTTTCGTGCCGGGCGGGCCGATGCCTTCGGGCATCTCCAACAAGGAGAAGGCCGACGTTCGCCAGCGCTACGCCGAAGGCAAGGCCAGCCGCGAAGAGCTGCTGGAGTCGGAGATGAAGTCCTACCACAGCCCCGGCACCTGCACCTTCTACGGCACTGCCAACACCAACCAACTGTTGATGGAAGTGATGGGCCTGCACTTGCCGGGCGCTTCGTTCGTCAACCCCTACACGCCGCTGCGTGACGCTCTGACCCGGGAAGCAGCGCAGCAGGTCACGCGCCTGACCAAGGCCAGTGGTGATGCTTTCATGCCGCTGGGCGAGATCGTCGACGAGCGTTCGCTGGTCAACTCCATCGTCGCCCTGCACGCAACCGGTGGCTCGACCAACCACACCCTGCACATGCCGGCCATTGCCATGGCAGCGGGTATCCAGCTGACGTGGCAGGACATGGCCGACCTTTCCGAGGTAGTGCCGACGCTTTCTCATGTCTACCCGAACGGCAAGGCCGATATCAACCATTTCCAGGCCGCTGGCGGCATGGCCTTCCTTATTCGCGAACTGCTCGATGCCGGCCTGCTGCACGAAAACGTCAATACCGTGGCCGGCCATGGCTTGAGCCGCTACACCCGGGAGCCCTTCCTCGATGATGGCGAGCTGGTGTGGCGCGACGGCCCGCGGGAGAGTCTGGACGAAGCTATCCTGCGCCCGGTGGCGCGGCCATTCTCCCCAGAGGGTGGGTTGCGGGTCATGGAAGGCAACCTCGGCCGTGGCGTGATGAAAGTCTCGGCCGTGGCTCCTGAACACCAAGTGGTCGAAGCGCCGGCGCGGGTCTTCCAGGACCAGCAGGAGCTGGCCGATGCCTTCAAGAACGGCGAGCTGGAGCATGATTTCGTCGCAGTGATGCGCTTCCAGGGCCCGCGCTCCAACGGCATGCCGGAGCTGCACAAGATGACGCCGTTCCTCGGTGTATTGCAGGACCGTGGCTTCAAGGTGGCGCTGGTGACCGACGGGCGCATGTCCGGCGCCTCGGGGAAAATTCCGGCGGCGATTCATGTCTGTCCGGAAGCCTTTGACGGTGGGCCGCTGGCGCGTGTGCATGACGGCGACATCATTCGTGTCGACGGGGTCAAGGGCACCTTGCAAGTGATGGTCGAGCCTGCCGAGCTGGCCGCGCGCGAACTGGCGGTGGGTTTGATCGACAACGGCGTGGGCTGTGGTCGTGAACTGTTCGGCTTCATGCGCATGGCCTTCAGCTCAGCAGAGCAGGGCGCCAGCGCCTTTACCTCGGGATTAGAGAGCCTGAAATGAAACGGGCCCTGGTCGGTGACATAGGCGGGACCAATGCGCGTTTCGCCTTGTGGGAGAACGACCGCATGCATTCGATGCAAGTTCTCGCCGTCGCCGACTACACCAGCCCCGAACAGGCGATCGGGGCTTACCTGCAAGACCTGAGGTTGGATCGCGATGCGATCAGTGCGGTGTGCCTGGCAGTCGCCGGGCCGGTAAGCGGTGATCAATTTCGCTTCACCAACAGCCATTGGCAGCTCAGCCGCAAGGCCTTCTGCAAGGCGCTGGAAGTGCGGCAGCTCTTGCTGATCAACGACTTTTCCGCCATGGCCCTGGGCATGACCCGTTTGCAGGAAGGCCAATACCGGGCGGTATGTCCAGGTACTGCGGACCCGTCGCGCCCCGCTGTGGTCATTGGTCCCGGCACCGGCCTTGGCATCGGCACTTTGCTGAACCTTGGCCAGGGCCGCTGGATAACGTTGCCGGGCGAGGGTGGGCACGTCGACTTGCCCGTGGGCAATGCCCGTGAGGCGCAGATCCGGCAGAGCATCGAAAGCCAGATCGGCCATGTCAGTGCCGAGACGGTACTCAGCGGTGGCGGCTTGTTGCGCCTGTACAAGGCTATCTGCGCGGTCGATGGGCACCCAGTCGCACTTAAGTCACCTGCTCAAGTCACGTCAGCTGCGCTGGCCGGCGATGCCGTGGCGCTGGCGACGATCGAGCAGTTCTCTTGTTTTCTCGGGCGCGTCGCTGGCAACAATGTGCTGACCCTGGGCGGGCGTGGCGGTGTCTACATCGTCGGTGGGGTGATTGCGCATTTCGTCGAGTTGTTCCTCGCCAGTGGCTTTGCCGAGAGCTTCGCCGACAAGGGCTGCATGCGCGATTACTTCAAGGGCGTGCCGGTTTGGGTGGTAACGGCTCAATACAGCGGTTTGCTCGGGGCTGGTGTGGCGTTGCAACAAAGCTTGGCGTAACTGGCGAAAAAACCAGGCCCGACAGGGCATTTGTCCTATTTGCGGTTCGACGCGGATGCGTTGCGATAGTCCCATTCAACAAATGTGAAAAGGGACGCTCACATGCACTATTCGCAACGCAAGATCATCGTGCGCCTGGGCGTATTTTTTGACGGCACGGGTAACACACGGCATGGCGATGCCGGCCAGGAAGTCAGTAATATTGCTCGGTTGTACGAGCTGTATCGGGATCAGGCGGCGCTGCAAATTCAGGAAGAGGCCAGCGAAGTGTCGCTCAAAGTCTACCTCGAAGGTATTGGCGCCGGTGCACAGGGCTCGTTATACGGTCAGGCGACGGGTCGGGGGTGCACGGGTGTGCTGGCTCGTGTCGAGCAATGCCCCGCGCTGATTCTTGAACAGCTGCGCAGACTCTGTAGCGTAAATCCCGGTGTGAAAATCCAAAACCTGGTGTTCGATCTCTTCGGCTTCAGCCGAGGTGCAGCCGCCGCCCGGCACTTTGCCAATGATCTGCTCAAGGGGGGTGAAAGTTTGCTGGCCAAGGCCCTGCCCGCAGGCTCGGCCATACTGGCTGAAGGTTTCAGCTGGCGAGCGCAGCAAGACTTCAGCCTGAACTTCATAGGCTTGTTCGACACGGTAGTGGGCATTGTCTCGCCGCTCGAGGGGGACTTCAGCGCAAGTAATGCCAAAAATCCGGGGCTCGACCTGGTTGTGGCGCCCGGTACGGCGCATAAGGTGGTGCACATGGTGGCCCGGGATGAATACCGCTACAACTTTCCGCTGACGGGCACTGACAACGAAATCGTCGTACCGGGTGCCCATTCCGACATTGGTGGCGGCTACCCCTTGGAACAGTGCGAAACACTGTTGCTCAGCAAACCTGACTCCAGCCTGGTTGGCATCGGGGAACCGCTTGAACGTACGCCTTCGTATGTGCGGAGCCGGGGCCTACTCGAGCAGCGTCGCAGCCAATGGCAAGCAAAAGGCCTGGACCTTGAACTGGTCCATTGGGTGGTCGAGCAGCCATACCATCGCAAACGGGACTTGAGGGCTGAAAGGCGCGTTTACGCTGCAGTTCAGGGGCAGCGTCAGGTATTCGGCCATTTATCCCTGGTTTACCTGCGGATCATGCGTGAACTGGCTGTGCGCGATCACGTGCCCTTTGCAGCCATCGATGGCCAGTCGCAAGCATTTGAGCTGCCGCCAGAACTGCAGGTGATCGCCGCAAAGCTACAGCGCCATGCCTTGGGCGAAACCAGTGTACCGGGCCTTACCGATGCTGAAGAGGCCTTGCTGGCGCGCCGCTACATTCACCTGTCTGCTCATTGGCAAGCGGTCAATGAGTGGCGCAGCAGCGACCTGGATGCGATGTTCATCAACCGTCCCGCCGAAGGCGAGCGGCGCCGGATAGCAGGCAACGATCGATATGCAATATGTACTGTTTCCGGGGGGGTGGGATGAAGTGGATGATGCAATTGTCACAGGAGTGAAGATTCAATCGGTGTTCTGAAGTATCCTGTTACGCTGTTTTGCGACTGCTGTGCAGTCTATCGCTGGCAAGCCAGCTCCCACAGAGACAGCGCTGTCTCTGTGGGAGCTGGCTTGCCAGCGATCGGGGTCATCACAGACACAACAACTCCAATAGGTTCACCACATGCAAGATCACCCACTCCAGCGCTTCTTCAAATCGCTGCGAACCCGACCGACCTTCGAGTGGGATCGCCACCAACAGCGTGACGTACTGATCATCAATCACCCACAGTGCCAGGCGGTGTTCAGCCGTCAGGGTGCGCAGCTGCTGCACTTCCAGCCTCGCGGCCAGAAGCCCTGGCTATGGTGCGCAGCGCAGTGGCCGCAAGTCGGTGCCATTCGTGGCGGTGTGCCGGTGTGCTGGCCTTGGTACGGGCGCCATCCCAGTGAAGGCATGTTGCCGGCTCATGGCTGGGCGCGGCTGGTGGACTGGAAACTGCTGGAGAGCGCTGAGGATGAGCAGGGCGTGAGCCTGCACTGGCGTCTGCAACTGTGCGATTGGCAAGTGGACCTCAAGGCGCGGCTGGGCGAAACCATGGAATTACAGTTGACCACTGAGCACCAGGACACAGAGCCTTGCCAGTTGAGCCATGCTCTGTTGGCCTACTGGCGTATTAGCAGCGTCACAGAGATAGCGCTATCTGGGCTAGAGAATGCTGAGGGTTACGACCAATTGAGCCGTCAGGCGTGCCGGCAAAAAGGTGCGTTGAAAGTCAGTGGCGGCTGCCAGCGCGTGTTCCAGCAGGCAGGCGTACTGCAATTGCAGGACCGCGCCTGGCAGCGCAAGCTGAGCATCGACACCGGCGACAGTCAGGACACTGTGGTCTGGCACCCGGGCAGCCGACCGTTGATGGGCGTCAGCGGCAGCGAAAGCCTGGGCTTTGTCTGCATCGAAGCGGCCAGCGGCAGCAGCGATAGCCTGAGCCTTGCACCGGGTGAGAAGGCGCATTTGACGCTACAGGCGCAATTGTTCAATTGAATTCGTCATCGACGGGGTAACGACTGGCGTTGAGGCTTTCCTTGATCTTGCGCAGGTGCGGCTGGAAATCCACGCCACGGCGCAGGGTCATGCCGGTTGCCAGTACATCCAGTACGGTCAACTGGATGATGCGCGAGGTCATCGGCATATAGATGTCGGTGTCTTCGGGCAGCGGGATGTTCAGGCTCAGGCTGCTGGCCTTTGCCAGGGGCGAATCGGCTGCCGTGAGGCCGAGTACCGAGGCGCCGTTTTCACGAGCCAGGCGCGCCACTTCGACCAGTTCGCGGGTGCGTCCGGTATAGGAAATGATCACGAACAGCTCACCGGTGTGGGCGACCGAAGCCAGCATGCGCTGCATCAAGACGTCAGCATGGGCCGACACGGCGAGGTTGAAACGGAAGAATTTGTGTTGGGCATCCAGGGCTACCGGAGCAGATGCGCCAAGGCCGAAGAAATGAATCTGCCGGGCCTGGATCAGCATGTCCACGGCGCGGCTGATCAGGTTGGGGTCGAGCTGCTGGCAGGCGCTGTCGAGCGAGGCGATGGCACTGCCGAAGATCTTCTGGGTGTAGGACGCCGGATCGTCGTCTGCTTCCACTGCACGGCTGACATAGGCAGCACCGCTGGCCAGGCTTTGAGCCAGTTGCAGTTTGAGTTCGGGGTAGCCGCTGACACCGAACGAGCGGCAAAAGCGGTTGACGGTCGGTTCGCTCACCTTGGCAGCCTGGGCCAGGGCGGCGATGCTGAAACGGGTGGCTTGTTGCGGGTTGAGCAGGATGACTTCGGCGACTTTGCGCTCAGCCTTGTTCAGCTCTTCGAGGCGGCCCTGGATCTGCTCCAGGAGATTTCGCACGCGGTCCATGGGTATGTCCTTGGGTCGAGGATGCAGCCAGCGGCCTATGCCGGCAGGGCTGTTTTTCACGGTGGTCTATCGTACTGATGGCATGTCGGGTTAACCACTTGAATCTGATTGCGGGGTCAAATGTTGTGTTTATTACTACATTTTCCCTTGAAAGCCGCCTTGAAAAAAGGTATTTCTAGCGTAACTTGATAAAAGAACAAACATCATGGCAGCGATAACCGTCGAACCCTGCACCTTCGCCCTGTTTGGCGCCTTGGGCGACCTGGCGTTGCGCAAGCTTTTCCCGGCGTTGTACCAGCTCGACCGTGCCGACCTTCTGCATGCCGATACGCGCATCCTGGCATTGGCCCGTGAGGCGGGGGAGGCGCAGCAGCACCTGGCGGCTATCGAAGAACATTTGCGCGAGTTCGTGCCGCAAGCCCAACTGGAAGCTGAGCCACTGCGGCGGTTTCTGGATCGGTTGAGTTACGTGCATGTGGATTTTCTCGAGCCGGCCGACTATGTCGCCCTGGCCGGGTATGTCGGTAGCAGCGAACAGCTGATTGCCTATTTCGCCACGCCAGCAGCTGTGTATGGGGCGATCTGCGAGAACCTGGCCAAAGTTGGCCTGGCCGAACGTACCCGCGCGGTTTTGGAGAAACCCATTGGCCATGACCTGGCGTCTTCACGCCGGGTCAATGACGCGGTGGCGCAGTATTTTCCGGAGAACCGGGTTTACCGGATCGACCACTATCTGGGCAAGGAAACCGTACAGAACCTGATCGCCCTGCGTTTCGCCAATAGCCTGTTCGAAACCCAGTGGAACCAGAACTACATCTCCCACGTGGAAATCACCGTGGCCGAGAAAGTGGGGATAGAAGGTCGCTGGGGTTATTTCGACCAGGCCGGGCAATTGCGCGACATGATCCAGAACCACCTGTTGCAGCTGCTTTGCCTGATCGCCATGGATCCGCCCAGCGACCTTTCGGCCGACAGCATTCGAGACGAGAAGGTCAAGGTGCTCAAGGCGCTGGCACCGATCGGCGGTGAAGGCCTGGCCACGCAGGTAGTACGGGGCCAGTACATCGCCGGCTACAGTGAAGGCCATGCCGTGCCCGGTTACCTGGAGGAAGAAAACTCCAACACCCAGAGCGACACCGAGACCTTCGTGGCCCTGCGCGCCGACATCCGCAACTGGCGTTGGGCCGGCGTGCCGTTCTACCTGCGTACCGGCAAGCGCATGCCGCAGAAGCTGTCGCAGATCGTTATCCATTTCAAGGAGCCGCCGCATTACATCTTTGCCCCCGAGCAGCGCTTGCAGATCAGCAATAAACTGATCATTCGCCTGCAACCGGACGAAGGTATTTCCTTGCGGGTAATGACCAAGGAGCAGGGCCTGGACAAAGGCATGCAACTGCGCAGCGGCCCGCTGCAGTTGAATTTTTCCGACACCTACCGCAGCGCACGGATTCCCGATGCCTACGAGCGGTTGTTGTTGGAAGTGATGCGTGGCAATCAGAACCTGTTTGTACGTAAAGATGAAATCGAATATGCGTGGAAATGGTGCGACCAGTTGATCGCCGGGTGGAAGAAGTCCGGTGATGCGCCCAAGCCGTACGCGGCCGGGTCCTGGGGGCCGATGAGCTCAATTGCACTGATAACCCGCGACGGGAGGTCATGGTATGGCGATATCTGAAATGAAACTGCCCGAAGGCGTGCGCCTGCACGACTTCGTAAGCCCGGCATTGTTGGCCGAAGCCTTGGCCGGCAAGGTCGCATCACTGCTTCGCGAGGCAATCGAACAGCGTGGCGTGGCGACGCTGGTGGTCTCCGGTGGGCGCAGCCCGGTCATGTTCTTCCAGTGCCTGGCGCGCCAGTCGCTGGACTGGTCGAAGGTGGTGATCAGCCTCGCCGACGAGCGCTGGGTGCCGGTCGAACACGTGGACAGCAATGCTGGCCTGCTCAAGCGATATTTGCTGGTGGGTGACGTGGCCAAGGCGCGCTTCGTTGGTTTGTATCGCGCTACGGCCACGTTGCAGGACGCTGCCGATGATGCCGACCGAGCCCTGGCCCAATTGCCGCCGATCGATGTGCTGGTACTGGGCATGGGTGATGACGGGCACACCGCTTCGTTGTTTCCAGACAGCCCGAACCTTGCCCTGGCATTACAGGCAGACGGTTCGCCTCATTGCCTGCCCATGCGTGCGCCAACGGTACCGTATCAGCGCCTGAGCATGAGCCGCGCGTTGCTGGCTTCTGCACGCTTCCCGATCTTGGCCATCAGCGGCCAGGGCAAATTGACAACCCTGCGTGATGCAGTGGCCGGTGATGACATCGCCCAGATGCCGATCCGCGCGTTTCTTCATTCCTCTTTAGAGATTTACTGGTGCCCATGAGCCAAGGATCAGCCGCTATGACGACGCTCGAGAAACAAAACCGTATGGCGGACAAGGTCGCCCAAATCGATGCGCTTTGTGCGCAAGCGAAGATTCTTCCGGTCATCACCATTGCCCGCGAGGAAGACATTCTGCCGCTGGCCGATGCCCTGGCCGCCGGTGGCTTGAAAACCCTGGAGATCACCTTGCGCAGCGAGCACGGGCTCAAGGCCATTCACATGCTGCGTGAACAACGCCCGGAACTGTGTGTGGGTGCCGGTACCGTGCTGGACCGGCAGATGTTGGCGGCAACCGAAGCTGCCGGTGCCCAGTTCATCGTTACACCGGGGTGCACCCAGGACATTCTTGAGGCTGGCGTGGACAGCCCATTGCCAATGTTGCCAGGCATCAGCAGTGCTTCGGAAATCATGATGGGCTATGCCTTGGGCTACCGACGCTTCAAGCTGTTTCCGGCGGAAATCAGCGGCGGTGTGGCGGCGATCAAGGCGTTTGCCGGGCCTTTCGGTGGGGTGCGCTTTTGCCCCACTGGCGGCGTGAATCCGGGCAACCTGAAAAGCTATATCGCCCAGCCGAATGTGATGTGCGTGGGCGGTACCTGGATGTTTGAAAGCGCCTGGGTCAAGAACCGCGACTGGGCACGTATCCAGGAATGCAGCGCCGAGGCGTTGGCGTTGTTCGACTGATTCGTTGTGTGCTACACGGCTTTGAGGTGCGCTTGGTCGGCGCACCTTTTTTTGCCTGGGGTTTGTTGAAGGTCCTCTTGACCTTATCGCGGGCAAGCCCGCTCCTACATGGTCCGCGTTCCCCTGTAGGAGCGGGCTTGCCCGCGATTAAGGCCGGTCAATGACGCGGGGCAGGGCGATTGTGTTTGGCGCGCAAGGGTTCGAGCAGATCGCAAAGGCCGTTATGGTCGATCTCATGCATCAAGGCCAGCAGCCCACCCAGTTCACCCTTGGGGAAGCCCTCACGGGCAAACCAGTTCAAATATGGGCCGGGCAAGTCGGCGATGATCCGCCCCTTGTATTTGCCGTACGGCATTTGCTGGGTAATCAGCAGTTCGAGTTTTTCCGGGTTCATTGCGGGTGTTTACCTGTGAGCATCATGGCATCCAAAATACATGCATTGTGCATGCAGGCCAAATGACAGATCATGCATAAAGAACGAATACGGTTTTGTGCCTTGACGTTAACTTTTTGATATTTTTCATTTTTTCTATGGATGATGAATGGCATGAAGTCTGCTCCTTTGAGAATGACCCTCTCAACCAGAAGGAATAGACAAATGATCGATGCCAACAAAGAAGCCGTTTCGGTGCTCAATGAACTGATCGAGGTCAGCAAGGATGGAGAGGAAGGTTTCCGTACTTGTGCCCAGGACATCAAGCACCCTGAGCTCAAGGCCCTTTTTATCAAGCACTCGCAGGAATGCGCCAGCGCGGCTGCCGAGCTTCAGTCTGAAGTTCGAGCGCTCGGAGGCGATCCCGAGACGAGCACCAGTGTCAGCGCAGATATGCATCGGCGCTGGGTCGACCTCAAGGCCATGGTTACCGGCAAGGATGAAGAAGCAGTCCTCAATGAGGCCGAGCGGGGTGAAGATCATGCGCTCAAGGCCTACCGCAGTGCGCTGGAGAAAACCCTGCCGGCCAATGTGAAAGCGATCATCGAGCGCCAATATCACGGTGTGCAACGCAATCATGACCAGGTCAAGGCCTTGCGTAATATCGCTAGGGCCCAGTAATTCTGGAGATGCTGCGGGCGCACCCCGGTCAGTCGACGTGGCTGACCTGATTGCGCCCATTGCGTTTTGCCTGATACAGGGCGGTATCGGCGGCGCACAGAAGCGCTTCGAGCATGCTGCCCGGGTGCGCCCGATGCGAGCTGACACCCACGCTTGCGGTAATGGGATACTGGTCGTCGGCAAAGGGCGGTTGCGCTTCGATACTGGCGCGAATCTTTTCGGCGATGTTCAGTGCGCCGCAAAGATCCGTCTCCGGCAGGATCACCAGGAACTCCTCTCCGCCATAACGCGCCGCCAGGTCCCCAGGACGCCGGATGCACTGGTTGATTACCTGCGCGACATTGCGCAGTGCTTCATCGCCACCCTGGTGGCCGTGACGTTCGTTGAATGCCTTGAAATGATCCACATCGACCATCAGCACCGAGAGTGGCCGGGCGTCACGTTGTGCCCGCGCCCATTCCTGTTGCAGGGTGTGGTCCAGGCAGCGGCGGTTGGCCAGGCCTGTCAGGCTATCGGTGGCGGCGAGGGTGGCCAGCTCCTGCTCGGCGATGCGGCGCAGGCGTAATTCGCGCCCCAACAGCACACTCAGCCACAGGATGCCGATGCACAGGATGCCGGTTGCCACTCCAACCAGTACCGCCGTGCGTTTCCAGGAGGCGTAAACCTCCTCGGTGGACAATGCCACGACCACCACCAACGGCAGATCGCCAACGCGCGAGAAGGTATACAGCCGCTCTTTGCGATCAAGGGCTGAAGTGCTGGTGAAGGTGCCTTGCGGGGCCTCCAGGAAACGATGGAAGTTTGGGGAGGAGCTGAAGTTTTGCCCAACCACCGCATTGGCGTCGGGTTGCCGCGCCAGCAAGTCACCGCTGGTGCTGATCAGGTTGACGAAGCTGTCCTTGCCAATATCCAGGCTTTTGAACAGGTCGTTGAAATATGACAAGCGCAGGGCACCGGCTGCGACGCCGAGGAACGAGCCGTCGGTGCCGGATATTCGCCGGCTGAACGTGATACTCCATTGGTAGTTGGCCAGGGGGGCCTGGAACGGTGGGCTGATCACCATCCCCAACTGCGGATTGTCGCGCAAAGCCTGGAAAATCTTGCTCTGGGCAAAGTTGGCGGAGCGGGCCATGACATTGGTCGAATCGGCGACGATATCGCCCCTGCTGTCGAGCCACAGAATATCGCCCCGGAAGGGGGCGGTAATAGCGTGATTGAACAGCACTTGCTGGCGTAATTCACGCGCGATGGCCAACAGTTCGGGGTGGCGCGAAGCGTTGATAATGCCCTGCAAGGACAAGTCGTAGAGCTCGACATTACGCTGTACGTCGGTATCGATCAGTTGCACGATATTGGCGGCCGAGCGCGAAGCGGCCTGTTCAGCGCTGCTGCGTTCACGGACCAACAGAAAGGCGACAATGGCGATGATCGCAATGACAGCCACGCAACTGCCCAGGTTGAGGATCAACTCCGGGTGCGCGGTCTTGTTCGATTGTCGTTGAAATGAGCTGCGCGGATTCATTGCATTGATCGTGATGGAAAGGCCGGTGGTTCGGTCGTTAACAGGCTGTTCTCAAATGAATGTAAAGATTATTCATTCGGGTGCTGATTTTCGTCTCACCCATGATCTGCACTTCATTGCGACGATCATGTGCCCTGATATCCGTCGTGGCAACGCGAGGGGGCGGTATTCTAGGGGCGGCTCGGTAGGGGGACAAGCACTCAATCCCCAGGGTTGCACCACTTGGCGACCGTTGCACCGTATAGGTCGTAATGCCTTGCCGAGTGATCGGTTTTTTTTGCTTTTCATAGAATGACTTATAAAAAAGCCAGCTCATCAGGCTGGCTTTTTTAAAGCAAACGCTTGTTAGAAAATGTTCAGCGGGTAGTCGATAATCACCCGGTATTCGTCCACGTCGTTGTCCACTGCCGAGTAGCCGTTGCTGCCGCGATGGCTGGCCACACGCAGGCGCACGGCCAAGTCCTTGGCGGAGCCTCGTTGTACGACATACTTGATATCCAGGTCGCGCTCCCAGTGTCGGGCGTTCTTGCCATCGGCACTGTACCAGGCGCTATAGCCAGGGCTGTTGGGGTCGACTTTGGTCAGGTCCAGTTCGCCGCGCGAGTACGCCAGGGCCGATGTCAGGCCCGGCAAGCCCAGGCCGCTGAAGTCGTAAGCATACTGCAACTTCCATGAGCGTTCGTTGGGGCCGTTGAAGTCCGAATACTGCTGGGAGTTGTCGAGGAAGATACTGTCGCCCTGGTTGATGTAGTCGAACGGTGTGTTGCCGTTGATGCGCTGGTACACCGTGGTCAGGGTGTGATGGCCCACCGCGACGGCGAAGTGCAGGCTGTAGGTATTGTTATCGATGTCGCCGAGCAGGGCGTCGCCCGTATCCTGGGTGTGATAGTAGTGCAGGCCCGGGTTGATGCTGACCAGGTCATTGTGCACGTAGGTGTAATCCAGGTCGTAGTAGTACTGGTTCCAGACGTCCTTCAGTTCTGCGGCGTAGAGGCTGCTGGTCAAGCCGGGCACCGCGCTCCAGGCGGCCCCCGTCCAGGTCAGGTGCTGGCTGTGACGATCATCCGGCAATGTGCCGTACGAGGTGCTGATGCGCTGGTGGCCACTCTGGTTGTAGGTCTTGGTGAAGCTGGCCTGGCCCCCTTCGATCAATAACCCGTCAATACTGTGGTTGTTCAGGCTCACGCCGCGGAACGTCTGCGGCAGCATGCGCGTTTTCCCGCCGGCAATGACCGGGTTGTTGATGAACAGGTCACCTGCCTTGAGTTCGGTGTCCAGGGCGCGCATTTTCACTGCAGCGCCGCCCGTGGAGAATGAATCGGGTGCCTTGCCGCTGGCGTAGCCCGGTTTCTCGGGCTCGGTGATCGGTAGGATGCTGGAGCCCCCGGTACCGCCACCCCCATCGAGTTTCAGGCCTAGCATGCCCTGCAGGTCAAGGCCGAAGCCGACCGGCCCTTGGGTGTAACCGGATTCGAACACGCCGAGAAATCCCTGGCCCCATTCCTTGCTGTCGTGCTGGCCGCTGACGCGACGATCGCGATTGAAGTAATAGTTGCGGCTGTTCAGATTCAAACTGGAACCATCGATAAAGCCTTCGGCGTCATCTGCATGAGAGTTGGGCGAAACCGTTACAGCCAATGCAACGAACAGCGGGGTAAGGGTGAGTGTGGTTTTCACCGGGGACGAACTCCTTGGGGTTTGGTAAGGGCAGTTTTTATTATGTAAAAACAGTACTTTTAAAAAGGGAGTGGTTTTACGCAGCTGGTTTTTTCAGAACTAAAAAAAAGCCGCTGACAGCAGCGGCTTTTAAAACGAACACTCAGGCGACGGGTGCCTGAGCGACGTCGAGGGAAAACGCAGGGGCAACCGGATCAGCTGTCTTTGCTGGCCTCTGTTGGTTGACCGGATGCCGATGTTTGCTGGGGTTGCGCGTGTTCTGTGGCTCTTGCAGTCAGCTCCTGGCGAGCCTGCTCGGAAGCGGCTTGACGTGCGGCGTTTTGCGCCACGAATGCACGCGACTCTTCAGCCATGGCGAGCGGAGACAACAACAAAGAAGACAGAGCGAAAACGCTGGCAATACCCATACTGTTGGACATTTGGAAAGACCTTCTTGCAGAGCAAGTGCTATTAGGTGCAACCAAAGTAATGGGAATGTCACATTTGAAAAAGTCTGGTTCGGGATAAGCACTGTTACATAAAAAGTAAAAGTCAGGTGGGGAGATTGATACCGAAGGTATTGCTGCCAGCCTGGCTGCGTACGAACACGGTGCCGCCATGCATCAATGCGATGGCCTTGACGATGGCCAGGCCAAGGCCGTGGTTGCCGCCGCTGTTGCTGCGCGAGGCATCGACCCGGTAGAACCGCTCGAACAGCATGGGCAGATGTTCCTGGGCAATGGCCGGGCCTGGATTACTGACTGCCAGGCTGACTTGCCCAGCCTCGGCATGAATGCTGATTTCGATGACTTGGCCAGGCGCTGTGTGTTGTACGGCATTGTTGATCAGGTTGATCAGGGCGCGACGCAAATGCGCTTTCTCGATGCGAGCGTTGGCATCGCCATGCACCAGGACCCGTACCTGCGCGTCCTCAAGGATGAAGTCCAGGTAGTCCAGGGTCGTGGCGACTTCTTCAGCCAGGGACGTGGAGGTCAGTTCGGTGGCCTTGCTGCCTTGATCGGCACTGGCCAGGAACAGCATGTCGTTGATGATGCTGCGCAGGCGTTCGAGCTCCTCGAGGTTGGACTGCAGCACCTCGAAATAATGTTCGGCCGAACGGCCACGGGTGAGCGCGACCTGGGTCTGCCCGATCAGGTTGGTCAGCGGGGAACGCAATTCGTGGGCAACGTCGGCGTTGAAAGCTTCGAGCCGCGAATAGGCCAGCTCCACCCGTTCCAGGGTGGAGTTGAAGGCGCTGACGAACTGGCTGAGCTCCGGTGGCAAGGGTGACAGTTGCAGGCGCCCGGACAGGCGCGGCGGTGCAAGCTTTTGCGCTTCCTGGGACAGCAACACCAGTGGTTTGAGCCCGATGCGGGCCACCCAGTAGCTCAAGGCCGATGCCAGCACGACACCCAGGGCGGCCAGGCTGATCAGGGCGATCAGCAAGTTGTGCTGGGTGTGGCCGAAGGTTTCGGTATCGATGCCGATCAAGAACGTCAGGGGTGGGCGTGGTGTTAGCGCCGGCAAGTGGCTGACCAGGACCTTGTGCGGGTAGGGTTGGCCTGCCAGGTGCAGGTCGCGCATGCCGTCGGGGCCTTGGGCGAATGCGCGGATTGCGGCATCCGGCTGACCGTATTCGTAGGCCGGGTTGCCACTGACCACCCAGAAGCGGATGCGCTTGTCTTCCTCGCTGAGCAGGTTGAGCTTGTTGTTGATCTTGGCCCAGTGTTCGGTCGTGCCATAGCGGGTCAGTGCTGACTCCAGCACGCTGTAGCGTGCCTCGAGTTCGGCCTCGGGGAGCAGGCCCAGGCGCTTGTCGACCTGTTGATACAGTGCTGCGCCGATCAGCACGAACACCAGCACCGCCACCAGCGTGAACAGTACGCTCAGGCGCAGGGCAATGGAGTCAGTTCCGGCTTTCCAGGACATAGCCCATGCCTCGGATGGTATGCAAAAGCTTGGCCTCGAAGGGGCCGTCGAGCTTGGCGCGCAGGCGCTTGATCGCGACCTCGACGACATTGGCGTCGCTGTCGAAGTTGATATCCCACACCAATTCGGCAATGGCCGTCTTGGAGAGGATTTCACCCTGGCGCCGGGCAAGCACGCTGAGCAAGGAAAACTCTTTGGCGGTCAGGTCCAGGCGTTGCCCGGCGCGGCTGGCCTTGCGGCTGATCAGGTCGATCCACAGGTCGGCGATGCTGATTTGCACAGGTTCATGGCCACTGCTGCGGCGGGTCAGGGCCTGCAGGCGAGCCACCAGTTCGAGAAAGGAGAAAGGCTTGCCGAGGTAGTCGTCGGCGCCTTCGCGCAAGCCATGGATGCGGTCTTCGACCCGCTCGCGGGCGGTTAGCATGATCACCGGTGTCTGCTTGCGCGCACGCAGGCCGCGCAATACACCGTAGCCGTCCAGGCCGGGGAGCATCACATCGAGTACGATGACCTCGTAGTCGCTTTCCACCGCCAGGTGCAGGCCTTCAATGCCGTCGCGTGCCACGTCCACGGTGAAGCCTTGTTCAGTCAGCCCGCGGTGCAGGTAGTCGGCGGTTTTTTCTTCGTCTTCGATAATCAGGACGCGCATGGTCGACTCTCAATTGGCGTTCGGCAGCGCTGGGCTTGGCAGCGCCTTGTGCCGGTGAAACCAGCGCTCGAGCGCCAAGTATATGACCGGGGTGGTGAACAACGTCAGTGCCTGGCTGACCAGCAGCCCGCCCACCACGGCAATCCCCAGGGGCTGGCGCAGCTCGGCGCCGGCGCCATAGCCGAACATCAGGGGCAGGGCGCCGAGCAGCGCCGCCAGGGTGGTCATCATGATGGGCCGAAAGCGTGTCAGGCAGGCCTTGTGGATGGCCTCTTGCGGTGTCAGGCCCTGATTGCGCTGCGCGTCAAGGGCAAAGTCGATCATCAGGATGCCGTTCTTCTTGACGATGCCAATGAGCAGTACCACGCCGATCAGGCCCATGATCGAAAAGTCCTGGCCCCACAGCCAGAGCAGCAACAAGGCACCGATACCGGCTGAGGGCAGGGTGGAAATGATGGTCAACGGGTGTACGAAACTTTCGTAGAGCACGCCCAGGATGATGTAAACCGCCACCAGCGCCGCGAGAATCAGCCAAGGCTGGCTCGACAGAGAACTCTGGAAAGCCTGGGCCGCGCCCTGGAAGGTGCCGATGATCGAACTGGGCATGCCCAGCTCGGCCATGGTCTGGTTGAGGATGCGCACGGCATCGCCCAGGGCCACGCCCGGGGCCAGGTTGAAGGACAGGTTGGCGGCGGGAAACAAGCCGTCATGGGCGATCGACAGTGGGCCGGTGCTGGGCGCCTCGACCCGCGCCAACGCCGACAGCGGGACCATTTCGCCACTTTGCGGGGAACGCAGGTAGAAGTAATTGAGGCTTTCGGCCTTGCCCCGTTGCTGGGCGTCAAGCTCGAGAATCACCTTGTACTGGTTGGTTTCGGTCTGGAACTCGCTGATCTGGCGCTGGCCGAAGGCGTCATAAAGCGCTTGGTCGACATCGGTGGTGGTCAGGCCGAAGCGGGCGGCGGCGATGCGGTCGATGTTGATGCGGGTAACACTGCCTCCCAATTGCAGGTCGTTGGACATGTCGCGAAAGGCCGGGTTGGCGCGCAGGCGTTCGGTCAGGCGTTGGGTCCACAGGTTGAGCTCGGGGCCGTCGTTGCTCTTGAGCACGTACTGGTACTGGCTGCGGCTGGGGCCGGAGCTGAGGTTGATGTCCTGGCCGGCGCGCAGGTACAGCACAATGCCCGGTACCTGGGCCATTTTCGGCCGCAGTTCGTCGATGAACTGGCTGACTGAAACGTCGCGCTCGCCGCGATCTTTCAGGGAGATCCAGAAGCGGCCATTGGCGATGGTCTGGTTGTTGCCGGTCACGCCCACCGAATGGGAAAAGGCTCGCACGGCGGGGTCGGCTTCGAGAATCCTGGCCAGGGCTTTATGTTTCTCCACCATGTCCGGGTAGGAGATGTCGGCAGCCGCCTCGGTGGTACCCAGTACGAAACCGGTGTCCTGCATCGGGAAGAAGCCCTTGGGAATGGCCACGTAGCCAGCCACGGCAAGCACCACCGTCAAACCAAAAATACCGAGCATCAAGCGTTGATGGGCCAGGGCCCGGACCAGGCCGCGGTCGTACCAGGCCAGCAAGCGTTCGCCCAGCGCCGGGCCCTTGCCGGTGACATGTTTCGCAGCCCCCATGAATTGCGCGCAGAGCATGGGGGCCAGCGTCAGCGATACCACGATGGAGATCAGGATGGTCGAGGTCGCTGTGAGGGCGAACTCCTTGAACAGCCGGCCGACCACACCGCCCATGAACAATAGCGGGATGAACGCCGCAACCAGGGAGAAGCTGATCGAAACCACGGTGAAGCCAATCTCGCCAGAGCCTTTGATGGCAGCCTCTCGTTTGCCTTCACCGGCTTCCAGATGACGGTGAATGTTCTCCACGACCACGATGGCGTCGTCGACCACAAAGCCCACCGCGACCACGATCGCCACCAGCGTCAGGTTGTTCAGGCTGAACCCTAGTACATACATCATGGCGAAGCTGGCGACCAGCGACACACCCAGCACACTGGTGACGATCAGTGTGGCCGACAGCTGGCGCAGGAACAGCGCCATGACCGCGATTACCAGCAGAACCGCGATCATCAAGGTGATTTCAACTTCATGCAGCGAGGCGCGAATGGTCTGGGTGCGGTCGTTGAGTATCGACACCTTGACCGAGGCCGGCATCATGGCTTCAAGCCCTGGCAGGGCATCGATCACCCGGTCCACTGTGTCGACGATGTTGGCTCCGGGCTGGCGGAACACTACCAGGTTCAAGCCCTGCTCGTGCCCGGACCAGGCTTGTACGTAGGCGTTTTCCGCCCCATTGACCACTCGCGCCACGTCCTTGAGGTGCACCGGTGCGCCGTTCTTGTAGGAAACGATCAGTTGGGCGTATTCGTCGGGGTGGAACAATTGGTCGTTGGTGGCCAGGGTCGAGATGCTGCTGTCGCCGTAGAGTGCGCCCTTGGCCAGGTTCAGACTGGTCTGCTGGATAGCCTGGCGCAGGTCGGCCAGGGTCAGGCCCAGGGTCGCGAGTTTTTCTGGTGCGGCCTGGACCCGAATGGCAGGGCGTTGCTGGCCGGTGATGTTGATCAGGCCGACGCCGTCGATCTGGCTCAGCTGCCGAGCCAGCAGGGTTTCGGTGTAATCGCTCAGCTCGTTGGTGGGCATTTGCGTCGAGCTGACGCTTAGGATCAGTACCGGGCTGTCGGCCGGGTTGACCTTGCGCCAGGTCGGCAGGTTCGGCATGTCTTGTGGCAAACGCCCGGCGGCGGTGTTGATCGCGGCCTGGACTTCCTGGGCAGCGGTGTCGATGCTCTTGTCGAGGGTGAACTGCAGGATCAGGTTGGTCGAACCCAGCGCGCTGCTGGAGGTCATCTGCGTCATGCCGGGGATGGCGCTGAACTGAACCTCCAGGGGCGTAGCGACCGAAGACGCCATGGTCTCCGGGCTCGCACCCGGCAGCAGGGCATTGACCTGAATGGTCGGGAACTCGGCTTCGGGCAAAGGTGCGACCGGCAGCCTGGGAAAGGCAATGGCCCCGAGCAGCACCAGGGCGAAGGTCAACAATACCGTGGCAATCGGATGGTCGATGCACCAGGCCGAAATCGAACCCCGATTTTTCATGGCTGCACCTGGCTGCCGGCAACCTGTTCGGGTGCACGGGTGTCGGGGGAAACCTGGACATGGCTGCCGGGCTTGAGGCGCGACTGGCCGTCGGACACCAGTACGTCGCCTTCACCCACCCCGCTGATAATGTTCAGCTCACTGTCCTGGTACAGCACCTTCACCGGCACCGACTCGACCTTGTCGCCAGATACCCGATACACGTAATGCTGGTCTATACCCCGTTGCACCACCTGGGGCGGAACCACCAGCGCGTCACGGTCAAGGGCGGTCTGCACCTTGATGGTGACCAGTTGCCCGGGCCAGAGTTTGGCGTCGCGGTTGGCAAACTCGGCCTTGGCACGAATCGTCCCGGTGTTGGCGCTGACCTGGTTGTCGATCAGGCTCAGGGTGCCTTCGGCCAGCAGCCTGCCTTGCGTGTGGCCGTCGCCGCTCAGGTAGGCCTTGACGATGGCCGGCGTGGGCGCGTTGATCAGCGCCTGCAAAGTAGGCAGCAGCTGTTGCGGCAGGGAAAACTCGACCCCGATCGGGTCGATCTGGGTAACCGTGAAAAGCCCTTGGGTGTCGGCGACTCTGAGAAAGTTGCCCACGTCGACGTTGCGGATGCCAACGCGGCCCGTAACGGGGGAGTGAATCTGGGTGTAGGACAGTTGCACCTGGGCCGAGGCGATCGCCGCCTGATTACCCAGCACCGTGGCCTTGAGCTGGTTGAACAATGCCTGTTGCTGGTCGAGGGTTTGTCGCGATACGCCGTTGTCCACGCTGAGCAGGCGATAGCGCTTGAGGTCGACCTCGGCCACTTGCAGTTGCGCCTGGCTCTGGCCCAACTGCGCCTTGGCCTGCTCCAGGCTGGCACGGATCGAGCGGTCATCGATGGTGGCCAGCAGGTCGCCTTCCTTGACCCATTGGCCTTCCTTGACCAGGAGCCGGGTCAGTACGCCTTCGACCTGTGGGCGAATCACCACGCTGTGCAGCGACAGTACCGAGCCGATACCGCTGACGTAGCGGGGCACGTCTTGTTGCCGGGCACTGATGACCTTGACCGGTACGGCGGTGGCGACCGCCGGCTTGACCTGTGCCGGCCGATTCAGGGCCCAGGCCACGGTAGCCAGGACGATGAGGGTAGCGATGATCAAGCCTTTCCTGGTCTGGGTATGCATGCTTGCGGGGCGCCGAGTGGAGACGAAAAAGTTGGGGAATGCCCACTTATAATCCGGCGATCCGGTCACCAGGGTGACGGAAAACTGACAGGATTGTCAGAGAGCGAATTTTCAAGATCCTGAGATGGGCATACCGGGTTATTTTCAGCCGTTTCCTACGGTTTTGACAGAATTTGCTAATGGATGATCAGCCCGCATGCCGTGAGACTTGCCAGCTTCTTGATCAGCTGAAAAAAAGAGGCTGCCGGTGAATAGCCAGACTCATAATGAATCGCTGAAGACGCTGCTGGTTTTCTTTCCCGTGCTGATGCTGTCGCTCTCCCCAGGCTTGAGTGGGGCGCAAGGGTGTCAGTTCCTGCTGCCCTGGGCAGCCAGCCTGTGGTGCGCATCGCGCCAGGAGCACTTTTTCGCACGCTGGCTGTACATCGGCGCGATGGTCCTGGTCGTAGTGGGGTTGGGTTACCACACCGACAGCTCTGTGCTGATGTCGGGGATTGCCCTGCTCTACGTGTTCATCTGGCTGTAGAGCGCGTTGAGGTCAGGCGCATTGTGCTTCTACCGTGCGCGCCGCGTGGATCAGGCAGTCAGTCAGTTCCGGTGACGAAAACTTGGTCAGCACCGCGTTAGCTCCGGCGGCGCTGGCTTTCTCGCTGTTCATGGCGCTGTCCAGCGAAGTGTGCAGCAGGATATAGAGATCGCGGAAGTCCGGGGTTTCACGCAAGGTACGAGTCAGGGCATAGCCATCCATTTCCGACATCTCGATGTCAGAGACCAGCACGTTGATCTGCTCGTCGGTGCCCTGCAGTTCCAGCAGACGATCAATGGCTTCGCGCGCACTGCGAGCGGTGTGGCAATCAATACCCAGGTTGCGCAGGGTCAACAGCGATTGCTGCAACGCCACCTGGCTGTCGTCCACCACCAGGATATTGGCCTTGGCCAGCAAGGCGGCATCTTCGTGGCTCAATGATGCTGGCGCAGTATCGATGGGGGGCGGGGCGATGCCATGGATGACCTTTTCGATATCCAGTACTTGCACCAGTTGGCCATCGACCTGGGTAACCCCGGTGATGAACGATTTGCTGCCGGCGCCATAGGGTGGCGGGCGAATATCGGTAGTCAGGCAATGCACGATCTTGCTCACTGCCTGTACGTGCAAGCCCTGTTTGGAACGGCTGACATCGGTGACGATCAGGCAGCCGCCATTGGGGTCGAGCAATGGCATCTCGCCAATCGCGCGGCTCAGGTCGATCACCGACAACGACGCACCGCGTAGGGTGGCCACGCCTTTGACATGAGGGTGCGATTCGGGCAGGCGGGTCAGTGCAGGCAAGGGGATGATTTCGCTGACTTTGAGCAGGTTGATTGCCATGAGCTTGCCGCTGCGCAAGGTGAACAACAGCAGCGATAGCGAATCTGCGCGAGCGTTTTGGGAAGCCATGGAAAACCTTCTTGGTCAGGCCATCGGAAAGACGATATGCAAGGTTATCGACCTGCTGGCGCCTGGCTTTAGGCTGGGCATGCAATATAGAGGGCTGTTGGTTCGCTCACTTCAACCCCAGCCGTTTGGCCAGGCGGCTGAGATTGGCGCGGTCCAGGCCCAGCTCGCGAGCGGCACTGGCCCAGTTGTGTTGGTGGCGACCCAGGCAGGCCTCGATCATTTGCCGCTGGTAGTGGTCGGTCGCCTGGCGCAAATCGCCGGCGGGCATCGCCAGGCAGGCATCGGCTTGTAGATGGCCCGGGGCCTCTTCGCTCGGCGATGCGGGCGATGGCAGGTCCAGATCCGCAGCGCTGAGGCTGAGAATTTTCGGGCGCTCGCGGTGTTGGCCCAGCGCCTTGAGTGCGCTACGGCCCAGCAGATGCTCCAACTCACGTACATTGCCCGGCCAATCGTAGGCCAGCAGCGCGGCCTGCGCGTCGGCAGTCATGCGCAGGCTGCCCAGGCCCATGCGCGAACGATTTTGCTCAAGGAAGTAACCGCTGAGCAGCAGCACATCCTTGCCACGCTCGCGCAGGGGCGGCACCTGCAGGGGGTAGACGCTGAGGCGATGATAGAAGTCGGCACGGTAGCGCCCGCTGCGCACTTCCTCGGCCAGGTCGCGGTTGGTGGCGGCGATCAGGCGCACATCGACCTGGTGTTCTTTGTCCGAGCCCAGGCGTTGCAATTGCCCGCTTTGCAATACGCGCAACAGCTTGGCCTGGACGGTGAGCGACAGCTCGCCGACTTCATCGAGGAACAGCGTCCCGCCGTCGGCCAGTTCGAACTTGCCGCGTCGGTCGCTCAGGGCACCGGTAAACGCACCGCGCACATGGCCAAATAGCTCGCTTTCGACCAGAGTGTCCGGCAGGGCGGCGCAGTTCAGGCTGATCATGGGTTTGTGTGCACGCTTGGATGCAGCATGAATGGCCTGGGCCACCAGCTCCTTGCCGACCCCGGTATGGCCGGTGATCAGTACGGTCAAGTCACTGCTACCGACCAGGCCGATCTCCTCGACCAGGCGCTTGTGCGCTTTGCTCTGGCCGATCAGCTCCTTGTTTTGCTGGCCGCTGGCCTGGCGATAGACCTCGGCGCGCTGGTGTTCGTCTTCCACACGCAGGGACAGGCGTTCGATGCGGTCGGCTACGTTTACGGTGGCGGCTGCCAGGCTGGCGAAGGCCTGCAGGGCGTCGAGCTCGATCTGGTCAAAGCGCAGCGGATCGAGGGCATCGAGGGTCAAAAGGCCCCAGGGACGCTCGTCGATAAACAGGGGGCAGCCCAGGCAATCATGCACTTCCAGATGGTGGTGCAACCCATCTACCAGCCCATCGTAAGGGTCGGGCAGGTCACTGTCGCTGGCGAAGCGGGTCGGCTCGGGGCTGCTGAGCAATGCCTCGAAGCGCGGGTGCTCACTGACCTTGAAGCGGCGCCCGAGGGTATCTTCACTCAGGCCATCGACGGCCAGTGGCACCAGCCAATCGCCATCCAGGCGCAAGAGGGCGGCAGCATCGCAAGGGAGCAGGGCGCGCATGGCTTCCAGCAAGCGCCGATAGCGTTCGCGTTCAGGCAGGTCGCGGGAAAGGTCGCTGACCAGCGGTAGCAGGGCAGTGAGCAGGCTTTTTGCAGTCATAATGACTCCTGGTAGTCGGAATGACTATAAAGGCTTTGCTGTCAATATGACCAACTTATTTTTAAGTTATTGATTTTAAATAAATAAATTGTTGGCACGATCTCTGATAAACAAAGGGTAATCATCAAGGAGCCACAGGCTCAGGAGATAGAACCATGCTTAGTGCCCAGGACCGTGCCATCGTCAAATCCACTGTTCCGCTTCTGGAAAGTGGCGGTGAAGCCCTGACCACCCATTTCTACAAAATGATGCTGAGCGAGTTTCCAGAAGTGCGCCCGCTGTTCAACCAGGCCCACCAGGCCAGTGGCGATCAGCCACGTGCCTTGGCCAACGGCGTGTTGATGTATGCCCGGCACATCGAGCAACTGGATCAACTCGGTGGGCTGGTTGGGCGCATCATCAACAAGCATGTGGCATTGCAGATCCTGCCGGAACATTACCCGATCGTCGGTAGCTGCCTGTTGCGCGCTATCGAAGAGGTGCTGGGCAAGGACATCGCAACCCCCGAAGTGATTGCAGCCTGGGCGGCGGCCTATCAGCAACTGGCCGATATCCTGATCGGTGGCGAAGCCGAAGTTTATGAACAGAAGGCAGCGGCCATCGGCGGCTGGCGCGGGGCGCGGGACTTCAAGGTAGCGCGGCGAGTAGAGGAGAGCGCGGAAATCGTTTCGTTCTATTTTACCCCGGCCGACGGCGGTGAAATCCTCGAGTTCGCGCCAGGCCAGTACATTGGCATGCAGCTATACATCGACGGTGAAGAGCATCGCCGCAACTACTCGCTGTCGGCCTTGGCCCAGGGCGGGCAATACCGTATCAGCGTCAAGCGCGAGATCGGTGGCAAGGTGTCCAATTACTTGCACGATCACCTGCAAGTGGGCGACAACCTGAAGCTTTTCCCGCCGTCGGGCGAATTCACCCTGGCCGCGAGTGACAAACCCCTGGTCTTGATCAGCGGCGGCGTGGGGATTACCCCAACCCTGGCGATGCTCGAGTCGGCACTGTCGACCGGCCGCCTGGTGCATTTCATCCACTGTGCACGCAATGGCTCGGTCCATGCGTTCCGTGACTGGATCGATGGCCTGGCCGAGCGTCACCCGCAGTTCAAGCGTTTTTATTGCTATGCCGAAGACGATGGCGTGAGCCCGGCGGCCGATGCGGTCGGGATGCTGAACCAGGAGCAACTGGGGCAATGGTTGCCGGCCGAGCGGGATGTGGATGCGTATTTCCTTGGGCCCAAGGGCTTCATGGCGGCGGTCAAACGCCACCTCAAAGGGCTGGGGGTGCCAGAGCATCAGAGCCGGTATGAGTTCTTTGGGCCGGCTTCGGCTTTGGAGTGAATCCGTTGGATTGAGGTTGTTTAATCTGGCGTCATCGCGGGCAAGCCCGCTCCTACATGGACCGCACAATTCCTGTAGGAGCGGGCTTGCCCGCGATAGGGCCGCTAAAGATTGTCAAAATGTTAATCCAGTCTTAATCGCTCTGCCCCCAACTGCCTGATGCCAACGCTCAGCGTGTAAACTTCCACGCATCCGTAGCGCCAAACATTGAAAAGGAAAGGGAATGAACGAACACATGCTGCGCCTTAACCGCGAGCGGCGTTTTCTGGTCCTGCTCGGGGTTATCTGCCTTTCGTTGATCGGCGGTGCACTCTATATGCAGATCGTGCTGGGCGAAGCGCCGTGCCCCCTGTGCATCCTGCAGCGCTATGCCTTGTTGCTGATCGCCATGTTCGCCTTCGTCGGAGCCGCGATGGGCAGTGCCCGTGGCGTGACCATCTGCGAATCACTTGTGGTGCTTAGCGCTGTGGGCGGCATTGCGGCAGCAGGCAACCACGTCTATGTCCTCGCCCATCCGGCGGTAAGCTGCGGTATCGATACCCTGCAACCGATCGTCGACAGCTTGCCACTGGCTTCGATCCTGCCGCTGGTATTCCAGGTTGACGGATTTTGTTCCACGCCCTACCCACCGGTGCTGGGTTTGTCGTTGGCCCAGTGGGCATTGCTGGCGTTCGTGCTGACGGCCGTTTTGGTGCCGTTGGGTATCTACCGGAATCGCCGTCGTTCCTGACAGAAATTTCATCTTCTGAAATAAAATCGCCCGCGCACTTTGAACGCAAAGTCCGGGCGATTTTTTTTCCCGCTGATACGTTGCGAGCCCCGTAATTGCAGGGTTTTCAGGCGAAAAATAGTGGTGCGACAATCTGTCGCGAAGCTGTCGCGGTGTTGCTGATTGTTACAGAAGCTGTAAAGAACTGTTGCTAAATAAGTCATAGTCAACACCAGGTTACATATCTACAATCGCCCCCAATTTCCGCTCGGCACCGCTTTGCGAGTCGCAAAATAGAGGGAGCAAGGCTCCTTTTTAGCTGACTCAAGTGCATCGCCGTAGCGATGCCGGGTTGATACCCCTCCGTGATTTCCGCACCAAATGGAATTGGTCTGAAGACAGGCCCAAAGCCAACGATTTCAGAATAATAGTCCACCGCATGACACAGGACTTGCCACGCAGCTGTAGCTGATTTTGAGGCATGCCCTTATTCGATCCCGATAAATGCTAACGCTTGGCAGGACGAAGTGTTGGCGATCAAAACACCATTGCATTGAAGCAGCCGCTTTAGAGGTCGTGAGATGAGTAAAAAGCGTTACCCCAGACTGTTTGGCATTTTGCCCTTTTTAGGCATGCTTTTACTCAGTGGGTGCAACTGGACCCTGCTCGACCCGAAGGGTCAGGTCGGCATTGAGCAAAAGAACCTTATCCTGATCGCTACCGGCCTGATGCTGCTGGTGGTTGTGCCGGTCATCATCATGACTTTGGCATTTGCCTGGAAGTATCGTGCTTCCAACAAGGCAGCCACCTACACCCCAGACTGGTCGCACTCGACCAAGATCGAACTGGCCGTGTGGATCATCCCGGTCATCATCATCGTTGCCCTGGGCTACGTGACCTACGTGTCCACGCACAAGCTGGATCCGTATCGTCCGCTGGATTCCGACGTGAAGCCGGTGCAGGTCGATGTGGTCGCGCTGGACTGGAAATGGCTGTTCATCTATCCGGAACAGGGCATTGCCACCGTCAACACGCTGGTCTTCCCGGCCAACACGCCGGTGAACTTCCGTGTGACCTCGGATGCTGTGATGAACTCGTTCTTCATCCCGGGTCTGGGCGGCCAGATCTACGCGATGGCGGGCATGCAGACCAAGCTGCACCTGATCGCTGACCGTAACGCTGAAATGGACGGTATCTCCGCCAACTACAGCGGCGCGGGTTTCACCGGTATGAAGTTCAAAGCTATCGCCACCTCTCAGGAAGATTTCGACGCCTGGGTAAGCGAAGTCAAAAAGGCACCTAAACAGCTTGAAAAAGCTGAATACGAAGCCCTTGCCAAGCAAAGCCAGAACAACCCAGTCGAGCTCTACTCCTCGGTCACGCCGAACCTGTTCCAGATCATCGTCGACAAGTACGAAGGCATGAAACCGGGTCCGAAGGTGAAGCACGAGAAGAAAGAGAAAGAAGTGGCCGCTACGCAAGGAATGGACATGAACTCGCATTCAGCTGCCGGGGCAGAGGAGTAAACGATGTTTGGTAAATTAAGTTGGGAAGCGGTCCCGTTCCACGAACCGATCGTGATGATAACCATCGCCATGATCGCGCTCGGTGGTCTGGC
>CAYVPI010000022.1:0-46786 GCA_964453495.1 uncultured Pseudomonas sp. | reverse complement strand
AATACGTGTCAAAAGCTGCTTGAGAGCTTCCCCTGAACCATAGAATCTCCCACAGATCAGCGGTACTCATGTAGGAGCGGGCTTGCCCGCGATAGGGTCCGCAAACCTGACAACTCTGTAATACCCACCTCAGCCAACTGTCAGGCGCCGCCCGCTAGTGTCCCTGCAAACAATCAAGGGACCACCGAAATGCCCCCAACCCGACGCACCTTCGTCAAAGGCCTGGCCGCCAGCTCCCTTCTGGCTGGCCTGGACCTGTGGCGCACACCTGTTTGGGCCGCAAACCCGATGGCTCTGAGCGGCCGCAACTTCGACCTGTTCATCGGCAAGACTCCGGTGAACATCACCGGCAAGCCGCGCACGGCCATGACCATCAATGGCTCCTTGCCCGGCCCCCTGCTGCGCTGGCGTGAAGGCGACACCGTCACCTTGCGGGTGAAAAACCAGCTCGATGAAGACACCTCCATCCACTGGCACGGCATCATTCTGCCCGCCAACATGGACGGCGTGCCGGGTTTGAGTTTTCATGGCATCGCGCCCGACGGCATGTACGAATACAGATTCAAGGTGCAACAAAACGGCACTTACTGGTACCACAGCCACTCAGGCTTGCAGGAACAAGCCGGTGTCTACGGGCCGATCGTGATCGACGCCCGCGAACCCGAGCCTTTCCGGTACGACCGGGATTACGTGGTCATGCTCAGCGACTGGACCGACGAAGACCCACGCCGGGTCATGGCCAAACTCAAGAAGCAATCGGACTTCTACAACCAGCACAAGCGGACCGTCGGCGATTTCATCAACGACGTGAGCGAGCACGGCTGGGCCGCCACGGTGGCAGACCGCAAGATGTGGGCCGAAATGAAGATGACGCCCACCGACCTCGCCGATGTCAGTGGTGTCACCTACACCTACCTGATCAACGGCCAGGCACCCGAGGCCAACTGGACGGGCCTGTTCGACCCCGGCGAAAAGCTGCGCCTGCGCCTGATCAACGGCTCGGCCATGAGCTACTTCGACATCCGCATCCCCGGCTTGAAAATGACTGTCGTGGCCGCCGATGGCCTGCACGTTGAACCGGTCAGCGTCGATGAGCTGCGCATTGCCGTGGCCGAAACCTATGACGTCATCGTCGAGCCTGCCGACGCCCAGGCCTACACCCTCTTCGCCCAGGCCATGGACCGCAGCGGCTACGCCCGCGCCACCCTGGCCACACGGCATGGGCTGCATGCCCCGGTGCCGGCATTGGACCCGCGCCCGCGGTTGACCATGGACGACATGGGCATGGATCACGACAACATGGCCGGTATGGACCATAGCCAGATGGCGGGCATGGCGGGCATGGCGGGCATGGCGGCGCTGACCCATCCCGCCTCGGAAACCGACAACCCCTTGGTCGACATGCAGGCCATGAGTGCCACACCCAAGCTCGACGACCCCGGTATCGGCCTGCGCAACAATGGTCGCCGTGTACTGACCTACGCCGACCTCAAGAGCACATTCCCCGACCCCGACGGCCGCGAGCCTGGCCGCACCATCGAGCTGCACCTGACCGGCCACATGGAAAAGTTTGCCTGGTCGTTCAACGGCATCAAATTCTCCGATGCCGAACCCTTGCGGCTGACCTACGGCGAGCGGGTGCGCATCGTCCTGGTGAACGACACCATGATGACCCACCCCATTCACCTGCACGGCCTGTGGAGCGACCTGGAGGATGCCCACGGCAATTTCAGCGTGCGCAAGCACACCCTCGACATGCCGCCCGGCACCCGGCGCAGCTACCGGGTCACCGCCGATGCCCTGGGTCGCTGGGCCTACCACTGCCATCTTTTGTTTCACATGGAGATGGGCATGTTCCGTGAGGTACGGGTCGATGAATAACGCTCTGAAGGTTTGCGCCGCCGTATTTAGCGTCGTCTTTGCCGAGCGGGCCAGCGCCGCCGCGATGATGGACCACTCAGCCATGGGCCACGGCGCGATGGACCACAGCCAAATGAATCACGGGCCTGCCGCTCCCACGGCCAGCCGCACGCCCATCCCGGCATTGACCGATGCCGACCGGGTTGCGGCCTTTGCACCACTGCCCGGTCACGGCATCCACGACAAGGCTATCAACGGCCTGCTGGTGCTGGACCAGCTCGAATACCAGGACGCTGATGATGGCAGCGCCCTGAGCTGGCGTGCAAAGGGCTGGCTTGGGGGCGACATCGACAGGCTGTGGTTGCGTTCGGAGGGCGAGAGGGTCAATGGTGTGACCGAAGATGCCGAGCTCCAGGCGCTCTGGGGTCATGCCATCAACCCTTGGTGGGACGTGGTCGCCGGGGTACGCCAGGACTTCAAGCCAGCGACGCCACAAACCTGGGCTGCCTTCGGCGTGCAGGGCATGGCCCTGTACAACTTCGAAGCCGAAATCACCGCGTTCATTGGCGAAAATGGCCAGAGCGCCCTGCGCCTGGAGGGTGAGTACGACATCCTGTTGACCAACCGGCTGATCCTGCAGCCCATGGCAGAAGTGAACCTGTACGGCAAAAACGATCCTGCCCGCGGGATCGGTTCGGGCCTGGCCAATACCGAGGTGGGCCTGCGCCTGCGCTATGAAATAGTCCGCCAGTTCGCTCCGTACATCGGGGTGACCTGGAACCACAACTACGGCAACAGCGCCGATCTGGCGCGCGACGAGGACGAAGCGACCAATGAGACCCGCTTCGTCGCTGGTGTCCGCATGTGGTTCTGAGCGCACACCACGCCGTGGACAGTTCGTGAAGAACGGTCCACGGGCGGGGCGCCCCTTCAAGCGATATTGACTTGCGGCGGCGCATCGACGAAAAACTGCCGATACCACTTACGCAACTCGAACAATTGGCCATCGGCCTGACACAACAGCGGCGTTTCGCGGTACACCTTGTTCTCCCAGATTTCGACATCCTCATAGAACGCCTTGTGGGCGAAGCCTGCGTATTCTTCGGCGATGATGTCGGTATCTTCCAGGGCCGGATCACGGCGCAGCTTCAGGCCGTAGCAAAGGTCCAGGCTTTGGTGATCGACCGGCGTGTGAAAATTGACCTGGCGGCTCTCATGGGTCCCCTGCATCTCCACATGCATGACTGCCGGCCCGAAGTAGGTCGCCACCGTTTCCAATTGCGTTCCCAACGTGGGGTGCTTGCCGATCAAGGAAATCTGCCGGGCAATATGCCGGTCGTACTCAACTGTGATCTTGTCGATGGGCGACTGATGGACGATGGCAAAGTGTGGCGTGTCCACCAGGTTCTCGATGATTTCCTTGCCCTGGGTCTTGATCCGCCAGCGCTTGAAGTACCAACGGGTCCAGCCCTCCTCGCCGCTCATTTCGGCTGAAAATGGCACCTCCCATTCGGGTTCGCCGCCCTCGGGGTCGAACCACAGGTGGATCATCTGGTTGAGCTCGCGGACATGATGCCACTGCAGCGCACCTTCCTTGGCCTTGGGCGGAATCCGATCGGAATAGGGAATCGAGGTGCACTTTCCACGTTGGTCAAACTGCCAGGCATGGAAGGGGCAACGAATGGTATTGCCCACACACGTACCGCCACCGAGGTGAGCACCGAGGTGTGGGCAATGGGCATCCAGAATGGCCACCTCGCCGTTCTCGCCACGAAAGGCGACGTAATCGCGGTTGAAATACTTCAGCGACTTGATTTCACCGACAGCCAGTTCACTTGAAAAGAGTACGCCGAACCACCCCTTGGGAAATCGAGCGGAAAAGAAATCTTTGTTCACGGTTACACCTCTTGGCTTTTATTGTTTTCAGGGCCGTGCCTTTATGCAAACAATGCGTGTGCATTTCCGTAAACAGAAGGGGGCGCGCACTGGGCAGTCAGCGAGAATTCATGATTAAGCGCGGCTTGGCCTGACAAAAACTAGTGCCGTAAAAACCGCTTGTAAATGCTTAAATTTGCACGCAACAGTGCAATCTTGCACAACAATGAGCGGCAACAAGAGCCCTGTATGCGTTGACAACATCCACGGGCGTGCTTTTATGCGTGGGCACAAATTACAAACTTGTTAGTCACTTCCAACTGCACCGCCGGAAAGTAACTCCATTGCCCCTTTACACAATCACATGCACAGGGAAGATAAGAACAATGTTGGATTGGGACGACTTGCGTTATTTTCTCGCTGCTGTTGACGCCGGCTCCTATCTGGGTGCAGCGAAAGCACTGGCGGTTAACCGAACAACGGTCGGCCGGCGTATCGAAGGCCTGGAGAAGCGCATTGGCAGCCCTTTGTTCAAACAAACGGCGTCAGGTTATCACCCGACCGAAGTTGGTCTTGAAGTGCTTAAATGCGCCAAGCAACTGGAAAAGCATGTTTCCAGGCTTTGCACGACACTGGTCAAGCACCAGGGTGCATTGGAGGGCCATGTTCGCGTTGCGGTCGCCGCCGAGCTCGGTGACCACCTGCTGGGCGAGATCATGCGTTTCCAACACAAGCACAGCGAGGTGACCGTCGAGGTCTTGAGCGTACGTGACCCGGCCATCGCCCTGACCCAGCGCAGGGCTGACATCGCGCTGGGCGTGTTGAGGAGCCGGCCCGAATACCTTGCTGGGGTTTGCCTGGGGCGCTTGAGCACCGCGGTTTATGGAGCTGCAACCGCCGGCGATGCAAGGGTGGGCAGCGAACCTTCCAGCTGGGTCGGCTGGTCGGAAGACATGAGTGGCTGCATGCTGGCAAGCTGGATGTCCAGCAATCTCAATGAGCAGACTCGGGTCAGCAGTTGGGTGGACTCATGGTCCGCACTCAAGGCGGCCACGCAAGCGGGCACCAGCGTTGCACTGATGTGGCAAGCATTCGCCGAGCAGGACCCGGGGCTCGTGCGACACCCTGGCTTCATCACCGGGCAAGGATCGGACCTCTGGCTGCTGGCCCTGGAAGCCATTCCGCTGGATGCCTGCAAGCAAGAGATGTTCGGTTTCCTGACTACTTGCCTGAAGCAGAAGTTGCTGGACGGGCCGGGGTTCTCGCCTGTGGCGAGTCGTCGATGAGCAACTCCAGAGGCACCCTGGAACCGTTGGCTTACAATTTTGTAATACTTCCCTCAGCTGGCTGACATCTGCCGCTGGTACTCTGCGCGGTCGTCCCCTACAGGAGCCCTCACTATGTCGCACACCCGCCCCCTTCGGCGCATTGCTTTGCTGGCGTTGTTGGCCACCAGTTCCCTGGCCCAGGCCGCACCAGCACTGAATATCGATGTCTACCGCGACCCCAATTGCGGCTGCTGCAAGGCCTGGATCAAACACCTGCAGGACAATGGCTTTACCGTAAAGGACCATGAAGAAGCGAACATGAGCGCGGTCAAGGAGCGCTTGGGTGTGGCTCCGCGCCTGGCGTCGTGCCATACCGGCGTAATTGATGGCAAGTTCGTCGAGGGCCATGTACCGGCTGACCAGGTCAAGGCGCTGCTCGCCCGTGACGACCTGCGCGGGCTGGCCGTACCGGGCATGCCGGTGGGCTCGCCAGGCATGGAAATGGGCGATCGCAAGGATGCCTACCAGGTTATCGGCCTGACCCAGGCCGGCGCCGATCAAGTGGTGGCCGAGTACCCCGGCAAATGACACCTGGCCAGCGTTGATGCTGGGCTACTGGGGCCTGTTCCTGTCGGCGTTCGGGGCAGCAACGCTGCTGCCCCTGCAATCGGAAGCCGTGCTGGTTGGCTTGCTGATCCACGACCCGTCGACGCTGGGTTGGCTGCTGTTGATCGCCACCACGGGCAACCTGCTCGGCTCGATCGTCAACTGGTTGTTGGGCCGCTCCATCGAGCACTTGCGCCACCGGCGCTGGTTTCCCATGAATGAGCAGCAACTGGACAAGGCCCAGCGCAGCTACCAGCGCTATGGCCACTGGTCGCTGCTGCTGAGCTGGGTACCAATCATCGGCGACCCGCTGACGCTGATCGCCGGGATGATGCGTGAGCCCTTCTGGCGCTTCGTGCTTTTCGTCGGCCTGGCCAAGGGCGCTCGCTATGGGGTGCTGGCATGGCTAACCTTGGGTTGGTCAACGACCTGACAATGCGGCTACACCTCCTATCATCTCGCGCAAACTGACAGCTGTGTCGGCCAATTGGCCGCTGTCCACAACCTTGCCCTGAGCCGCCAAGCGTTTGAACAGCACCATGTCGCGTCCATTATTGACCGTGGCCGCTGCTTGCAGCCTGCCAGCGACATCGAGCTGCAAGACACTGAATACACCGCCCCCAGGTTCGCCTCGGCAGATCAGTGGCTGCCCGACATCAAACAACCCAAGGGTCTGCAGGTTGCATTCGTACTGGTCTGACCATAACCAGGGCCGTTCGCCATACACCGCCATACCGCCGAGCATATTGCTGGCAGCGATGACCGGCTGGTTCTCGGCCACTTGCCAGGACTCGACACGCAACTGCCGGCCCAGCACAGGGTTGAAGTGATTGGTCACGTCCCCCGCGGCAAAGATATCCGGATCGCTGGTACGACAGCCGGCATCGACCAGTATCCCATTTTCGACGGCCAGGCCCGCCTCCAGCGCCAGCTCCACATTGGGCTGTGCGCCAATACCGGCCACCAGAATGTCCGCCTCGATTTCACCGGTACTGGTGCGCAGCGTCATGCGAGCTTCGGGGCCACTGACGATGTCCAGCACCTGGCAACCGAGGTGAACGCTCACACCGTTGTCACGGTGTAATTGCAGCATGAAATCCCCGACCAGAGCGGGCATCGTGCGCGTCAGTAAACCGTTTGCCGCTTCAATCACATCCACCATACAGTCCTGGCCCCGCGCGGCGGCGGCCACTTCAAGCCCGATGAAGCCGCCCCCCAGGATTGCCACCCGGGATCCAGGTCGCAAGGCCCCACGCAGGGCTCGCGCTTCATCGAGCGAGCGCAGGTAATGGATCTTTACCTGGCTGGCGCCCGGCCCCGTGTAGGTGCGGGCACGCGAACCGGTTGCCAGCAACAGTTTGGTGTAAGGCAAGGGTGCGCCGTTTTCCAGCAACAGACGCTTGTGCTGACGATCAATACCGGCGACCCGCACACCCAGGCGTAAATCAATGCCCAACCCGGCGTAGTAATCGGCGTCGTGAATAAACACGTTGCGTTCACCTTCGCTACCACTGAGTACATCCTTGGAAAGGGCCGGGCGATCATAGGGCAGCTGCTGCTCTTCGCCGATCAGGCAGATATGCGCCTGTGGGGCGAGTTCGCGCAGTGCTTCGGCGGCCCTGCGGCCAGCCTGCCCTGCACCGACAATCACATATTCAGAATGCATGCTCACACCTTCGGTCAAGTCACGAGTAAGGCAGGGCTACCCTGCAGGGTTTGTTCGATCCAGGCAGCTGCCTGCAGCAAGCGGTCATCGGCAAAACGAGCACCGATCAGTTGAACCCCTATGGGCAAGCCGTTGGCACCTGTCAGCGCAGGTAAAGACAAGGTGGGTACCCCCAGGAACATCCATGGCCGACTGAACATCGGGTCCCCTGTAGCAGCGATGCCCTCAGGCGCAGTGTCAGCGGCGCTGGGCGCCAGCAGCACATCCCATTGTTCAAACAGGTGGGTGCTTTCATGCATGCCTTGTTCAGCTGCACCCCGTAGTTCGCAATACTCCTCGAACTCAACCTCCTGCCCAAATTCGAGCAGCTGTTTGAGCGGTTCGCTCAACTGTGCGCCATGGTACTGATACTCACTAGCCAAGCTGCGGGCCGCCTCATAGGCCATCAGCCGCTTCTGCCCGTCGGCAAAGGTGTCAAAACGCGCTGGCCAACATACCTCTCCTACTCGGGCGCCACTTTCGGCCAAGCGCAGCATGATGTTTTCGATGCCATTTCGGGTTTGTGGCGAAGCGCACAGCCATTCGCCAGTGCGACACAGACCAATGGACGGCGCACGAGGATGGCCATTCCTGGATCCGGCGCCGGGGTTTTCCCCGAGCAGGACCGAACGCAAGAGCCTGGCATCACCCACGTTGCGGGTGAGTACGCCAAGGGTGTCGAACGAATGGGCAAGCCCCCTGACTCCGGTCAGGTTGAAATCGCCATAAGTAGGCTTGTAACCGACCACTGCGCAATACGATGCTGGACGAATGAGCGACCCTGCAGTTTGCGACCCCAGCGCCGCCGGCACCATGCAACTGGCCACCGCTGCCGCCGAACCGCTGGATGAGCCACCTGGGGTATGCGCCAGGTTATGGGGATTGCGCGTCTTGCCTGGGGTTAAATAGGCGAATTCGGTGGTCACGGTCTTCCCCATGAGCACCGCGCCGGCTCTTTTGAGCAATGTTGCACAGGCGGCATCCATCACAGGCCGATGGCCGGCATAAATGGCAGAGCCATAAGTGGTCGGCGCATCGGCACTGGCAATAATATCCTTCAAGCCAATCGGGACTCCATGCAAAGGCCCTTGTACGGGCTTTCGATCCAGCTCCCGTGCTTGCTGCAATGCCCGCTCAGGGTCCAGAAACGCCCAGGCCTGAATGCCCGGTTCGAGGCGCTCTATGGCCGTCAGGCAATCGGCAACCAACTCCGTAGCACTCAGCTGCCGGCTGGCAATGGCTTGCGCGGCCTGCACCACTCCCATTTCATGCGGTTCCATGAGCAGCCTCCACTTGCGCTGCAGCGGCTTGGAAGGGGGCGTTCGGGCAAAAATAGAAGCCGCCGTCGAGTCGGCCTTGCAGCCCATGCTTGTCGAGCACCCCGAGGCTGATCACTGGCGTTTGCCCCGAACGACATACATCGAAAACACTCAAGCCGCTGCATAACGGTGCAGCTTCGACAAAGGAGGGATGAATGCAAGCAAGCAGGTGGTCCGGGCTTTCCAACCCTTGCTCTCGACAGACTTGTGCAAGCCGCTGCGCTGTGAGCGGAGCATGACGGGCAGCCATCGCGCCGCAACCGAAGGCATCGACGATAGCACTGTCACCAATGGCGCCCAGGGCGCGACTGGAAAGCGCTGCATCGCCCCCCGGAATCAACGGTGCACTGGCGGGCGCGGTGAACCAACGCCCGGGCCAGGCCGACACCTGGAGCCCGAATTCCCGGCCATTGCCACCGATGGCCGTGACCATTGCGCTGCCGGCGAAACCCTGGCCGGCCTGCAGGATGCATTTGACCGCCGCCATCCAGGGGTTGAGGAAAAACGCCGCCGAGCGGTCGAGAAAGGCCCGCACGGGTTCGGACAACGCTTGCGCATCAGCTCGTGCACACAACTCGGTGGTCAGTAGTGCCGATGCGTGCCGGGTCTGGCCGTGGCAATCATCGCCCGCTGCAAGCGCCTGGTCGGCGATAGGCAGTAAATCCAATGGCCGACGCTCGATCAATTCACTCAACTGCCAAGCCAGTTCCCCATTGACCCATTGCAACCGCTCCAGCACCACCGGGTCGAACACCCCTACCCTGGCAACCGGGCCATCACCTCCATTCAAGGTGCTGAACGCTCGGTTAGTCGGCTGCCGGGCATCTTCGACCACGATCACCGCCATACTCGGCGACATCACGTCCGCCAGAGGAACAGCTGCGTTAAAGTCCTGTGCGCTGTATAAGCCAATAGCGCCAGAGTCGAGCAAGAACTCGGCATGGTCGCGGCTGGCTGCCCAACCTTCGTAAAGGATGGCCAGCAATGCCGAATGCCGGACTGGCAGGGCCAAGTCACTGGCAGCGTTTACCGGTGGCCCGGCATGTAGCAAAGCTCGGCCCGCAAAGGCAATGACCTCGAACGCACGGGCGACTTTTACCCACCTGGGCTGGACATCGAACATGGCCTGGCGCGCCGCGGCATCCGCCCTGGGCAAAGCGGTCGAGACACTCATGCCAGCGCCTCCCGCTCTTGGACCCATGACTCACCAAACGCGAGAAAGGCCGAGTTGAGCTTGCCGTCAAGAAAGTCTCGCTCGATGACGACACCCGGCATTTCTTGCTGATTGAGCAATACTTTTGCCCGGCCTGCCCCCTGGAAAACGCTGTACATGCGATGTAGACCGGTCGCACTGAACTGAGGACCTACATCCGCTGCAAAGGGTGGCTGCAGATCCAGCCAACGCATCTGCAATGTAACCCCTTCGGCCGCGATCGATTCGCTCCAGGCCGTTGCCTCCTGGCTGTCGGTCTCACCGCTTCCATTAGCTTGCAATAACGTCACATGGGCCAGGGCCGGCAGGTTCTTGAACGCGCCGAATGTGGGAACGAACTCGTCCAACAGGTAGCGCATCAACGGCAGATTATCGGCCACACAGAGGTTTGGTGCTGCAGGGTACCCACTGGCCGTATGGGGAGCTCCGAGCAAGAGAATGCCACGTCCTCGCCCATAGGCACTGACCACCACTTTGAAATACAGCGCCAGTACGCCCCAACCCGATTGCGGGTCATCTGGATTTTTCAAGTAGATACCAGGATTCTCACCCGACCAACTGACTGCGCCTTGCTGAATAATTGACATGCTTGTGTTCCTTGATGGCCTGATTCGTCAGGCCAGTTGCAGGGTATTGCTCCCCAATCCAATCAACACCACACCCGCCTCGACCTTGACGGCATAGGTGCATGCGTTTTCCCGAGCCGGTGCACAAGTCACCTTGCCTGTTGCGATCTCGAAGCGAGCCTGGTGCAGTGGACACTCGACTTCACCGTTCTCGATCCAGCCCTCCGACAGCGATGCGTTACCGTGAGGGCAGCGATCGCGCAGCGCGAAGTACTGCCCCTGAACGTTGAACAAGGCAATGGCCTGACCGTCGATCTGAACCCGCCGCGCTTGCTGGTCGGCCAGTTCACCGACCGCACAAGCACGTGTCCACTTCACCAATGGCTGATTCATGCACTTCACTCCGAAGACGATTGCAACAGCTCGATTCGATAACCATCCGGGTCGAGCACGAAGGCGATGGTTCGGGAACCGCCCGCCATGGGCCCTGGCTCACGAACGATCGGCACACCTCTGCCACGCAGTGCTGCGACACACTGCGCAACATCCTCCACACCAATGGCCAGGTGGCCCCAGGCCTCGCCATGTGCATAGGGCTGCAGCCGATCCCAGTTGTGGGTCAATTCCAACACCGTTTCCTGGTCTTCAGCGCCATAGCCGACAAAGGTGTTAGTGAATCGCCCGACCGGGTAGTCCCGGCTGTGCAGTACTTGCATACCCAGCAGGTCGACATAGAAAGCCAGTGAGCGCGGCAGGTCGAGCACCCGAATCATGGTGTGCATCAGTCGTGCTTGCATGGTTCAGCCCCTCAATGCGTCCAGCACCAGATTCTGAAATTGGTGGGCACTGTCCTCCCAATGCGGCGACATGACTCCGCCATCCTGCATGACGGGCGAACGACGGCCTTCCTGGAGCAACTCGGCAATGACGTGGTCTTCCTTGTGCACCGCATACCAGAGGTCGCACAGGTTCTTCTTGTCGGCTTCGGTGTAGTGTTGCTCGCCCACGCTGTAAAGCACCCGGAACTGACGTGTGCGGTCGGCCGACACCGGAATATTGAGGTGCACACCGGCCTGGTCTGGCAGGTAAATGCCCAGTACAAAGTTAGGGAACAAGGTCAGGTAGCGCGCACTCATGTCCAGGCTGCTGGTCTTGGCAGTCGTGGCCTTCTCGGCTTCCAGATCAATGGCCGACCCCAGGCATCGACCATCGGTGATGGTGTAGTGATCTTTCAAAGGCTGGCCCGAAGCTGTCTCGTCGTGGACGATGGGCACGTGATAGGGCTCGATGAAGTTCTCCATCAAGAATTTCCAGTTGCATTTGACTTCGCCCAGGTCGATTTTTCCAATGGGCTTGAGTGCCGTCACATCGAGCAACTTGATTCGCTCGGCAAAGCTGGCGCTGTATTCGGCGAAATCCACTGCATCGCCGGACAGGTTGATGAAAATCCAGTCATTCCAGACCGCATGACGAACCGCAACCAGGCCGTTGTCTTTTCTCGAAAAGCCTGGAACCTCCTGCACCCGATAGCCGCCGAAATGGGGCGCCGCTTCCAACTCGCCGTTCAACCGATAGGACCAGGCGTGATAGGGGCAACTGATTGATCCCTGCACGTTGCAACGGTCCGAGACAAGCTTGACCCCCCGATGTCGGCAGACATTGTGAAATACGCCAATCTGCCCTTCATCGTTGGAGACAATCAGCAACGGCTTTCCTGCCACTTCGATGGGTGCACAGGTGCCCGGCTCGACGAATTCATGAGCGAAGCCGGCGAACACCCAGTTTTTGCTGAATACCTGTTCCTGTTCAGCGCGAAAGAACGCTTCACTGGTATAGGCCTCCTGGGGCAACCCGGACAGCACACTGCCTTCGGTAGTTGAATTAGTTTTGTCACGCAACGCAATGACGTTTTCAACGACAGACATGTTTTATCCTCTTCTCGATCACGGCCCTTGGCGGGTCTTTTGTTGGTGTAAGCGCATACTAGAAATGCACTCGTCCGCGCTCAAACGATAAGAACTCAACGGTCGTTGAAAAAAACTTGCTCGCCTCGATACAGTGCAGCGGCGGTTGCCAGAAGTGCAAAAGTTCAATAGCTTGAATGTTCAAATCCGTGAGCGACTGCCTTAGAACTGTTCATCGACAGGACGCAAAAACAATGAGCGTTACCCATCGACTACCGCCTCTCAATACCTTGCGCACCTTTGAAGCCGCGGCCAGACACTTGAGCTTCACCCAGGCCTCGGCCGAGCTGAACGTCACACCCTCCGCCATCAGTCATCAAATAAAACTGCTGGAAGATAACCTCGGCGTTCGCCTGTTCCGCAGGGAAAACAACCGGTTGCTGCTGACCGATGCCGGCAGCTATTTGCTACCTGAATGCACTGCGTCATTCGGGCGTTTGCTGGACGTGACCCAAAGGGTTCGCGACCTGGGCAACGGCCGGGCACTGAACATCGCATTGCGCCCCTACTTCGCCCAGAAGTGGTTGATGCCTCGCATCGGCAACTTCTGGCAACGCCATCCGGACATCGAGCTCGTGCTGCAGCACAGCCGCTCCAGCGTGGCCAGCGAAGGCATCGATCTGCTCATCGCCTGGGGAGACGGGCACTTCCCCGGCATGCAGGCGCACCTACTGGTCAATGGCGATCTGACGCCCGTATGCCACCCCAGCCTGGTGCAACGCTATGGTGGCTCGATGACCCCCGCCGACCTGGCAGAGCAGGTCCTTCTGGATGAAGAAAACACCGAGAATTGGCAGCTGTGGTTGGCACGTGCCGGCGTTCCCGACTTGACGCCGCGCAAACGCATGAGCATCGATGACACCAATGTCCGCCTGCACGCCACCATCGATGGGCAAGGCTTCAGCTTGACATGCCCCACGCTGCTGCAGCGGGAACTGCAAGAAGGAATTCTGATTGCGCCTTTCACCACGGTATTGCCGCACTATTCCTACTATCTGCTGTACAAGCCGGACGTGCTGGCGAACCCCAAGGCCAAGACCTTTATCGATTGGTTGCTGGCCCAACTTTCACCCGGCTGAGATTTTTTCACATCCCCTGAAATTTTTATCCGTCGCACCGGAACGGGCCTTGGAATAGGCTTTGTCCATAAATCTTAAAAAAAGCGACGCCATTAGATAACAAGTACCGAGGGGATAATGTGATGCCAGATACAATAAGAAAAGTTGTAATAACCGGTGGTAGTGGTCGACTCGGTCAATATGTAGTCAAACAACTTATGCAGCGCTTTGAAGTTAAAGTGCTTGATCTGCAGGCACCGCCTCAAGATATTGAATTTGCATCAGTCAATGTACTTGAACTGGATGCCTTGCGCGAAACGCTCAAGGGTGCCGATGCCGTGGTGCACTTGGCGGCTATAGATTTCGACCATCAGGCCAGGGATGAGATCTACATCCATGTCAACGTACAGGGTACCTGGAACGTGCTGCAGGCTGCCCATGAGCTCGGTATAAGCCGGGTGGTGTTGTGCTCCAGCGTCTCTGCCTGCGGTCTATCCGAAGCCAACCCGGCCTTCATCCCCCAGTACCTCCCAGTCGATGAGCAGCACCCGCTGTACCCGACCCAGGCCTACAGTGTCAGCAAGCAGCTGATGGAAAACATGGCCGAGAGCTTCGTGCGCCGCGGTGGCATGGAAGTGATTTGCCTGCGGCCCATGATGGTGCTGATACCTGAGAACATCGAACCGACCCTCGCTCGCGCTGACGATCACAACTCTCGGTGGCTGTTCTATTACATCACGCCTGAAGACTGTGCTCGTGCATTCGAACGCGCGCTGCTGGCCGAGGATGTCGGTTTTGCAACGCTCTTCATCACAGCACAAGACAGCTGCCGCGATGAGCCGACCCTGCAATGGCTGGCTCGGGTTCTTGGCAAACTGCCGCCGATTCGTGACCCGCAACGTTATGTCGACAACCCCCATGCCTCGATTTTCGATGGTGGGCGGGCACGTGAATTGCTCGGCTTCGAGGCCCAAAGCTGTTGGCGGGATATTGTCAGCCAGCATCATTGAGAACTTCATAAACACCACCTGCAAAAAAGTCCCTGCGACTGCGCAACAACAATGTTTTTTCACTGAATCTGGAACTTGCCTGCGAGATGAGCATGGCGGCTGCACAGGGTCGTCATGCCCGTAAAACAACAATTAGAAAGGTGCTTGAGATGCATATGTCACCCGAATCAAACAGCGCAACCTATAACGATACGTCCACGGCTTCACCTTCATCCCAGGGTTCTTCGATTATCGATGATAGCCCCATGACCGCGTTCCATTGGCGGCTGGTATTGCAGTCGGCCGGTGGCCCTTTTCTCGATGGTTGGCTGCTGAGCATCATTGGCGTGGCCCTTATTGGCATGACGCCGGCATTGGGCCTGAGCGCCACCGAGTTGAGCTTTGCTGGTGCCGCTGCCTTGATGGGGATCTTCTTCGGTGGCCTGATTTTCGGCCGGGTCACCGATGCCATCGGACGGCAATTGATGTACACGATCGACCTGGTCGCGCTGGTGGTTTGCTCCGTTCTCTGCGCCTTCGTCGAGACAGCCTGGCAAATCATCCTGCTACGGTTCCTGATCGGCATCGCAATCGGTGCCGACTACCCTATTGCCACTTCGTTGCTCGCCGAATGGCTGCCGACCAAGCGCCGTGCGGCGATGCTTGGCTCCCTGGTCGTGGCCTGGTTTGTCGGTGCAACCGTAGCAACCTTCCTGGGCTTTGCCATGGTCGAGTACCTGGGTGAAGAGTCCTGGCGCTGGATGCTGGCGAGTTCCGGGGTACCGGGTCTGATCATTCTGTTGATGCGCCTGGGTACACCGGAATCGCCTCGTTGGTTGATAGCCAAGGGCCGAATCGAAGAAGCCCGGCAAGTGGTGAAGAAAGTGTTTGGGCCCGATGCCGATCTGTCATCGATCCGCGCAGTGGAATCTCAGCGCCCGAGCCATGTTGGCTATGGCGCGCTGCTTAAAGGTGAATACCTCAAGCGAACGGTTTTCTGCGGCGTTTTCTACTTGTGCGCGGTGACGCCGGTATTCGCTATCTATACCTTTGGCCCGGTGATTCTTGGTTCGTTCGGCTTGAACGAAGGCAACCTCAGCAACATCGGTTATGGATTGATCAGCCTGTTATTCCTGTTAGGTTGCTTGCCGGCGTTGCGCTTGTCGGAAACCCTCGGCCGCCGCCCTCTACTGCTCTGGTCGTTCGCGCTGATGGTGTTGCCGTTCCTGGCGTTGGGAATCGCCCCGCAAGCACCGGTTGCGTTGATCATATTCTGGTTCTGCCTCTATGCCGTGGCATCCGGCGGCCCGAATATTCTGGAATGGTCCTACCCCAACGAATTGTTCCCAACCGATATTCGCGCCACCGCCATGGGCGTGATCACTGCCGTGAGCCGTATCGGTGCAGCGTTGGGTACTTTCCTGTTGCCACTCTCGCTGGAACATTACGGTGACGGGCCAACGATGCTGATCATTGCCGGGATGACTGCAGTGGGCTTCATTGTCTCGTTCGCCCTGGCACCGGAAACCAAGGGCCGTTCGCTGTCAGAGACCAGCGGTATCTGAACCTGGTAATACCAACGCCTCATCGTTGACTGCAACGATGAGGCGTTGTCTCAGGTCCGGTTCCAGATCTGCGCCTCCGTCCACCCAAGCTCTTCGAAGTCCTGGGCCCGCAACGGCGCATCGCCCACACAAAAGAACTCATCGAGCTGCGGCGGTTTGACCTCGGTTTCACACAACATCGAGTGCACCTGACCACGGTGGTGGGTCTGGTGCTCGAACAGGTGCGACAACAGGCGCAGGCGCGGTTCGCGCTGCAGCCGGTCCGGGCGCACGATGCCGACCAGGCGATTGAGGTTGTCATCGGTAAGGAATGAGCAGTAGGCGATCAGGCGGTGGTCGGCCTGAGCTTGTTCGCGTTGCAGCTGCTCGCAATCTTCGAACTCTTCTGGGTCGACGAACGGCTCGGGTTCCTCCCCGGCCTGTTCGCCTTCCAGGGCCTGCAGGTACAGCAAGTCCACAATCAGGATATGATTGAGGGTCGCCTTGATCGAGGGGAAAAAGCTGCACCTGGGCTCGACGAAGTCATCCTCGCTCAGCTGCAGGCAAGCCTTGTACAAACGGTGATTGGCCCACGCATTGTTGTAGGCCATGCTCAGCAAGTGATGCGACAGTTGATTGGCCACGGCGGTGTCCTCAGCAAAACCGTTGCAGTTGCATTTCCCGCAATCGGCTCAGCGTACGCCGGAACGGGAACGACAGATACCCTTGAGTGTAGAGTGCTTCGAGCGGAACCTGTGCTTCGAGGTACAGCGGCACCTTGCGGTCGTAGCATTCGTCGACCAGGGCGATAAAGCGCCGAACACTGTCGTCGTGCACAGAAAGCTCTGGCAGCACGCGATCCCCGGCCTCGACCAACTGCGCGCCATCCTCGGTGCCACGGGCGATTTTCGCCGTTCGTTGCCGGGCACTGAGGTCGGGCACTTCGCCCAGCAGGATGGCACCGAAGCGGTCGCACAAGGCCATGAAGTCCATGGCCGCCAGTGGCGCCTCACACAGGTCGGCGTAAAGGCACCACAACACCGTGGCGCTGGCATGCACCACATTGATGCTGCGATGGCCAACGGCCAGCGAATCGCCCTGGGTTGGGGCGCTGCCCGCCAATTGCCTGAACACGCCGGACAACGCGCTTGGCTCGCCCGCAACTCGAACAAAGTAACGCTGTACCCCTTGCCCCGGGTGCAAGCGATGGTCCTGCTCGCCGGCCACGCTGACCACCTGCATGCAGCGTTCAATGGCGGCGATCGCCGGGATGAAACGCTGGCGATTGAAGCCATCGCTGTAGAGTTGCCGTGGCGGTTGATTGGAGGTTGCGACCACCACCACTCCTGCGTCGAACATGACTTCCAGCAAACGCCCGAGAATGATGGCGTCGCCAATGTCGCTGACAAAAAACTCGTCAAAGCACAACACGCGGATCTCTTCGCCAAGCTGTCGCGCCAGGGCCTGCAAGGGATCGCTGGTGCCGGTCAGCTGGAACAGGCGCTGATGCACCCAGCTCATGAAATGGTGGAAATGCTGGCGCCTGGCCGGCAGCTGCAGGCATTGGTGGAACTGATCCATCAGCCAGGTCTTGCCGCGCCCCACCGGCCCCCACAGGTAAACGCCATTCACCCGCCCGCGCCCCTGCAACGCCTCGAAGCATTGCTGCAAAGCCTGCACGGCGTGCCGTTGTGCCGGGTCGGCGGTGAACCCGCGCTGTTCAAGGGCGTGGTGGTAAGCAGCCATGGGTGATGCAAAGGTGGGGCTGGACATGGGGCGAAGCGTTCCTTGAATCGGGTAAAACTGTCGAGCCAATTCGTTAGCTGGCTTGGTAATTGCTACAGGCCATGGTCCCTTGCAGCCAGCATTAAGGAAGGTCCATGTCCCTGCGCAGTGAAACGATGCAGCTGAGCACCAGCGAACGCAGCTGGCTGCCCTGGTTTGGCAAAACCGGCAAGCTGGCCATGGGCTGGGCGTGCCGCTTGAACCGGCCAGCTTATCCGATCATCGAGAAAACTTTCGAGGCCATTGCCGAAACCCGAGTCAAATTGCTGCACAACTGGGCCCAAGACCACTGGCAACACCTGGCCGAGCTCGCGGCAGCCTTGGCCCAGGGTTTCGAGCACGTGGACAACGCCTTGTTGAGCGAAAAGCTGGCCCAGACCACCGACATCAGCGAGTTACTGGTGGTGCGGCCCGATGGCCTGATCGTCGCATCCAGTTGGGCCAGCCATTGCGCGGCCCGCGACCTCGACCCCAAGGCCCTGGCCGAAGGCTTGAAACAGCCTTTCCTGCACGGGCCCTACGTCGACCCGCTGACCCTGCAGATCGGCCCCACCAGCTCGCGCTTTCACGACGAAGTCACCCTCATGTTCTATCAGCCGCTCAAGAATGCCGGCAAAGTCGTGGGATGCCTATGCGCGCGAGTGCCCAACGACGTGTTGGGCGATTTGATCCAGCGCGAAGCCGGGCACATCTACCCTGAATCCGGGGACAACTACCTGTTCATGGTCCGCGCCCAGTTCGACAGCCGCATCGCCCCGGGCGTGGCCCTGTCGCGCTCGCGTTTCGAGGACAATGCCTTCACCCACGGCGAAAACCTCAAGAGCGGCGTGCACACGGCCTGGGGCACGGTGCGCATCAACCGCCATACAGAGCTGGAACTGCGCTTCGTCGACCCGGCCACGGGGCAACTGCACCCCGGCGTGCGCGAAACCATCCGCACCGGTTCCAACCTGTTCGTGACCTACCCGGGCTATGCCGACTATCGGCACATCCCGGTAGTCGGCAAGGGCGTGACCTTTCAACTGCCCGGCTCGCCCGACCGCTGGGGCATGATGTGCGAAGCGGACCTGGAAGAAGTGTACCGGCGCCGTTCCCTGAGCCACGGCCTGATGAAGCCATACCTTGCGACCATGCTCGGGCTGTTTGCCTGCAACGTTCTGGTGCAGCGCTACAGCGCGCTGGAGCAACTCTGGGTGGATGCTGCCCAAGGGGCGAGCATGCTGTTGGCCACCGTGCTGTTTTCCGCGCTGGGGCCGCGACGCCTGGCCATGCGCCTGAACGAGATGACCGATGTGGTGCGCACCATTGCCGAGGGTGAAGGCAACCTGCGCCAACGCCTGGATACGGCCAACATGGCCAATGACGAAACCGGCGACATGGGCCGCTGGATCAACAGCTTTATCGACAATCTAGACGCCGTGGTCGGCCAGGTCATCACCGCCTCGCACACGGTAGGCCAGACCAACGACGTGATGCTGGGGCGTAGTCAGGCGGCCAGTTCAACCTCCAGCGAAGTGGCCGATGCGATTCACCGCATGATGATCATCGTCGAAGGTCAGTTGGGCGAAATCCAACAGGCCTCGCTGACCGCCGAAGAGATGAAAAAAGCCATGGACGAGGTGGTACTGCGTGCCCGCGAGCAATTCGAAGCAGTGCAGACGGGTACCCAGTCGATTCGCGATGTGGTGGCACGTTCGGCGGCCAGCGTGCAGCAATTGGACCAGCGCATGGTCGAGATCGGCACCTTCACCGGCCTTATCACCGACATCACCAACCAGACCAACCTGCTCGCGCTCAACGCGGCCATCGAGGCCGCTCGCGCCGGTGAACATGGCCGCGGTTTTGCCGTGGTCGCCGATGAAGTACGTTCGCTGGCAAAGCGCACGGCCAACGCCGCCGAGCACATCCGGGAAATGATCGAAGGCCTGCAAGGCGAAACCCGCAAGGCCGTGGCCTTCATGGAAAGTGGCGTGGAGGATGTCGACAACAGCTTGCGCCTGGCGCAAAGCGCTTCGGACGAAAACCTGCAACTGCATCAAGCGGTCGACAGCCTGTTTGGCATCATCCAGCAGCTCAACGAGAAGAGCCTGGATTGCGGCCAGACCATCAAGCAGGTCGACCAGTCCTGCGGTGATATGCGCCAGACCGTGGTAGTGCTGCAAAACAGCGCTGAGCGGGTGCGTCTCAACGCCAACAAACTGCAGAAGCTGGTCGGTCAGTTCGAGGTCAGTAACGTGGCCTGACCCGAGTCGCTCTGCTCCAGGCCAACTTTAAGCAAGGCGCCGTCGTCTTCGTCGGTCAACAAGTAGAGATAGCCGTCGGGGCCTTGGCGCACATCGCGAATGCGCGCTTTGAGCTCGCCCAGCAAGCGCTCCTCATGGACCACCTTGTCGTCTTCCAGTTGCAGGCGGATCAGCTCTTGTTCGAGCAGTGCGCCGATGAACAGATCATGTTTCCAGGCCTTGAATCGCCCGTTGTCATAGAACGCCATGCCACTGATGGCCGGGGACTTCATCCAGACATGATGCGGGCCCAGCGTGCCTTCTGCAGTTTTGCCCTTGGCCTCGGGGATTGGCCCACCGGAATAGTTGATGCCGTGGGTCGCCAGGGGCCAGCCATAATTCTTGCCGCGCCCGATGATGTTGATCTCGTCGCCGCCACGTGGGCCGTGCTCGTTGGTCCAGAGCTGGCCTGTCCAGGGGTTCAGTGCAGCGCCTTGCTGGTTGCGATGGCCGTAGGACCAGATTTCCGGCCGCACTCCGGCTTGGCCGATAAAAGGATTGTCGTCGGGTATTTTGCCATCGGAGTGGATGCGCACCACCTTGCCTTGCAACTTGTCCAGGTCCTGGGCAGTGGGGCGCTGGTTGTTTTCACCCAGGGCGATGAACAGGTAGCCGTCACGGTCGAACACCAGCCGTGAGCCGAAGTGATTGCCTACCGATAACTTGGGCTGCTGGCGGAAAATTACGTTGAAATCTTCAAGCCGGTTCATGTCGTTGGAGAGGCGCCCGCGCCCGACCGCCGTACCGGCCGTGCCGCCCTTGCCACCGCCTTCGGCATAAGACAGGTAGACCATGCGGTCCTGCTTGAACTGCGGCGACAACACGACATCCAGCAACCCGCCCTGCCCCTTGGCCCACACCTGCGGCACGCCGCTGATCGGTGCGCCAATCTTGCCGTCATGGCTGACAACCCGCAGATTACCGGGGCGCTCGGTCACCAGCATGCCCTGGTTATCCGGCAGGAACGCCAGCGCCCAAGGGTGTTTCAAACCCTGGGCGATGGTCTCGACGCTGACCTGGCCCAGTTCGCTCGGATAGCTGCGTTCAGGTCCAGCCCAGGCCCCGGCCGACAGGTAACTCATAGCAACGGCGCATAATGTCAGCAGCAGCGGTTTCAATGGCATGGCAGTTTCCTTGCGGATCGGTCGGAAGGTCATTCATGGCGTCGGCCGTCGGGCGGGCGTTGCGGGCGGGTGGGCTTGCGGGGTGGGAGTCGAGGGTTCGCGGCGCATGTCGTTGCCGATGCCACGGTTTTCCAGGGTTGGTTGCCGAATGATGGGGGCTGTCGAAGGCCCGCGCACCGGTGGCACGCTCGGCACACTGCCCTGACGACTGTTGGGGTTGGCGTTGCGAATCGGGCTGTTGTAGGGGTTGTTCGGGCCTGCCGCCAACAGCACTGGCGGGTTGGCCAACAGTATACCCAACAGCAACGCCGCCAGGCCTTGCACTGTACGCTTCAAAACGATCACCTCGTGCGCGATGTCGATGCCTCAAGCACTTGGATAGCCTAAGGCGCGCTGGGTTCGATCGGAACCCCGGACAGCCGCGCAGAGATGATTCATATTGTGTCTGGGCGGCCTCGTTAGAGTTTATGCCGTGCCGCGTACAAGCACAGCATTTCCATGGCCAGGGTGGCCGCTGCCAGTGATGTGATGTCGGCGTGATCGTAGGCCGGCGCCACTTCCACCACATCCATGCCCACCAGGTTGATACCCCGTAGCCCGCCGATGATTTCCAGCGCCTGCACCGTGCTCAGGCCGCCGCACACCGGTGTGCCGGTACCGGGCGCGTAGGCCGGGTCCAAACAGTCGATATCAAAGGTCAGGTACACCGGGTTGTTGCCAACCCGTTGGCGGATCGCCTCGATGATCTCCTGACAGCCACGCCGGTGCACCTGGCGCGCATCGAGGATGGCAAAACCCTGGTCATCGTCATTGGTGGTGCGCAGGCCGATCTGCACCGACCGCGACGGGTCCACCAGGCCTTGCTTGGCAGCATGATAGAACATGGTGCCGTGGTCGATGCGCTGGTCGTTGTCGTCGGCCCAGGTATCGCTGTGGGCGTCGAAGTGGATCAGCGACAACGGGCCATGCTTGCGTGCATGGGCCTTGAGCAATGGGTAGGTGATGAAGTGGTCGCCACCCAGGGTCAGCATGGCGCAGCCAGCCGCCAGAATATGCTCGGCATGGGCCTCGATCACCTCCGGCGTGGCCTGGGGCGTACCGTAGTCGAAGTCACAATCGCCATAGTCGATTACCGCCAAATGATCGAAGGGGTCGAACTCCCATGGCCAGTGCCGCTCCCAGGCCGACTGCACCGAGGCGTTGCGAATGCCTCGTGGCCCAAAGCGTGCACCGGGCCGGTTGCTGGTGGCGGTGTCGAACGGCACACCGCTGACCACCACGTCGACACCCTGCAAGTCACGGCTGTAACGCCGGCGGGAAAAACTGGTGATACCTGCGTAAGTGCTTTCTGCCGCGGTGCCGTAAAGGCTGCTGCGGGTCATTGCCTGGTCGTTTTGCTTTACCTGATCCATGAATGGATTCCTTATTAGTGGCGGCTACGGAAAGTGGTCCACAAGCGGGTGCGCTGGCGCATGTCGGGCAGTGCCATGCTGCGGTCGGCGTACAGCCGTGCGCGCACCTCTGCTGGTGGGTAGATATCCGGGTCATTGCGCACTTGGGCGTCGACCAACGGGGTCGCCGCCTCGTTGGCATTGGCGAAGAATAGCGTGTTGGTCAGTGCTGCCACGGAATCGGGGCGCAGCATGAATTCGATAAAGGCCCTGGCCGCTTCCGGGTGCGGCGCATCCTTGGGAATGGCCAGGTTGTCCTGCCAGATCAGCGTGCCTTCCTTGGGAATTCGGTACACCACTTCAAAAGGCTTGTTGGCCTGCCGGGCCCGATCGGCAGCCATGCTGGCATCGCCGTTGTAGGTCAGGGCCAGGCACACGCTGCCGTTAGCCAGGTCACTGATCTGTTTGCCATTGGCCACGTACTGCACAGAAGGCTGCAACTGCTGGAGCAATGCGGAGGCGGCAGCCAGATCAGCCTTGTCGCGGCTGTACGGGTCTTTGCCCAGGTAATGCAGGGCCAGGCCGATCACTTCCTGAGGGGAATCGGTGATGGCGATCCCGCAGTCGGCCAACTTGCTGGCGTATTCGGGCTTGAACAGCAGATCCAGGCTGTTCAGCGCAACACCGGGCAGGCGTTGCTGCACCGCCTGGACATTGATGCCCAGCCCCAGGGTGCCCCAGGTGTAGGGCACGCCATACTGGTTGCCCGGGTCGACCTGGGCGAGTTTGTTCAACAAGTCGGCGTCGAGGTTGCTATAGCCTTGCAACGCCGCAGCGCCTGTAGTGCGCAAGCCTCCGGCAGCCATGGCCCGGGCCAACACACTGGAGGAAGGCACTACCACGTCATAGCCGCTGCCACCGGTGAGCAAGCGGGTTTCCAGTACGTCGGTGGAGTCGAAGGTGTCGTAGCGCACCGTATAGCCGGTTTCCTGCTCGAAGCGTTTGAGGGTTTCCGGTGCCACGTAATCGGCCCAGCTGAACAGGTTGACGACCTTGTCTTCAGCCATTGCCGGCAAGGCCAGCGCCATAGATAGAAACAAGAGTGATAAACGCATGATGAGCACCTCGACACAGGGAGTGCCGACAGCATGCCCGGCGGGTTACATTAGTGAAATAACAAGTCAATTATCCTGACATTCACCAGGAGCAATGTTTCATGCTGGGACAACTGCACGACCTGGACCTGCAATTGCTCAGGCTGTTTACCGTCGTGGTGCAAAGCGGCGGTTTCAGTGCAGCCCAGGGCGTACTCGGGCTGAGCCAGCCGAGCATCAGCCAGCAGATGGCCAAGCTCGAGACGCGCTTGGGCTACCGCCTGTGCAGCCGTGGCAAGGGCGGCTTCAAGCTGACGCCCAAGGGTGAAGAACTGATCAAGGCCACGCGCGTGCTCTTCGAGTCCATCGAGGCATTCAGGCATCAGGCCAATGGCGTTGCGGGACGATTGCTGGGCGAACTGCGTGTCGGCTTTTCCGAGGCGCTGGACCCCTCGGTAACCCTGAAACTGGCCAATGCCATTGCCCGCTTTCGCCAGCGCGACGAGTCGGTACAGATCGAGTTGATCAGCGCCATGCCAGCCGATATGGAGCGTCTGCTGTTGGAACAGCGCCTGGACCTGGCCATCGGCTATTTCTCAGGGGCACAACGGGCATTCGACTATCGCCCGTTGTTCACAGAAGCCGAACAGCTCTACTGCGGATTCGACCACCCTCTGTTCAGCGCCCCGGTGGTGCGAGAGCAGGATCTGATCGATGCCGACCGCATCGAACACCCCTACCGCTTTCTGGAAAGCGACGAGCCGGTACGCACGGGTATCTGCTCGGCGCGCACCGAGCAGGTCGAAGGCGCGCTGGCGTTTATCCTGTCGGGGCGGCACATCGGCTTTTTGCCCAAGCACTTTGCCCAGCCCTGGGTGGAACGCGGCCTGTTGCGGGCGGTGGGCGCTGCTGGGGCGAACTATGAGGTGCCCTTTCAACTGGCTCGGCACCGGGGACAAGTGCCGGGGGATGCGTTGTTGGCGTTTGAAGAGGATTTGCTGGCGGCGTTTGCTTGAGGGCCTCTCGCGGGCAAGCCCGCTCCTACAGGGGTCACCTAATTCCTGTAGGAGCGGGCTTGCCCGCGAGAGCGCCCGCTCAGGCTCAATAAGCCATCGACCAACTCAAGGTGTAAGTCCGCCCACGCCCCTGATAATCATACAAATACGCCGGCCCATAGGTCGGCGAATAGAACAGCGTCGCCCGCTGCCCCCAGACCGTGCTGTATTCCTTGTCCAGCAGGTTCTGGATACCCGCGCTGAAGGTACCGAAGTCGGTGTCGCGGCTGCCCAGCAGGTCGAAGGTGGTGTACCCCGAAATCTCGTGGTCGGCATCGTCTTCGAGGGTGAAGGCATGGTTACCTTGCAGGCGGGCACGGGTGCGCTCGCCCTTCCAGCCAACGAAGGCCGTGGACTTGGACAGCGACGCATAGCGGGCGTCGCGCTTGATCCAATCGCCGCTGGCATCTTCTTCCTCGGAGCGCACCAGGTGCAAGGTGCTGCCGCCTTCCCAGCCGGAGGCGAAACGGCGTGTCAAGGCGCCCTCGAAGCCATAGTCGCGGCTCTTCTGGTCCTGAACATCGATGGTCAGGGTTGCGCTGTCGACTGTGATGATCTTGTCTGACCAGATGTAGTACAGCGCAGCCTGGGCATCCCAGTCGAGGTCGGCATAGCGCCAGCCCAGCTCCACCTGGCGGCTCTTGATGCCGGCCAGAGGGTTGTCTTCCACGCTAAGGCCAGGCTTGCCGTAGTACTTGGCCGGGTCCGGCAGGTCGAAACCTTCGCCGTAGTTGCTCCACAGCTGATGGCCATTCTTGAAGTCGTAGATGGCACCGGCATTGTACAGGTCGACTTGATAGTCGTTGCTGCCACCAGGAACGCCCTTGAAATCACTCACGTCGACGTCCATCAACTGGCGCCGGGCACCACCGGAGAACGTGAGGTTTTCGGTGGCCTTCCAGTCCAGCTGGGCATAGCCCGACAGGCCGTCGACCCGGTAGCTTGGGTAGCGCGGTGCCTTGCTCGCGGTGTCCAGGTCCAGCCCGCCACTTTCGGACGAGGTCAGGGCGTCGAAGGTACTTTGCTCGGCGTTGAAGCGCTCGCGGTCCAGGTCCACGCCATAGGTCAGCTTCAGGGCATCCCATTGCTTGGCGAACAGCGCCTTGAGGCTGGTGACTTCGAAATTCTGTTGGGAGCCTGCAAAGTACACCCCGCGCGAGCCCACCGGCTTGCCGCTGTTGTAATACGGGAACGGATAGAAGTTGTCGTCTTCCTTGCGATAAGACGCTTGCAGGTAGAAGTCCTGGCCCAACACATCACTGTGGTGGTAGTTGGCGTTGAGCAACAGGCGCTTGGTGCGCGGCTCAAGGTCCGTGGAGTAGCCGCTGCGCAGCTCGGCATCTTCCAGGTTGGAAGGCCCGTTGTAAGTCAGGTTGGGGAAGTAGATGCCGGTGCTGCCATGGTTGCCGGAATCATAGTACTGCGCCAGCAAGTCGAGGTCCTGTTGTTCGTTGAATTGCAGCGCCAGGCTGCCCAGCACATCGACGGTGCGATTGTATTGCAGGTCGGTCTGGGTGTTGTCGATGAAAATCTGGTTGCCGGCGCCATCGTAGAAGGCTTCGTTCTGTTCGCCAGAAATGCCCAGGCGTCCGTTGATGCGCTCATTGCCGCCGCTGATGGACTGGGCGGCACGAGTGCTCAGGTCGTCACTGTTGTTGAAACCGCTGGTGGCGCCAAGCTGGGTCTCGAAGCGCGCCCGGCCCGGCTCGCCTTTTTTGGTGACGATGTTGATGATGCCGCCGGTGGCGCCACCACCATAAATGGCGTTGGCACCGGACAACACTTCGACGCGCTCGACGTTGAATGGCGAGATGCTGTCGAACTGCCGCGACAGGCCCCGCGAGCTGTTCTGGCTGACCCCATCGATCATCACCAGCACGTTACGCCCACGCATGTTCTGGCCGTAGTTGGTACGCCCTTCCGGCGCCAGGTCCAGGCCCGGTACCAGCTTGCCGATGGCTTCCTTGAGGCTCACGCCGGTATCGATCTGTTCGCGCAGCTGGGCCTGATCGACCACCCAGACCGTGCCCGGAATTTCACTGATCGCGGTGCTGGTGCGCGAGGCCACACTGACTTCGATCGGCTTGAGGTTGAAGGCTTCCACGGGTGCGGCCGGTCGCAGGATCACCGTGCGCTCATCGCTGAACTGCCAGCTCATGCCGGTGCCGGCCAGCAGCGCCTGCAGGGCATCGCCGATACTCAGCGAACCCTTCAATTCCTGGCTTTGCAAGCCGGCCACATCCGCGGTACTGAACAACAGGTGCAAGCCGGCCTGATCGGCAAAGCTGGTCAGCGCCTTGTCCAACTCCTGGGCGGGGAGTGCCAAGGTCACGACACGCGCCTGTGCCGAGCCTTTGCTGGCGGAGTTGGTGATTTGTGTCGCATGAACAGCCACGGGTGCAACAATCGACGCCAGGGCGGTCGAGGCCAATAGCGCGTGACGCAGTATTGCGAGAGAAATGACCGACGGCTTGAACAATCCTTTCACTGTTTTCTTCCAGACAAAATGACGTAAATGAGAATTGATTTCTGATCAGTCTCACTACGACGATCTGGCTGGAAGGAACTTGCAGTGGGAAATGAAAAAAATTGCATCGCAGATCAAACGCCCGCCAACACGCGGGCATGGATCAGTGCAGCACCGCAAGCCACGGCAGGTAGGTGACCTTCACCGGGTATCGCTGCTCAAGGGTGCGCAACATCCCTTGCGGGTCATCGAGATCGAACACGCCACTGACCTGCAACGCGCTCAGTTGCCCGTCGGAAATCAGGATGCGCCCGTGCTGGTAGCGCTCCAGTTCTGCGATCACCTCACCCAGCGGCTTGCCGTTGAAGATCAATTTGCCCCGCTGCCAGGCAGTCAAGGCTCGCGCATCGACAGCATCGGCCTGGCCATCCTGTTGCAAGCGCTGGTTGCTGTGCAGCAGCACAGCAGGTTGGCGCCCGCTGACCTGGGCCTGGCCTTGCGCGACCACCACGGTCATGCGGCTGCCCTCGCGGCGCACGCTGAACTGCGCCCCTGCCCCCTGCACCTGCTCGTCGCCAGCCTCGACCACAAACGGCCGCCCCGCTTCCACGGTGGGCTCGAACAGCGCTTCCCCGGCCTTGAGCAAGACCTTGCGCTGCCCGGCCGAGAACTGCACCGATAAGGCGCTGGCACTGTTGAGGGTGACTTTCGAACCGTCGCTTAAGGTCAGGGTCTGCCGCTGCCCCATCCCGGTGTGGTAATCGGCAAGCAACACCGGCGCTTGCTGCCAACCACTGTAACCCACCACCGCCAGCACCAGTGAAGCGGCCAGCGCACGAAGCCATTGCCGGTTCGGGCGCTGCGCAGGCACTTGTAGAGAGTTGGCGGCAACGGTATGACCAAGGTCGCCCCACAGCATTTGCGCCTCCTCGGCTGCTGCGGCGTGCGCAGGGCTGAGTTGGCACCAGCGCAGATAACGGGCGCGGTCCTGCGCCGTAGCGTTGCCGGAGTTGAGCAGCACCAGCCAGTCGATGGCGTCGTCGTTCAAGTCACTGTCAGGGCAGGTAGTCATCGATAAGTCGGCGGCCGGAAATGGGAAATCAGACATGGTTATGCTTGAGCCAGTCACGGCAATGGCGCAAGGCCTGGCCGATGTATTTTGCCACCATACTTTCGGAAACGCCCAGCCGCACCGCTATTTGCGCCTGAGTCAGCCCTTCGACGCGGTTGAGCAACAAGGCCTGGCGGGCATTGGCCGAGAGCTGCAACAGCGCCTCATCGAGTATCGCCAGGCGCTCGGTGGCCAACAGTGCCGCTTCCGGTGGCGGCGCAGGGTCAGCCACTTCGTCCCCCGCCGCCGGGTCGCTCAGGTTGGCAGCCAGTCGCTGTTCTCGGCGAAGGGTGTCGATAGCCAGATTACCGGCCACCCGGAAGATGAAGCTGCGGTCATTGAGCACTGCGACATTCTGCTGGTCGATCTTGACCAGTTTCAGGTAGGTCTCCTGAGCCACGTCGGCGGCGCGCTGGCGATCATTCATGCGCCGGGTCAGGAACTGCAGCAGGTCATCGTAGTGTTCTTGAAAGCTCTGCAGCAGGCTGGAGACAGGAGAAGTCAGCATGAAGTGGTCGGCAACAGGAGTATTTATCGGACGCTAATGAGAACTAGTATCTTTCATGGCCTCACCCAATAGCAAACTGTCTGTGCTCGAATCTCGAATAAAAAACGTTGATCAGCCCGCCGCCCGCACCGGCTGACGCACCCGACCACTCCGCCATCGCGCCAGGTGCCGCTCTGCATATCGGCGCAAGCACCGCAACAGGCCTGCCTCCTGCTTATTGAGGTAAAAGTGGCCGCCTTCAAACATGTCCAGGGAAAAACCGGTGCTGGTTTCCTCCTGCCAATCGAGCAAGGCTTCAACCTTGACGCTGTCCTGCTTGCCGCCGAAGACATGGATCGGCACCGCCATGGGCTTGCGCTCGCCGTAGTCGAAGCTGCCGCACAACAGAAAATCGGCACGCAGGATGGGTAACATCATTTGCATCAGCTCATGGTTGCCCAGGGCCTCTTCGCTGGTTCCGCCGAGCTCACGCAAACGGGCAAGCAATTCATTGTCGGTTTTTTCGATGGCATATTCGCTGACATCGCGCAGGGCCGGCCCGGCGGTCGCCGATGTGAACAAGGCCAATGGTGCAGCCAGGCCCCGGGCGCGCAAGGCATGGGCCAGCTCGAACGCCAGCAGGCCGCCCAGGCTGTGACCGAACAAGGCATAAGGCCCGTCCAGTTCGGCTTTGATCTCGTCGGCCAACTGGAAGGCCAGTTGCTTCAGGTCACGCTGCAAGGGCTCACTCATGCGCATGCCGCGCCCGGGCAATTCCAGTGGGCGCAGTTGTAGCCAGGCCGGCAGCTTGCGCCGCCAGCGGCTGTAGACCATGGCGCTGGCCCCTGAGTACGGTAGGCAAAAAAGACGCAGGCCATCGGGATGGCTCATGCCCGGACGTACAGCCCTGCCCTGTTGATCGACGCCCATTTCATCCTCCGTTCTGTGTTCATCCCTGGCCTGGGAGCTGGCCTGTCATGAAAGAGAACGGATGAACCTTTGCAATAATTAGTTCACGCCACCTACAGGGCGATATCCAACGCCTGGCGAACCTGCGCGCCACGACCGTCGGCCACCTCGCTGACCAACGCATAGTTGTAGGCGCCATGGGACCAGTAGCGCGCCTGCAATTGCCCCTCGACTCGCTCGCCGGTGGGCATGCGTGCGTAGCGCTCGCCGGGCGAGCGCAAAAACAGGCTGATGCGCTCACCCTTGGCATCCTGAAACACCAGCAACGCCGCCGGCCCCTGTTCGTTGCTCAACAGGCGTGCACCGACAGGAGTAAAACCATAGGTGGACAGATCCGGCAATTGCCCCGCCAGGTGAAAGTGTTGCATCAGCCAGGCTTGCAGCTGAGCCGGGCGTTCGACCGCAATATCCAGAGGCGCGGCATAGGCGAACAGCCGGTGGGCCTGCACGGCATCGGCCATGGGCGGAACGCTACTGGCCAGCAGGCCTGCTTCACGGGCTTGCCAGCCCCCCAGGCCGCCGACGCCCAAGGCCACCAGCAGCATCGCCGCTGTGGCCCAGTGACGTTGCCGGCGCTGGCGCTGATCTCGGCGCACGGCAGCCGGGTGCAGCCGTGGGTTCAAGGGTTGTTCGGCCAGCCCGGCCAATGCCGCACGCAGCTGCCTGGCATCGGCACGCCAGCCTTCGATACGCGCCGCCTGCTCGGGGTTGGCCGCCAGGTACAGCTCTACCTCGCGGCGGCGCCCCGGCTCCAGGTGCTCATCGACATAAGCGTGCAATTCTTCTTCGGACGGAATCAACCGGCTCATTTCAACCTCCGCAATGCCGCAGGTGCTGTACTGCCCTCGGCCAGTTCGCGCAATGCCGCACGGGCCCGCGACAAGCGCGACATCACCGTGCCGATGGGCACATCCAGGGCCTGGGCGGCTTCCTTGTAGCTCAAGCCTTCGACACTGACCAGCAGCAACAGCGCCCGCTGCTCGGCCGGGAGCCGGGCGAAGGCCGCAAGGCCCGACTCGGCCAAGGCAATGTCTTCAGTGTTATGACCGCCCACCTCATCGCGACCGAACCAGGCCACCCAGCGAGCATGCCGGCGCTCGCGACGTTTACCGTCGATAAACAGTCGGTAGAGGATCGAAAACAGCCAGGCACGCAAGCTGTCATCAACCCGTTGCTGGCTGCGCCGGCTCAAGGCCCGCTCTACGGTGGCCTGGACCAGATCATCGGCGCTGCTGCCGTCGCGGGTCAGCCACAGGGCGAAGCGGCGCAAGCGCTGGAGCATCTCGCGTAATTGCTCGTCGTCGAGGTTGTTCATGGTCAGGGGTCGTGGACCTGCAGGCAGTCAGTGTACGAGGCAGACGCCCGAGGCTGAAATTTATTCCTGAGCCCTGGAATAAAATCGCTGCCCATGCGTCGTACCGGCTCATTCACTTGACCTGGATCGTCACCATGAGCACTCCGTTACAAGGTCGCGCCCGCGCCCTGCGCCTGGCTGCCATAGGCGCAGGGGTTGCCGCGCTGGCCGCCACCTTTGCCTATGCCGCCGGCTGGCTCGGGCCTGCACGCCTGACGCCTAAACGCATTATCGACACTTTCGAGGCCCAGGCCGGGCATTACCCCGGCTATCGGAAAAACCATGCCAAAGGCTTGTGCGTGAGCGGTTACTTCACCAGCAGCGGGCTGGTAGAGCCCCTGTCCAGTGCCCGGGTGTTCAGCCAGGCACGCGTGCCCGTGGTGGGCCGTTTCGCCATTGGTGGCGCCAACCCATTCAGCGCCGATGCCAGCGTGCCCACCCGCAGCCTGGCGGTGGAATTCACCAGCGATGACGGCCAGCGCTGGCGCAGTGGCATGAACACCCCTCCCGTGTTGGCGGTAAACACTGCCCAGGGCTTCTACGATCAAATGCTGGCCATGGCGCCGGACCCTGCCACCGGCAAGCCCGACCCGGCCAAGGTTCAGGCATTTTTCGCCCAACACCCGGAGAGCACGGCCTTCCGGCAGTGGGTGAAGGATTACAAGGCCACGGACAGCTTCGCCAACACGGCCTTTCACAGCATCAATGCCTTCCGGCTGATAGATGGCGGGGGCAATGCCCACCCCGTGCGCTGGCGCATGGAACCGCATACACCCTTCGCCGCATTACCCGCGAACATCCAAGACAAGGATTACCTGCAGCACGACCTGCAACAGCGCCTGGCTCAGGGCCCCCTGCAGTGGAAGCTGATACTGACCCTGGCCGAACCTGGCGACCCGGTGGACGATGCCGCCCAACCCTGGCCCGCACAACGCCGCCAAGTAGACGCCGGCACCCTGGTGATCGAGCAAGTTGAGGCACCCGAGCACGGCGCCTGCCGTGACCTGAACTTCGACCCGATGGTCCTGCCCCGTGGCATCGAGGCTTCCGCCGACCCGATTCTCGCTGCCCGCTCTGCGGCCTATTCCGAGTCATTCAACCGCCGCAGCCGGGAAGCCGCCGGCCTGGGAGCCCGTCCATGAGCCGCCGTTCGAGCACACAGTTCCACCCCCTCGCCCGCCTGTTGCACTGGCTGATGGCAATACTCATCCTGACCATGCTGTTCGTTGGCGTCAGCATGGTCGCCGACCTGTCACCCCGGCATACCTTGCTGATCAGCCTGCACAAGGCCATTGGCATGGCCTTGTTCGTGCTAGTGCTGGTGCGCATTGTCGTGCGCCTGAGCCTGGGCAGCCCGCCGCTGCCCAGTGACATGCCTGCCGCCCAGCGCTTGGCCGCAAAAGCCTCGCACCTGCTGCTGTACGCCTTGATGCTGGCCATGCCGCTGATCGGGTGGGGCATGCTCTCGGCAGGCGGCTATCCCCTTGCGCTGAACCTGCCTCCTTTGCTACCCCAGGACATTGAGCGGTATGCCCAGTTGCGCGTGGCCCACAGCTGGCTCGCCTATCTATTGTTCGCCACCGTGTTGTTGCACCTGGCGGCGGCGCTGGTGCACGGGCTGGTGAGGCGCGACGGGGTATTGCGCAGCATGTGGCCGGGTGCGCCGCGCTGAAGCCCAAGTTGATTCGTGTGATACCGGGGGCGCTGTCATACCTTCGTCACACCGGCAGGGCACACTGCAAGCAGCCAAACGGACTTGGCCCCATCCAAAGAAAACCCGGCACAATGCCGGGTTTTTCGGTTTTAGCGACAGCGCAATCAAGACTGGCTTGGCTGCTTGACCTCCGTGAGGTCGCCCAATGTCCAGCTGCCGTCATAAAAGCTCTGGGTCGGTCCGAACATCCGCAACAAAAGCAGAAACCCCTTGCCTGGCACTGTCTTGATCCAATTCCCGGAGTTGTCGTGAGGTTCATGCTGACCGAAGTAAAGATCAATGGACCCGTCGGCGTTTCGTGCCAGATCCTTGAGCGATGACAATGACGGCTGCTTTTGATCGGTATCGATGAAATTAAAGGTATCGGCATCATAGGCCGTGACCGACCAGTAGTCGTTGACCGGGACATTGCCGGGAACATGCAGTCGGTAGGTCTTGCTGCCATCCAGGAAATGCCCGCCGCCATCTCTGTAAGCCGTCGCATACGCCGCACCCTTGCCGACCACGGGTTTGATGTTCGGGTCGAGGAATTTGTGCATGCCAAAACCAAAACGGTACAACGCTGCGCGCTCGTCGACCTCAGTCAGCGCACCCCGCTCTTGCGAGTAGTGCACCAACCCGGTCCCTGTATGCCATTGCGTACCTTTGAAGATTTCGCGACGTGGGTTGCGTGGGTTGAACTCCAGGTTGGCGACCATGGCCCGGCCGGTGTGTTCGGCTCGCTGCAGAATCCGCTGCAGACGGGCATCAGGCGCAAACGCCTTGTCGGGCTCGATCCCCAGAGTGGCGAGCATACCCAGCATGACCCGATCACGCTCATTGCCGCCTTCTTCGCGCACGCGTTTTGCCAGCAAGTCAAAATACGCAGTGCCACGAGGGGTCAGGCCGTCGTAGTTGTCAGTGCCCATCTTGCGCATGCGTAACGCTGGGGGGGAAGCATGCACAGCATAGGGATAGATGTTGCTCTGCGCCAGGCGAGCCACGGCGCTTTCTCTACTTTCCCCGGGGGCGCGCACGGCACGCAGAAAGAGCATGCCGTTGTTGGTCGCCGAGAGCCGTGAGAAGTAACCGTCAGCGGGTAGTTCGCCCTTCCAACCAGGCGGAGCTATCAGGTACTTGCCACCCTTGCCTTGATCAGGACCGATGCGCCCCAGATCCTCGATCGGCCGCTGCCAAGCGTCCAGCAGCACGCCGTACTGATTGCCCTCGGGAATCTCAACCACCAGCGGGCCGGTTTCCTGCAGGTTGAAATAGCTGAACGAATAGATGACATCATCATTGCCGGTCTGCAGCGCCTGATTGGCCCGCAAGCCTTGATCGAACACGAACAGTTCCATCGGCGCGATACCGATGCGCCGGGCCCCTTCACTCATCGCCCCCAGGCCAACCAATGGCTGGGCCCAGATGTAGGCTTGCACAGCGCGCTGGTAATCCAGTTCGTCGTAGAGCCGTTGGCTGGTAGCTGTACTTGGGTAGTTGGTATGTTCGAAAGCAAATTCAGTCGCATTGGCCGTCGTGGGTGAATCGCTGGCCTGCACCTTTTCGATCTGAATGCAGGACAATAAGGCCAACGCCAATGCAGCAGCAGTCAATGAGTAAAACGTGGATGGAGTTTTCATTTTTTGTTGTTCTTTCTCGTCGATAAGCGTCCATGACAACAGGACGATAGGAAGATTGAATAGCGAATAACACGTCCGATCGGACTATACCAATCAACCCTGGCTGTAAGCGTTGCTCAACGCCTGCCAGCTCATGCCTGCTTCCACCCCTGGTCTATACTCGGCTCTCGGATTAGAGCCGGATGCCGTAGTTGCCCATTCGGCTATCTCAGCCCCTTCCCAGGGGTGTTTCGATTCACAGGAGTGTTCTGCCGATGGACCCTCGCCCAACGCCCAAAAGCACGCTCAACCCACCGGTCTTTTACAGCAGTGCACTGCTGATCGCGCTTATCGTGGCTTATACCGTGGTTTTCCAGAGCCAGGCCCAAGCCCTGTTCGATCAGGTCCAGCAGTGGATCATCGTCAATGCGAGCTGGTTCTACATCCTGGCAGTGGCGTTGATTCTGATCAGCGTGCTGTTCCTGGCAGTCAGCCGTTATGGCGATATCAAGCTCGGCCCGGACCACAGTGAGCCGGCGTATCGCAACAGCAGCTGGTTCGCCATGTTGTTTTCCGCCGGCATGGGTATTGGCCTGATGTTCTTTGGCGTCGCTGAGCCCGTCATGCACTTCACCAGCCCGCCGATAGGCGAGGCCAATACCGCGGCGGCTGCGCGCGAAGCGATGAAGATCACGTTTTTCCACTGGGGGCTGCATGCGTGGGCCATCTACGCAATCGTTGCGCTGATCCTGGCGTACTTCAGCTTCCGGCATGGCTTGCCACTGACGCTGCGTTCGGCGCTCTACCCCTTGATAGGTGAGCGCATATACGGCCCGATTGGTCATATGGTTGACGTTTTTGCCATTCTCGGCACCGTGTTCGGCGTCGCGACGTCGCTGGGCTACGGGGTGCTGCAGATCAACAGCGGTTTTCATATGCTGTTCGGCCTACCCGTGAACGTCACCGTGCAGGTCGCCCTGATAGCGGTGACCTGCGCATTGGCCACGCTGTCGGTTGCGAGCGGCCTGGACAAGGGAATACGTATCCTGTCAGAGCTCAACCTGGGCCTTGCGATCGTACTGATGGTTTTCGTGCTGCTGTTGGGGCCAACGGTATTCCTGCTGCAAACCTACGTGCAGAACACTGGCGCGTATCTGTCGGACATCGTCAACAAGACCTTCAACCTCTATGCCTATCAACCGACCGACTGGATTGGCGGCTGGACCTTGCTGTATTGGGGTTGGTGGTTGTCCTGGTCCCCCTTCGTGGGGCTGTTCATTGCGCGCATCTCACGTGGCAGAACCATCCGCGAATTCGTCTGTGGCGTCCTTTTCGTGCCAGCTGGCTTCACCTTGCTGTGGATGACGGTATTCGGCGATTCCGCTATCCACATGATCTTCAACGAGGGGGTAACGGAACTGGCGGCGGTCATCGACCAGGACACATCGCTGGCGCTGTTCGAGTTTCTCAAGCATTTCCCGCTGTCGGGCGTGGTGTCGTTCGTGGCGGTGTTGATGGTCATCGTGTTTTTTGTCACCTCTGCCGACTCCGGTGCCCTGGTGGTCGACATGCTCGCATCGTCCGGGGAAACCCATTCACCGTTATGGCAACGCGTATTCTGGTCGGTGAGTATTGGCGTGGTGGCGGTCACCCTGTTGCTCGCCAATGGCCTCAAAGCCTTGCAGACCGCTACCATTGCCACCGCGCTGCCCTTCTCGATCATCCTGCTGGCATCGATCTGGGGGCTGTTCAAGGCCTTGAACCTGGACGCCACTCGCCGTGGCCTGCGTAACCGCTTTTCCAAGCAAACCCAAGGCAGCTGGCAGCGCCGGCTGCGCAACATCGCGATGATGCCGCGCCGGGTCCACGTGAGCCGGTTCATTGAAGAAGTGGTTAAACCGGCCTGCGAAGAAGTCGCCACGGAACTGCGTAAACAAGGCTACGAAGTGACTGTCAGCGACCAACCGGAAGGTGGCGTCGCGCTGGACCTGGTTCATCCAGGCGAAGGGCGCTTTCTCTATGAAGTGCGCACCCGTGCCTTTTCTGCGCCCAGTTTTGTCCTCCAGGATGCGGATGACGGCGCAGAGGCGCGCAAGTACTTTCGTGCTGAAGTCCATTTGCGTGAGGGTGGCCAGGACTACGACATCATGGGCTGGAGCCGCGAGGACGTGATCGGCGATATCCTCGATCAGTATGAACGCCATCTCCACTACCTGCATGTGGTGCGCTAGGCCAGATCCACTTTGGAAATCGAGCCCGGTTCAACCACCAGCACTTTTTTGATGTTAGGGTTAGCGCCAAACTCGAAGGAGCACTGGGTACTACCTTTTTTAAACGGCATGGAAGCCAGCAATTGGAGCATCTAAATGGAAGGCATCAACAAGGCCGAAGCTGCAGCTCAAGCCATCAGCCAGTCAATTGCAGCACTTCGCAAATTGGCCGCCGCGATGTCCGCTGCCGGTCGACTGGAGGACGCAGTGGCCATAAACCATGCACTGGACGGCCTGCAAAAATCGCTGAAACGCATTCGCGTCGATGACCAAAGCGGGAAAGTGAAGACTGTGCATTGAGCGCAGTCGCACACGACCCGGGGTCACGGAAGAAAGCTCTTTCGGTCGCTGATTCAAGGCAGTAGGTTGGGGCGGCAGGCAGTGGCAGCATGATCGGCGACTGTCACCCGGACGGGCCACAATCCAAGAAACTAATGCTCGCCGTGCCGAGTCCTTGCACTCACTCCATTGCGCGTGGAAGGCCTGCAGCAGGCGAACAGGTCAAGCATACCGACATAAAGCGCTCCCGTAATTCAGGCATTCCCTGAGACCTACACGGGTATTCCCCTCCCCCCATTCAAATCCCTGCGGCGCCTGCGGTGACGATTACTTTCAAACCTTGCGGCGTTCCCAACAAATGAATAATCTTCATGATCCGATTCCCCTGTTCAGTGGACGGTTTCAACCCGATGCGATACCTCAAAAAGACTTGCTGACGCCCACCACCACAGCGGGCGAACACACATCATCGAATCCGTTCTGGTTGAAGCACTCCGTCTTGGAAAGATCGGTGTCCACATAGCTGGCCGACCAATTCAGGCCAGCGAACTCCTTATTTAATGCAACTTGCCACTCCTTATAGTTATCGCGGGCACCACCGTGACCGCTGAAGATGACATCGTCCTTGTAGTCGACTTTGCCATAACGCACATTCAAGCCGATATCCTGGGACAATGTATTCTCGTAGCCGATAAAACTGTAGAGCATGCTTTGATCGCCACCCAGATCACTCGCGTAGTACCCCCCAAAGTAAACAACATAGGCTTTTACCTTGGCAAAGTATTCGGAGTAATTGAATCCGGCCTGGTTGGGGTATTTATACTCATAGTAAGCAGCATCCAGACTTAGATCGTCTGTCACCTGCCAATTATAACCTGCGAAATAATCGATTTCCTGACGGGTTGTGCTGCCGTGGCCGAAGTCGACATTGGATGTCCACACGCCAGCGTAAAGCCCACTGGAATGGGAAAGCACTACCGAACCCTGAACCGCAGGATCCCCCTGGGTCTGGGATAGCCCACGCGAGCGGTAGTCACTGTAAACGCCCGCCTCCAGGGACAGTGTGAAGTCCTTGTTCAATTCAATGGCATGGGTGGTGCTCCACGGCAGCAAAACAACACTGGCCATCAGGAAACGTTGGGGGAATTTCATTGAGTACACCTCGTTATTATTGTTTTTCAGTACGGATGAACAGGTAGACTTCACACGCGAACACGTACCGCTGATACATAAGTCGATGACCATGATCAGTGGCAATCCAAGCCCGAATGGAGGCTGAGCCAAACAATGCCAGCAGTCGTAAAAATTAATTAACCGGGAATTTTCCAAAAAACTTTAGCGCTTAAATATTAAACGCCTGCACCCACTTCAAACAAAGGATCTGCCGAACTTCGTCAGTAGTGACGATTTCAAGTGACAACTCTTTGAGGATACGCCGAGTTGATCGGCATAGACTTGCACACACTCATTGCTAGATTTAGTTGACTCTCGTGCGCGAACGAAGGTCTTGTGGTGACTCACCAGTCAAACGCTTTACCGCCTGCCTGAGGTTAGCTGCATCGCTATAACCGACGTGTTCAGCAATCTGATCCAGGGACCATGACGTTTCCGTCAGGTATCGACAAACATGCATCCTTCGGGCTTCAGCCATCAACGTACTAAAACGTGTGTTCAACTCCAGTAACCGTCGCCGCAGGGTTCGTGGCGAAAGCAAGAGTGCTTGCGCGACATCAGCAAGCGCTATCGGTTGACGCTCAGGTTCATCGAGCAGCTTCAGAATGGTCTCGAGCAAGCGCTCGTCAGCCACTCCCGCCTCGGTTCTCCAGCGAGCACCCACTGCATTGGCATGTGAAAAGGATGAGTTTTTCATGGTCCCCTCCCCGCTATGGCCTGGATTTTTATCTGACCCGGACGCCCTGTTGGGTGTCCAAAAAACAAGTTGTTTAATCTTTGTCGGCACATGAAGTCGCCTTCAATGCCTCGTTTAACGGCAACACTGCCGCATATTTTTGCGCCATGTCGAACAAGCTTGCGTCATGCGGGGCAATCGCCCTGTCACCAACACAATCTGAAACCACCAGAGGGCGGAACCCCCAAGACATCGCATCGACCACACTCGCGCGTACACAACCGCTAGTGACGGCACCCGCGACCAGCAAGGTCTGTACACCTCGCTGTGTCAGCCATGGCGCTAACGAGGTTGCGAAAAAGGCTGATGGCACGGTTTTGCGCACCACCAGTTCGCCAATAACGGGAGCCAGTTCGGGAACGATGGCGCTATCAGGAGCGTCCTCGATCAGCGTCACCATCCCCGGCACCTTGATACCGAAGATATTGCAGTCGGACCCATCGTCTGCGTACACGATACGGCTATGCGCTACGGCCCATCCTTCACTACGAGCGTGCGCCAACAACTGTTTGGTCTGCGCAATGGCGGGGGCGATGTTGCCCCCACCGAAAACTGCCGGGTTAGCGAAGCCGTTGACGAAATCTACGATCAACAACCCGAACGGTGCCTTTGCCTCAAGGTCCTGCCCGAATCCCTGGCGCTCGTATGTGGAAATTTCCTGGTGCATGATTTTCTCCTTGCAGAATTCAAAGTGCTGAATGAACAGGTCTCAGGATTTGTCGTATTCGAAACCGTCCAACACCTTGCCCTCACGGACTACAACCTCACTGTCCAGCGACACCGTGCAACGGCGTAGCGGGATGTCGATATGGCAAGCGGTCGTGCGCTGGCCACCGGCTTCGTTGTTAGGGCCGAAGGAGAACAAGAAATTACCCTCAAACGCGCGTGCATCCATGCCGATAGTTGCTTCGCGATCGTACATCGCCAGAGTCGACCATTGCGCACGTGGTTGTAATCCCCAGCCGATATGTGACATGGCATAAGCTTCCGGATCCTGGAACGAGGCCATGTACTCGCTCAGTAGTTCGGCATCGACACCACCTTCGATATGAGTGACGAAACCATTGCTCACGGTGATGCGGATTGGCTCCTGCACATACGACTTCATCGGCAGCAGAATGTCGCCGCGATCAATGACGATAGTGCCTTCAGTGCCTCGCTCGTTGGGCCAGGTCAGCACGAACCCGCTGGGCCAGTGATCCCAGCGGCCGGGTTCATCGACAAACCCGTATTCGCTTATCACCGGGAACTCCCCCATCGGGCAGCGCAGATCGGTGCCTGCCTCGGAAGTGACATGCATCTGTTTGGCGCCTTGCAATCGTTGCGCAGCCTGCATCACACGACGCTTGTCGTCGACGCTTGGCACCATACGCACCAGCACCTCTGGAGGCTCTACGGCGAGCAGTATCTTGGTGCCTTCCTTGAGGATCTCGTGCTGCTCGGGTGAGAACAACAATGTCATCAGATCCAGCACCAGATCGCTTTCCTTCAACGCCGCAATGGCCGCGCGGTTTCCCGTCAGCGGCGTGGTGCCGAGATACGCCAGCGAGTCACGGCTGAGCGCCTTCTCGGCATTAACGGGTTGCAGCTCGAGGCGGTTGGCCGTCGCACCAAGGAGGTTGATAGCGGTCAGCGCCGTCGACAAAGTTTGCGGGTGGGTGTTGCTACTCGTAAGCACCGTGACGATATGCTCGGGCTCGAGTTTGGAAAGCGTCAAGACTTGCTTCCAGGCTTGAATTAGATCGTAGTCACTGACGGCCATGGCCTGTCCTCTCTAAAAACGCCATGCCTGCACATGGCATACAGGTGCAAACACAGTTACAACGCGATGCCGAGGAAACGTCCGAAGGCGGCATAGAAGCCCTCTTCATCGTCCCAGGGAATCATGTGACCAGCATCGTCGACACGTGCCACGTCAACCTGTGGCAGCAGTTCACAAATTTCCTCGATATCCACCGGCAACATGACATCACCGCGCCCGGCCGCAATCAGCAAGGCCGGGACCTGGACGGCAGGCAGGTGCTGGTGCACATCGTCGCAATGGAACCCATCAAAACTGGCGACTACGGCGCGCTCGTCACACGTGTGCAGCCATTCGGCACGCAGGCGTAGTTGATTCTCAGTCCAGGTGGGGCAAAAGACGCTCATCTGGTCGGCAGTGCAACCTTCCTGCGCAAGCTTCATCGAATCCAAGTACCACGGCAGCTGAGCCGGGTATGCACGACGACCCGGACCAGACACTGGCGGATCGATCATGACCAGTTTGCTCATCCCATGCGGATGACTAGCTGCCGCACGGATGCCGATCCGCGCTCCCATGGAGTGTCCGACAATGGCGTAGCTGCGCAGCCCCAACGCTTCGGCAAACGCGATCACATCTTCAGCTTGCGCTTCCAGGCTGTAGTCCAGCTCGCCAGAAGCAGACGACAAGCCACGTCCGCGCACGTCGAGTATGTAGGTATCGAAGTGGCGACCAAAACGCTCGCCTACAAAGCCCCAGGTCACCGCCGGGCTGGTGATGCCAGGAACAATGATCACGGCATCGCGATCGGCGTGTCCGCCCTCGACACCACCATACCGAAGATAGTGTTGCCGGATGCCATTGGCGCGCAGGTTAGCGCCGTAGAGAAACGTGCTTGTCATGACGAACCTCGCTGTGTAGGGCCGTTAGGCAGTCAATAGGCACCGGACAACAGTGCACCTGCACCGGGCACGATGGGTTCCAGATCGAGTTGCTTGAGCATGGCGTAGGTCGTGGCGACGGCGGCTGTGATAACCGGCTTGCCGGTCATTGCTTCGACTTGCGCAATCGCTGGCAGTGAAGGCATCTGCACGCACGCCGACAGCACAATGGCATCCACATTGCTGGTGTCCATTTGCGCGACGATGGCGGGCAGCAGCGAGGGGTCATGACGACCGACTTCCAGGTTGTCGGGGATTTCCAGGGCGCGCCAGTCAGTGACCTCGTAACCTTCATGGCGGATATAGTCGACCACCAGCTCAGTGAGCGGCTTCATGTATGGCGCGACGACCACGATGCGCTTGGCACCGATGACTTTGAGCGCGTCGATCAATGCACCAGCACTGGTGACGACTGGTGCATTACCGTCGTTGGCAGCCGTGTGGGCGGTCAAACGCTGTTCAGATTTACGGTGGTAACCATGTCCCATCGCCATGATTGCGACCAGACACGCATAGCCCAGCACATCAACACGAGCGTCACTCAACTCGAGGGCACAACGATCTGATTCGGCATCCATGGCCGCCAATTCCTCCTTCACGACACGCTTCATACGCATACGGCTGGAGTGGAAAGTGAAGCGCTCAGGGCGAATCATCTGACGCGCCATCAGCATCGCGGGAATTTCGGTTTCCATTGTGGTGTTCGAACTTGGAACTATTTGTCCGATTCTGAAGTAGGATTGCACAGTCGTCGCTCCATCAAATTAATTAAATTTCACTATTAAAAGCGTTTTTTCTAAGTTCCGCGCATCGAGGACAATCATTTAATCAGCCAGCAAACATTACTACGCACAGACACTTGATATTGTTTCGTCCAGCCAATTAATAATGAGACTGGCGATCCGATCATTGTTAAGTTCGGAAATCATCATATGTCCATTCCCGGTAATACCATGACGAGGCAAATCGAAATGGGTGAGCCTTGCACCTTGAGCGCGTAAGTACTCCGCCGCTCGAAAGCTCATATCGCGCATCCATGACGCTTCAGCCGTCAGCAGGGCAATCGGTGGCGCGTAAGGGTTATGTGTACCCTGAAAACTTGCTGCGCAAAGACCGTTTTCAAACGTTCCTTGAAAATGTACCAGCCCCGGCGCCCCGAATGGCTCGACCGCTACGATGGCTTTGACCTTGTCACCTGCGCATGCACTCAAGGCCCACCCACACGGGCCACCTGCAGAGTGCGTAACGAGCACGGTGTCTCCTACCAGATCGAACAGCGCAGGCGCTATCTCCTCAATATGCCGCTGGGTAGCGGTTAACGCAGTTGCCATCGGCCCCTGGCTGGCCATGAATCGATCGGCTGAACCTCCTTGCTCCGCCGGCCATTGACTATGGCGCGAGGCTTCAGGCCATAACATGTGCCGTGCGGGCTCCACAAAGCGCGGAACAATCGTTTCATAATCGGGCGCGGGTAACGCCGGGCCTAGAACCGCAGTATTCCAATGGTTCCGGCCATGTCCAGGTCGGTCGAGCACATAGACCGCATATCCGGCTTTCAAGAAAGCGTGCACCCAACCAGGCCGGTTATCCGGCGTTCTGAGAAAGTCGGCCCCCTGCCCGCCACCACCGTGGACCAATGTCACGGAAACGCCGTTGCACCGTACCGGTTTGAACCACTCGACATAGGCCGTTACCCCCGCAAGCGTCCGTCCTTCGACGTTGCGTGAGCCGGAAGTTAAAAAGCAGCCGCCGAAATCCGAAAGTTCATAAGTCGCCATAGGATAATCAGAACACTGTGCGCATCTGCTCGTGAAACAACATGGCTTCACGCATTTTTGCACGATCATTAGCGATTGCCCGGGCGCCTTCTATCCATTCATCACGCTGCTGACCTGGCAGCATGTGATAAAGGCTTCGCAGGTTTTGCGATGCTCGCGGCGACACCAGCTCAATAAACTTGCGTCGGCGATCCCGATCATAAAACTCGAGAATTTCATCACCTGCCCCATCGTGTATGACGCGACCCAGTGCTTCCACCAGGGCAAAGCAGTCGAACATGCCGCCCGTCAGACCAAGCCCACCGGTCGGGTTCGTCACATGGCCCGCGTCTCCAACCAGGAGAATGCGTCCTTGGCGCATTCTGTCGGCCACACGTTGATGCATACGGTAGGGAGTGAATGCATCCATTTCATAAGGAATCTGGCTGGGCAAGAGCTTGGCAAACACCGTCGCAATACGCTGCTCCAGCCCTTCAATTGGCAAACCAGGGTCTTCTACAAACGTCACACGCCAAGCGTCTTCAGCATCGATTTTGCAAATCACGGAGCCATAAACCGGGTCGACCTGCATGGTGGCTTTTCCATAACCCATACTGTCGAGGTCGATGCGCAAGTTGGTTGCGACATAACGCTCAGGCCACGTCACACCAAAGAAATTCATCTTTAGCACTTCTCGTCGCACGACGCTGCGCGCGCCATCCGCGCCGACGAGCCAATGGCCTTCAATATCTTCTCTCTGGCCATTGTTTTCGACCGTGGCGACCACCCCTGCGCCATGGTCAATGCACGACACCAGCGAAGTGGAATAGCGCACCTCCACATTGGGCAGTTTCTTGAGATGCTCAATCACAATGGCGCAAAGCTTGTCCTGACCGAGATGTAACGCATAGGGGAGCTCTACAGCACCTTCCAGGCAGTTCAAATCCCAACGGATCATTTCTCCCGTTTCATGCACTCGCCAAACAAGATCCTGACGTAAAAAGCCGTCTTTTATGCAGTCGTCAAGAACACCAAGGTCCCGCAGATGAGGAAGGGTCGAACAATGGTAGACAATTGCGCGCGGGCTAATGTTAAGTTTGTCGTCAGCTTCAATAACAGTTACGCGGTTACCTTGACGCGCCAGCCCAAGGGCAGTCAGCAGCCCTGCAGGCCCTCCTCCGACCACGATAATATGCTTAGTCATTTGAATCTCTTAATTGCTAGTTATTATTTAACCCTACTGCAATAACTTAAATTGCAGTCATGTCGGCGGGGTCAAGGCGTAAACTTTTCCGTCGACATGATTGAAGGCTATTATTTTAAGAAAGAGTGATAGCGCTCGTTAAAAGTTACCGCTCGCCACCACCCTCTGAACGAAATACCTTCTTTCGGGGCTGTCATCAAATGGATGCCTGGTGCGATTGATACGACCTGTTCGGTTAAAATTCTCCTCAGCGCGCAGTCATAGTAGAACTGCCGCTGTGGTAGCCGAAGGTTTTTAGTGGCCAAAAAACGAACGGCCAAAACCACGCGTCCGATGGCCCTTGCACACCTGTGTCGCGATCCAGGTTACGCCCCCAGGCCAAGGCGGGCTCTGCACGACACCGCTTCAGTAACCCCCGGCCTGCCACATCTCCTGAGCCACTCGCCACCCTGCAGAGGTGCGTTTGAACACAAATAGCTGACGTATCGTTTCGCCCTTCTCGAGCTTCGGAGGATTAGGCGCACAACTCAATACCGCGTAGGCAGAAGCCATGTCGCCTGCTGAAACGACAGGTTCCTGCATCGTGAAATGACAGCCTTTTTGGCCACCCGGGCCCAGGTAGTCGTTCCAATCCTGCAGTGCTGTCACAGCGGCCTCCATACCGCGCTTCGCTTGAGCTTCGCCTTCACCGATGATGGTCACATCAGGCATATAGAAACGCTTGGCCAAGTCAGATGCTGACATGCCCTGCGCATTGGCTTTCTCCTGACCCGCCAAAAACTCACGAATCTCTGCTGCAGCACTTGCGCTGTCGAGCGAAGTATCAGAGGCCTCTCGCGCCTGTACCAAGTATGGGCTGGAGAACGTTAACGCCACGGTAAACGTGGTCAACACCAATTTTAAAGTCATCGTCGGTTTCCTGTTGTTGTTTACGTGCGGGAGGACCGCTGCAAAAATATGCAGCGTAAAAGTTGCCAATAAAATACTGAAGTACATGCGTGCTCATCGCGAGCACGCAACACTCACATATGCTTAATCTTTCAGGAGTAGATCGAACTTTTTCGGACGTTTGATCTTTATCCACAAGCCATAGGACATCCCACCCAGCATGGCAATGACAATCCCTACAGGAAGGATATTAACCACTGCATTTTGGCTACCACTGAGATATTCGAAGTTCTGAATGGCCATAACCAGCCCTCCACACAATCCTACAAAAGCAAGTGCGGGTGCGATCAAGTGATTCCATCGCTTACGGTCCGCACGCCCTTTGAAGTAGGCAATAATCGCCAGGCTTGTTAAGGCCTGCATGAACATCACCCCCACTGCGGCGAAACCAAGCGCCACAAGGCCAAGCCCGAGCATTGGATGAATACCGAGGGATGCGGCCAGTGCGATGACCACAATTGAGAAGAGCGACACCAACAGACTGGCATTCGACGGAGAGCCGTGCTTGGGGTGGGACCTGCCCAATACCGCTGGCAGGCATTGCTGGCGACCGAGAACAAACATATAGCGTGAGGCAACACTGTGCAGCGACAGGATAGTTGCGAACATGCTGGTGACAATCGCCATCTGAGTCACGACAGTAAAGTGATGGCTTATATATTGATCACTTAGTTTGAAATAGATCAGCCCAACATCTTCCTCGGGAATCGACTTGATGTTCTCCGGGCCAATAGCGCCAACAGTTATCCAGGATGTCAGGAAGTAGAAAACACCGATGGCTGCAATCGCCAGGTAAGTGGCCCGAGATACGGATTTCTCAGGGGAAACCACTTCTTCGGAATACAGTGCAGCCGCTTCAATACCGAAGTAACAAGTAAAGGCAAGCAAAATCGCAACGCCGGGCGCCCCCTGCATCAGGTGGTCAACATTCAGCGACTCGCTCGGAAAAGCGTTCTCCTTAAGGCTATAGACAATACCGCTATCAAAAATCATCAATAGCACGAATTCCGCCAGGATCATGAACATGATCACGCGGGCACTAAAGTCGATACGGCGATAGCCCAGTATGGAAACCAGCCCCCATGCACCGAGCGAAAACCATAACCAGTGAACATGATAACCAAGCACATCGTTCACCGAAGTCTGCATGACGAAACCGAGATAGCTCAGCCCTCCTGGCACGAAGACCGTGTAGGAAAGCACTGCTACCCAGGCCGAGCCCAAGCCGGTGACCGGGCCCAAGCCGCGAGCGATATAGGCATAGAACGCACCACCCACCACGACCTCGCGGCTTATCGCCGAATAGCCCACCGCAAAAAGGCCTACAACAACCGTGGCA